>NZ_JBEZND010000025.1:0-122436 GCF_040706415.1 Streptomyces sp. NPDC048106 | reverse complement strand
CGCGCCGCCTGCTCCGTCGTCAGCCACATACCGTCGTCCATCCCCGACTCCTCGACACGCACGACCCACGTCCCCCTCTGATCAACCACGGATGAAACCCACATGTAAAAGTTGCGCAGCACCCCTCGAACGTTGACACGAACGTGTAAGTTTTCGGCCGGATCCTGCCACGCGGACACCACCGCAGCAACGCAACAACCGGGGGCCCACACGATGGGAACGTTGCGCACCAACCGGCTACCAGGCATGCCTCCACATACCTCAACTCCACCGCCCACAACCGAACACGGCACAGCACGGCCGGCGGCGAGGAAAAACACCGGCACACCCGCCCACCAGGCACAATCCACGCCCCGACCCGCCCGCAGCGGCCGCCGGAAGGCGGAAGGAGGTGGGAACCCCGTGTGCGGACCGGAACTCCAACCACCCTCCGTACAACCCGGTTACGGGCATGCTCAACCCTCTCCGGGGCCGTGAGGCAGGGGACGGTGCGCCGTTATCGGAGGGAAGGAATCCGGACACCGACCCGCCACAGGGACCCACACCATCGCCATCGAACGGTGGGTCCGGCACCAGCCGCAGGCGGAACTTCAGCACCGCGACGGACATCGTCCACGGCGTCCCGGAGGTCCCCCTCGCATCCCGGCCGGGAGGCCCTGGAGCAACTACCCGCGGGCGACGCCGAGATGACGCTGATCGCCGAGGGCGACGACCGCCGGATGCTGAACTTCACCTCACCCGGCTCTCCCGACGACGAGGACGAATGGTGACCTCCGGACCGGCCCGACCACACCACACACCAACCGGCCACAGGCCTGACCGCGGACCACCGCGCACCGGCCTGACCCACACAAGGGAGTGACAGCAAAGCGCCGACGACGCCACGGCACACACGCCCGCCCACCCTCCCCACCACCCCGGCAAGTACTGGGGCCCAGCGGCCAGGGAGCCAGGGAGCCGGTGAGATCTGAAGGGCGTGGGCCATGACGCGGCCACGCAACAGGGGATGTCAACACTTCATGACCGGCACCAGACGCACACCACGCGAGACCACCACCGAACCACCCGTACCCGCGGATGACACAGCCAATGGCCGCACAGGCGAGCGAAGACCGCACCCGGCACCCACGGAGAACTGCACCAGTGGACGCCGGCCGGGCCCCGAATCCGCAGCCCGGACAGCACGACCGGAAGCGGAAGACGCATCACCCTCACCAGCGGACGAACCCGGTCCTGACGAAGGCAGGACGGACGCCCGGCTGTTGGCCCCCGCCTCCCCAGTCCGGGCAGCACAAACAGTCAATACCAGCCCGGCACCCACGACCGAAAAACCACAGCCGAACGAACGGCAACTGGAGGAAAGCGACCGGGAATCGGTACTGACCCGGCTCTTCCAAACCCAGTACACACCCCTCCTGCGCCTCGCCTCACACCTCGGCGCGGACGACCCCGAGAACATCGTCGCCGAGGCCTACTACCAGCTCTGCAAACGCTGGCAACACCTCCATCACAAACAAGCCGCCCCCGCCTACCTCCGTACCACCATCCACAACCTCACGCGCATGCACCACCGCCGTCAGCACACCACCCACCACCACGCCCCACTCACCACCACACTCACCGAAACCGCCTTATCCGCAGAGACCACCGCCCTCCAGCACCACGACCACCGCACCCTCCGCCAAGCCCTCCAACAACTTCCCACCCGTCAGAAGCAAGCCCTCATCCTCCGTCACTGGCACGACCTCAAACAGGACGAAATCGCCTCCCTCCTCCACATCTCCGTCGGCACCGTCAAAACCCACACCCACCGCGCCCTCACCACCCTCACCCACACCCTCGCACCCCATCGATAAGCACCGCTGGCACAGGAGACCGCGGCTGCGGCAATCACCCCGCCGACAACTCCACAAGCCCCACGGCCCGCATCCGCGGTGGGAAACGACCTGCTGGGCATGCCGACCGATCACCCGCCACGTCCGCCAGAGCGGAGTTCGTGGCGGGTGATCCAGCAGGCCGTCGTGTGAGCGACGCAGCAACGCCACGCCGCGCGGCCCGAGTTCCTCGGTCAACTCGCCGGACCAGCGCATACCACACCACCGAACGCAGGATGGGACACGGCCGCACCGACGCTCAGACCCGGTCCAGCGGCCGATGCGGCCCGTCCGGCAGCACGATCTTGATCATGTCGCCGGGGCGCACCACGCCGCTCTCCTTGACGATGCCCATGATTCCGGCCTTGCGCACGATATTGCCGAGGTGGTCGCGACCGACGACCTGCTTCAGCAGCCCGTCCTGGAAGTTGTCGATCTGCAGACAGGGATTCCGCAGGCCGGTCACCTCGACCACGGCCTCCGCGCCGATGCGCAGCAGCGTGCCCACCGGCAGGTCCAGCAGTTCGATGCCGCGGGTGGTGATGTTCTCTCCGAGCTCGCCTGGAGCCACCCGGAAACCCGCCTCGCCGACCTCGTCGAAAAGTTCCTCGTGGATGAGGTGGACCTGGCGCAGGTTCGGCTGCGTGGGGTCCTGTGCGACACGCGAGCGGTGCTTGACCGTCACACCAGCGTGAACGTCACCTTCGACACCGAGGCCGGCGAGCAAGTCGATGCTCTCCCGGTTCGGCTTCGTGAACGAATACTCGCTGTTGCGGCTGACCGCCGTCACTACCCCGCTCATGTGCGGAAACCTCTCTTCGTAAAATCCTGAACGCCGCCACGAACCTAACTCTCCACTTTCCTACTGTTCCGACAAGGTCTGAGGGAACCGCTTGGGCTTTGGGATCCGCCTCGCGCAGGGTTGATCTGGCAGTAGCGTGATCGTCATGACGGCTGAGGACGAGGCACTGGTCGGCGGGATGGCGAACGCGGGGGCGGTCTTCCGCCGGGGTGCGTTGGTCGAGCGCCCAGCGCCGCGCAACGCGCGCGCTCTGCATGCCTATCTCTTCGCACTGAAGGAGCACGGCTTCGACGCGGCGCCGGCCCCTGTCGGTCTCACCGTGGATGGCCGCGAGCAACTGACCTTCGTCCCGGGCGACGTGGCGCTGCCGCCGTTCCCTGACTGGGCTATGACGAAGACTGCCCTCGAATCGGTGGGGAGTCTGCTGCGGCGCCTGCATGAGACCAGCGCGGCCGTCCCGGTCGACACCCATGCCGAGTGGCCCCGGGATCTGGCCGACCCGGAGGGGGGAACGATGCTGTGCCACAACGATGTGTGCCCGGAGAACGTCGTCTTCCGCGACGGACGTGCCGCGGCCCTGATCGATTTCGACTTGGCGGCCCCGGGTCGTGCCCTCTGGGACATCGCCATGGCCGCCCGCTACTGGGTGCCCATGCTGGATCCCGGATCCGCGGCCACTCTCTATCCCTTCGGGCCGGATGCGCCCGCACGGCTGCGGATCTTCGCCGACGGCTACGGCCTCTCGCCGCGGGACCGCGCCGACTTGCCCGGCGTCATCGAGCAGGCCACGGAGGTCTGCCGGGCCTTCGTCGCCCGCCGCGTGGCCGACGGTGACCCCGTCTATCTCCAGGCGTTGGCCGAGCGTGGTGGATGGGAACGCTGGGACCGCATGCAGACCTGGCTGGTGGACCACCGCACGACGTTCACGGCTGCCCTGCTGAACTGACCGGCCCGGAGGTTCGAGATGGTGGCCCGCGCCGGCAATCACTGTCACGGTGGCGTGCGGGAGGGTGTCCAGCCCCCGCAGGAAGAACGGTGATACGAGCGTGAGCTGATCCACCGCGGAAGGGTGGGCGGTAGCGGCCTCGACGGCGGCCGCGGCTCACACGGCGCAGCACCTCGCCCGGCGTCACCGACTCCAACACGCGTCGGCAGCCTGGCGGCCCTACGGCGTCGGCGTTTCGGTCTCGTTCTGCGTCGCCGCTCTCTCCGCCGCCGGCGCGGCCTCCGCCCTCGCAGCCCGGAGCGCCAGCGCCGCGTATCCACCACCAGCGACCATAAGCAGGCCTGCCGACGTGAAGACCGAGTCGATGGGGCCGAAGTGCGCCCCCGCCACCTCGGCGTGCAGACCATGCAGCGCGGTGCCGGCGAGCCAGCCGGCGGCGGACACGCCGACCAGCGCGGACAGTTGCTGGACGGGATTGAGCACCGCGACGACCCGGCCCAGGTGAGACTGCGGTACCGAGGAGAGCAGAACGGGCGTCAACGCGGTGTTGAGTCCGGCCAGGGGCAGGCCCACCACGACCAGGACGACGAGGGCGGGCCCCAGCCCGGTCAGGCGAGAGTAGACGACGACGCCCAGGCCGGTCAGTACCAGGCCGGCCGAGAACACCCGGCTCGCGCCCAGCCGGTCTGTGACCGTGGCCGCGACCAGTGCCCCGGCCACCAGCCCGAAGCCCAGCGCCATCTCCAGCGTGCCGTACCAGCGGGACGCGACGCCCAGGTTCTGGGTCACGAAGAACACGTTGAGCGAGTTCAGGGCACTCGTCCCCACCGTCGCCAGGCTGACACTGACGAGCAGGGCGGTGACCACCCGGCTGCGGACCACCAGCCGCAGCCCTGCGGTGAACTCGCCCCGCCAGTCCCTGACTTCGTCGGCGGGTACGACCTTGCCCGCCACACCCGGCCGCGCCGGTCGGACCGTCCGCACGGCCGCGAACGAGGCGAGGAACGACACCGCGTTGAGCAGCAGGGCCCAGCGCGCGCCGACGGTGAAGAGCAGCGGGGCGGCCAGCGGTGGCCCGGCGATGGTGGCGATGGCCTGGGTGGCCTGGCCGATACCGGCCGCCCGTGCCCGCTGGCCGGGCTCGACCACGTCGCCGATCAGCGCGAACCGGGCCGGGTTGAAGAACTGCGCGGCGCCGGTGGCCAGAAACACCGTCGTGTACACCGCGGTGAGGACGGCTCCGTCCGGCAGGGTCCCGTCGGGCAGGAATGCGACGGCGGTCAGCGCGCCGGTCAGCCCGGCCCGGACCAGGTCCGCTCCCATCATGACGCGCCGCCGGTCCCACCGGTCGACGAAAACCCCCGCGGGCGGTCCGACCAACAGGGTGCCCATCGCCACCGCGACCGCCAACCCCGAGACGGCGACCGGCGCATAGGACCGCCCGGCGAGCAGCACCGTGCCGATCCACAGCGCGAGTGTGGTGCTGAAGACGAAGTCTCCTGTCTGGGAGGCCAGTTGACCGAGCCATAACTTTCGGTAGTCCGGGTTGATGAGCATCACCCGAGCAGTGTGGTTGCTCTTGGTCAGAACCTCAAAGGGGCACCAGTCAGTTGGCTGAGGGCCCTGTCGAGGAGGCTTCGCAGTCGGGCGAGGGTCGGGGCGACGGCGGTGGCGAGCAGGGCCGTGCTGTCGGCAAGGGGTGCCAGAACGCACTGGCCTCCCGCCAGGTCGTCGATGAGGACGGTGTCGAGGGGTGTGCCGAGGTCGGGGGTGACGAGGAGGAGCTGTCCGGTCGCGCGGTGGTCGGCCAGTACGGCGGGTCCGTCCCAGGCCGGTGCGGGGGCGCCGTAGAACGTGTGCTGGTCGAGGATCGGCCGGTCGTCGCGCCGTACGGTCAGCCGGGTGGACAGGTGGCCCGGTGGTTCGGCGGACCGACCGAGGAGTTGTTCTTCGCGCAGGAGCAGCCGGGCGGTGCGGGCGAGTTCGACCCGGTACGTCTGGTGGAGGGTGCTGCCGCCGGCGCTGATCAGCGGCTGGGGCAGCCAGTGCAGGGACGCGTCCTCACCGACG
This sequence comes from Streptomyces sp. NPDC048106, assembly GCF_040706415.1. Taxonomy (NCBI): domain Bacteria; kingdom Bacillati; phylum Actinomycetota; class Actinomycetes; order Kitasatosporales; family Streptomycetaceae; genus Streptomyces; species Streptomyces sp. NPDC048106. Next base: position 116,744 of record NZ_JBEZND010000025.1, on the reverse strand, counting down.
GTGAGCCGTACGTCGTAGGTGGCGGGGTCGGGCGTGGGGCCGCGCAGGGCGAGGGTGGCGGCGGCTGTGCTCACCTCCAGTCGGGTGTGTGCTTCGGCGGTGATGTCGAGCGCGAGTCTGTCTCCGCCGAGGGGCGCGCTCATCGCGCCGAGTACACAGACCCGTGCCCGTTCTCCTCGGGGCCGTAGTCGGCGCAGGTGGAAGGGGCCGTCGCTGTGCAGGAGGGGGACCGTGGTGGTGCGGCCGTTGTGGGTGGCCCGGAGGCGGGCGGTGGCGCGGACGCCGGCCGGATGCGCGGGGGTCGGGCCGGTGGCGTGGGGAGCGTCGCCGGAGGGGGCGGGTGTGTCTACCGTGGCGGCAGTCAGGGACCGCGGGGTGTGCGGTTCGCCCTGCGGGTGGCGCGGTGAGAGGCCCGCGGCCGGTGCCGGGGCAGCCGTCTTCATCGGCCGGCCCCGGCGCGCCAGGCAGTGAGGCGCTCGCTGACCCAGGCGGTGACCGGTCGGATTCCGTCGTCGGTGGTGAGGCTGGTGAAGGCGAACGGCAGGCTCTTGCGCTGCTCGCGAGTGTCGGCCGCCATGGTGTTCAGGTCGGCTCCGACGTACGGCGCGAGGTCGGTCTTGTTGACCACGAGCAGGTCGGCGGTGGTGATGCCGGGGCCGCCCTTGCGGGGGATGTCGTCGCCGCTGGCCACGTCGATGACGAAGACCTGGGTGTCGACGAGTCCGCGGGAGAAGGTCGCGGTGAGGTTGTCTCCCCCGGACTCGATGAGGATCAGGTCGAGCGGGTGCAGGGCCTGTTCGAGTTGCTCGACGGCTTCGAGGTTGGCGGAGATGTCGTCGCGGATGGCGGTGTGGGGGCAGGCGCCGGTCTCCACGGCGGCGATCCGCTCCGGGGGCAGTACGGCCTCGCGGCGCAGGAAGGCGGCGTCTTCCTGGGTGTAGATGTCGTTGGTGACCACGGCGATGGAGAGCTGGTCGCGGAGGGTGCGGCACAGGGCGGCGACGGTCGCGGTCTTTCCCGAGCCGACCGGGCCGCCGAAGCCGATCCGCAGGGCGCGGCGGCTTCCGTCCGGGCGCTGGGGTGCGGCGCCGTAGGTGTGGCGGTGCGGCAGGGTCACGGGGTGATCGAGATGCACGGGGGCTCCAGGTCGTTCGGTGTGTCAGGAGGCGAAGAGGCGGACGGTCCAGGCGGCGTGCTGTTCGCCGGTGATGTCCAGCAGCGGAGCGGACGCGGCGGCCAGGACGGTGACGCCCTCGGCGGTGACCCGCGCCGCCGCGGCGACCGCGGCAGCGGCGAGGGTGTCGCAGTCGTCGGCGAGCCGTGCCAGGACCGCTGTGGCGTCGAGGGGGTCGAGGCTCAGCAGTCGCACGGCCGCGGTCGCCGGGCCGCCGATGCCCTCGTACAGGGCGGCGGTGGCCGCGTCGAGCGGGGTCAGCCCGGCCGCGCGGGCCGCGACGCCCAGGACGACGGGCTGGTGGGCCCCTTGGGGCCGGTGGTGGGCAAGGTGGTCGAGGTCGGGGCAGGGCCAGGTGGCGCGGGCGGCGCGCATCATCTGCCGGCCCAGGCGGCGCGCGACGCGACGCAGCGCCGGAGCGGGAGTGCGGGTGTCGGCGGCGTCGTCCAGAGCGAGGGCGTCGCATCCGGTGGCGGCCGCGGCGGCGAGACCGGCCGCGGTCAGTGCGGCGGTGTGCAGTCGCCCGCGGCAGAAGGCCTCCAGGCTCGCGGTGTCGTGCACGGCTCCGGAGGCGACGGCGGCCTCCATGCCGCCGGAGTGGGCGTGCCCTCCGGCGGGGAAGCGGCCGTCGGCCAGGACGAGCAGGGCGGTACGGCTCATGGGTTGACGGGCTCGCCTTTCATGAGAAGGCGCGGGGCCGGCCTCGTCGGCGCAGCCGGCCCCGGTCGATGGGAAGAGGCGGTCAGAACAGGAAGTACCGCTGGGCCATGGGCAGTTCGGTGGCGTAGTTCCGGCCGACCTCGTGCCCGTCCACGGTGGTGCGGACATCCGAGGTGGTGGCGCCGCCGATGGTGACCTCGAAGGTGTCGGGATCGACTTCGATGTCCGGCAGGCCGTTGTTGTGCACCATGTCGGCCTTGGTGACCGCCCGGGTGGAACGGATCGCCCGCAGCGGCTTGAGCAGTCCGAGTCGCGGCAGACGGCCGTCAACGGCCGCCTCCGAGACGAAGTTGAAGGAGTTCGCCGCCGGGGAACGGCCCTGGAAGCCCCAGACCGGGCGAGGCAGGTAGGGCTGGGGGGTGGGGATGGAGGCGTTGGCGTCTCCGATCTGTGCGTAGGCGATCTGACCGCCCTTGATCACCATGTGCGCTTTGACGCCGAAGAACTTCGGCTCCCACAGGACGAGATCGGCGAGTTTGCCGGTCTCGACGGAGCCGACCTCATGGCCGATGCCGTGGGTGATGGCCGGATTGATGGTGTACTTGGCGATGTAGCGCCGGGCACGGAAGTTGTCCGCGTGGGCGTCGTCCTCGCGCAGGTGGCCGTAGCGCGACTTCATGACGTGCGCGGTCTGCCAGGTCCGCATGATCATCTCGCCGATGCGTCCCATGGCCTGGGCGTCGGAGGACATCATCGAGATCGCGCCCATGTCGTGCAGCAGGTCCTCGGCGGCCATGGTGGAGGGCCGGATCCGGGAGTCGGCGAACGCCATGTCCGCGGGCACCTCGGGATTGAGGTGATGGCAGACGATCATCATGTCGACGTGCTCCTTGACGGTGTTCACCGTCAAGGGCCGGGTCGGGTTGGTCGATGCGGGCAGCACGTTCGGCCGCCCCACGAGCTCGATCATGTCCGGGGCGTGGCCACCGCCGGCACCCTCGATGTGGAAGATGTGCAGGCTGCGGTACCTGGCTTCCGTCGTCTTGCCGCGGTGCGCGGTCGCGGCCAGGGTGTGCTGCACGAACCCCGACTCGTTGAGCGAGTCGGCGTGCAGCGCGACCTGGACACCGGTCTCCTCGCAGACGTCCAGAGCCGCGTCGATCACAGCGGGCGTGGCTCCCCAGTCCTCGTGGATCTTGAAGCCGAGGGCGCCTGCCGCGACCTGGTCGAGCAGCGCCTTCCGCGAGACGGTGCTGCCCTTGGCGAGCAGGCCGACGTTCACCGGGAAGGCGTCCAGCGCCTCGAACATCCGCTGGATGTGCCACTCACCGGGCGTCACAGTGGTGGCCGTACTGCCCTCGGCGGGGCCGGTGCCACCGCCGATCAGCGTGGTCACACCCGAGGCGAGCGCCTCGTGGATCTGCCCGGGGCACAGGAAGTGCACATGGGTGTCGACACCGCCCGCGGTGAGGATGCGCCCCTTGCCGGAGATCACCTCCGTCTCCGGGCCCACGACGAAGTGCGAGGCGCGTGGGTCTTTGTGGGGCCGCCGCGACATGGTCTCGGGGTTGTACGCCTTGCCGATCGCCTGGATGCGGCCGTCGCGCAGTCCGACGTCGGCCTTGACCACGCCCCAGTGGTCCAGGATCAGTGCCCCGGTGATCACCGTGTCCACCGGCAGGCGCGGGTCGTCACGCGGGATGTGCGACTGGCCCATGGACTCGCGGATCACCTTGCCGCCGCCGAAGACCATCTCGTCGCCGCTGCGTCCCGGGCCTCCGCACCAGTCCTCCTCCACCTTCAGGACGAGATTGGTGTCGGCGAGCCGGACCCGGTCGCCGGTGGTCGGCCCGTACAGGTCGGCGTGGCGGGAACGCCGCAACGGGTCCCAGGGGTGTTCGGTCTCGCCGGGCTGTTCGATCTTGTCGGGCTGTTCAGTCTTGTGGGGCATCGAGGTGCTTCTCCTCGTCGCTCTTGCCGGCCTGAAGTCCGTGGACGATCCGTTCGCCGGCGATGGGGACCAGCATCACGGTCCGCCGGTCATGGGGTTCGAAGCGCTCGGAGGTGCCGGACGGGATGTGCAGCCGCATGCCGTGGGCCGCTTCGCGGACGAAGTCCAGGCCCTCGTTGGCCTCGGCAAAGTGGAAGTGGGAGCCAACCTGGATCGGACGGTCCTTGGGATTGGTCACCTCCAACGGCACCGGCGCGGCGCCCTCGTTGAACACCACGCGGTGTTCGTCGTCGTCCGGCAGCAGGTCCAGCTTCCCGGGATGGACGTCCACCTTGGTGGCCGCCTCGTCGAACGGGTCGTGGATGGTCACCAGCTTCGTGCCGTCCGGGAACGTCGCCTCGACCTGCACGTTGTCGATCATCTCCGGGACGCCGTCCATGACTTCGCCGCGCCGCAGCACATGCCGACCGGACTCCATCACGGCATCGACCGTCGCCCCGGCCCGCGCCTCCTCGTAGACGTGTGCCGTCAACAGGGCCATGACCTCGGGGTAGTTCAGCGGCAGCCCGCGCTCACGGCGCCGCTGGGCGACGTCGGCCGCCACATGGACCAGCAGGCGTTCCTGTTCATGCGGGGTCAGATGCATACGGCCCCCTCTCCTGATCGTCGTTCTCCTGCGCACGCCGCCTCCTCGGGCAACGCGGTGCGATGCCCGTCATGCGTGCGCCGGCCAGGAATCGATCATCGGGAAGGTGGGGACCTCGATGCGGGGAATCGGTCCCACGGGCCCTGAAGGAATGAACCGGAAGCGGGGCCGTCACGGGGGCGCAGTCACCGGCACGCCGACCGCCCCTGCCCCACCTCGCACGAGCGCCGGGGACGGGACCGGGGCCGGGGCCACGGGCAGGAGACCGCAGACGAGCGCGCAGAGGGCGGCGCCCGTGGCCCCGGTTGCGCCCGGCTCTCACCCGATGCGGTGATCGTCGTCCAGGAAATTTGCCTGTCCGGACCGGGCCGGGCCGACATCGCGGGGCCCGGAAGTGCCGGAAACGCGGCGTCCCGCCCGGCACTTGCCGCGCCGCGACCCGACATTCTCACAAGAACTTTATGCACACGAGCGACTACTCTCGGTGTCCATGCGAGCTGCCTCCGTCACGCGAAGCGGCCGCTCCGTGCCGCGGGTCGGAGCGGTCCTCGTCGTGCTGCTGGCCACGCTCCTGCATGTCTTCGTCTGCTGTCACGGCCCCACGGCGTCTGCCTCTCCGCAAGCGGACACCCTGTCGCGGGCGACGCCTCTCGCCCATGAGCAGGTCTCCCCCGACCCGCATCGGGGGACCACCGCCGGGCAGAGCGCACCCGTCCCCCACAACGAGCCTCACTGCTGGGGCCTGGACCAGCCGACCATCCAGCCCCCGCAAAACGAGGGGATGGCTGAGCCACCCCTCCCCGCCGTACTGCCGGCCGAACCGGCCGACTTCCGACCCGCCGTCCCTCCCTCGGGGCATCACGGGTCTCGGCTGCGGTCCGCGGCGTCGTCCGCCGGACATACGCGGGCCCTTCTCGGCGTGTGGCGGACCTGATCGGTCCCGCGCCGTGCCCCACCCCCGGTGGGCCGCACGGCGGCCGATCACCCCGCCCCCCTTTCTCACCCAACGGCCGGCTGCCCGTCATGGCGCCGACCGCAGGAGAAGCACGCCATGAACCACCCCGAACACGCCGGACCCCCGCTGTCTCCGGTCCAGTCGCCGGTTGCCGCCAAGCAGCCCCTGCGCACCCCTGCCGGACTCGTCGGCGACACCCCCGCCCTGTGGATCGGCGAGCCCTTCACCGCCTCCGGCCGAGGCTTCTGGGCCAAGCTCGAAGGCCACAACCCCGGCGGCATCAAGGACCGCGCCGCCCTGCACATGGTCCGCGCCGCGCGCGACCGGGGCCGACTCGTGCCCGGCGCGCGCATCATCGAGTCGACCTCCGGCACCCTGGGCCTCGGCCTGGCCCTGGCCGGCGCGACGTACGGCCATCCGGTCACCGTCGTCACCGACCCCGGCATGGAACCGCTCATGACGGGCCTGCTCACCGCCTACGGCGCCCAGGTCGACCTCGTCACGACGCCCCACCCGGAAGGGGGCTGGCAGGAAGCCCGCCGGCAGCGCGTCGAGGAACTCCTCGCCGCCCACCCGGACGCCTGGTGCCCCAACCAGTACAGCAACCCCGACAACGTCGCCGCCTACGCCCCGCTCGCCCACGAACTCCTCGCCCAGCTCGGCCGTATCGACACCCTGGTCGTCTCCGTCGGGACCGGCGGCCACTCGGCCGGCATCGGGTCCGTCCTGCGCCGCCGCCTCCCCCACCTGCGGATCGTCGGGGTCGACACCACCGGATCCACGATCTTCGGCCAGCCCGCCGCCTCCCGGCTCATGCGCGGCCTGGGCTCCAGCATCTACCCGCGCAACGTCGCCTACGACCTCTTCGACGAGGTCCACTGGGTCGCCGCCCCCGAAGCCGTGTGGGCCGCCCGTCACCTCGCCCGCCACCACTACGCCACCGGCGGCTGGAGCGTCGGCGCCGTCGCCCTCGTCGCCCGTTGGCTGGCCCGCGCGCTGCCCCCGCGGAACCGGATCGTCACGGTCTTCCCCGACGGGCCGCAACGCTATGTGGGCACGGTCTTCGACGACGCCTACTGCCGTCGCCACGACCTCATCGGTCATCTGCCGGCCGACGAACCCGACGAGATCTCCGACAGCCGGGAGCGCGTCATCACCCGCTGGACCCGCTGCACCCGCGTCGTCGACCCCCTCGACCGCCCCGAGCTCCACGGTCTCGTGGGAGTCGCCCGATGAAGCAGTTGTGGCAGCAGACCCGTTCGTTCCCGTCCGGCGCACGGCTGATGATGGCCAACCAGTTCGCCATCAACCTCGCCTTCTACATGCTCATGCCCTACCTGGCGGCACACCTGTCCGACGGGCTCGGACTGGCCGCCTGGGCCGTCGGACTCGTCCTCGGCGTCCGCAACTTCTCCCAGCAGGGCATGTTCCTCATCGGCGGCACGCTCGCCGACCGTCTCGGCTACAAGATCCCCATCATGGCCGGGTGCCTGCTGCGCACGCTGGGCTTCGCCCTGCTCGGCTGGGTGGACAGCCTCCCCGCACTCATCGTGGCCTCCGCCGCGACGGGCTTCGCGGGCGCCCTGTTCAACCCCGCCGTCCGCGCCTGCCTGGCCGCCGAGGCGGGCGAGCGGCGCGTGGACGCCTTCGCCACCTTCAACGTCTACTACCAGGCAGGCGTGTTGCTCGGACCAGTCGTCGGACTCGCCCTGCTGGCCGCCGACTTCCGCCTGGTGTGCACCGTCGCCGCCGCCGTCTTCGCCGCCCTCACGCTGCTCCAGTGGCGCGCGCTGCCCACAGGCCACCGACGCGCGAACGACGGCAGAGAGGACAGTGTGCTGTCGCAGTGGCGCGGCATCGTGGCCAACCGGCCGTTCCTCCTCTTCTCCGCGGCCATGATCGGCTCGTACGTCCTCACCTTCCAGGTCTATCTCGCCCTGCCGCTCGCCGCGTCCGACGCCCTCGGCACCGAGGGGACCGCGGTCACCAGTGGGCTGTTCGTCATCTCCGCCGCCGTCGCCGTGGTGGGCCAACTACGGCTCACCGGCTGGGCCAAGTCCCGCTGGCAGCCGAGCGAGGCAGTGGTGCGGGGCCTGGCCGCGATGGGGCTCGCGTTCGTGCCGCTGGCACTGAGCCCGCGCGGCTCCACGACGGCCGTACTCGTCTCCCTGGTCGCCGCGGTGGTCCTGCTGGCGGCCGGATCAGCGGTCGTCTACCCCTTCGAGATGGACACCGTGGTCGCCCTGTCCGGCAACCGCCTGGTCGCCACGCACTACGGCTTCTACAACACCGTCTCCGGACTCGGCATCACCCTGGGCAACCTCGGCACCGGCGCGCTCTGGGACTACGCCGGGCGCCATGACGCCACCTGGCTGACCTGGGCGGCCCTGACCGCGACCGGCACGGGCTGCGCGGCAGCGGTCGCGGCCCTCGCCCGGACCGGACGGCTCACCGCTCCCCACCGGCGGCCTGCCGCGGCGTGAGCCACGGCGCCCGGCGGCTCCGGCCCGACGGCCGGGGCCGCCCGGGTCGTCACGGCCGTGGCCTGCCGGATCGAAGCCCTCCCGAACCCGCCCGTCAGCCCCGGCAGATGCAGAAGGGATGACCGACCGGATCAGTGAGGACCCGCGCCCTGGCGGCGTCATGGGGCTGGTGGTCCGGCTTGCCCGCGCCCAGCTCCAGCAGCCGGGCCTCCGCCTCGTCCAGATCCTCGACGTCGAAGCACAGGTGCATCTGCTGGGGCACGGTCTGGCCCGGCCAGCGCGGCGCCCGGTAGTCGTCGACCCGCTGAAAGCCGATGAAGAGTCCGTGGTCACCGTTGAGACCCGCGAAGTCGGCGTCCGACTTCGGGTGCGGTTCAAGGCCGGTGGCCTGCTGGTAGAACGCCGCCAACGCCATCGGGTCGGGGCAGTCGAGCGTTATCGCGGTCAGCTTCATCCGCAGGGACATGGCGTCTCCAGGCCGATCGGTGGACTTCCGCCATGAACCCTAAAGGCGGCCACGGCTGCGGGCGGCTCGTGACCGAAGTGCCCGGGCGGAGGCGCCGTGGCGTTACCCGTCCTGGCAGGCCCTGGCTCTGAACTCCGCCATGGGGACGGTGATCTCGGCGTCGTCGCCGCTGTCCGAGACGCTGTCGTAGCGGACCTTTCCGGGGGTGAGCCGGTCCCGGTCGGCCAGGGTGAAGGAGATGCCGCTCGCCGACCCCGAGTTGTCCTTGGTCCACCCGTAGAGCGTGTAGGTGGTCTTGGTGGTGAGCGGGGCGAGGGGCCTGGTAGCGGTCCAGCCGGCAGCGGGGGAATCGAGCGTCCAGGTCGTGAGACCCCGGGTGAGGGGGCGGTCGGCGGTCCACGAACCGACCTCCTTCTGTTTGTCGACGTCGTCGCTTTCCACGTAGAGGGTCGCGCCGTCGATCTGATGTCCGCAGACCACCATGACGCCGAGCAGGTGACCGTCGGCGGTCACGGAGATACCGGCGACGGCGTCCACGGGAACGGTGCATCCTGACGTCGCGGTCAGGGCGGCACCGACCGCGACGGCGCCGGCGAAGCGCCGGAACACCGGACGTGACGTGGTCGACCCCATGCTCAGCCCCTTGCCCAGGGTGCGCGGGTGGCCCCTGGACAGGGATGTTAAGGGGCGGGCGGCAGCCGACGACAGTGTCGCCACCGGCTCGGCGCGGGCAGCCCGGCGGCGCCAGTGGCCGGTGCGTCCTTTGCTAGACTGTGAGCGACCTGGACTGTGTGAGCGAGGAGTCGCAGACGTGGTGGGTGAAGACGACATCTCGGGGTGAGACCCGGATCTGACGGCCACCGGCCGGTGCTCAGGAGCGCCGCCGACGTGGTCCGTTTAGTCGTACCCACTTTTCCCACGTCTGCCCAGGGCAGAGGTCCCAACACCCTGCCCTCAGTACCTTCGAGGTCTCCTTCATGTCCGACGCCGCCGTCGTCTGCTCGCATCTCTCCTTCGCCTGGCCGGACGACACCCCGGTCTTCCACGACCTGTCCTTCACCCTGGCCACCGGACGTACGGGCCTGGTCGCGCCCAACGGCTCCGGCAAGAGCACGCTGCTCAAGCTGATCGCCGGTGAACTCAGGCCCACCACCGGCTCGTTGTCCGTCAGCGGGACGCTGGGCTACCTCCCGCAGAGCCTGCCCCTGACCGGCGATCTCACCGTCGCCGAGGTCCTCGGCGTCGCCGAGGTCATCCGCGCCCTGGACGCCGTCGAGTCCGGGGACGTGAGCGAGGAGCACTTCACCACCATCGGCGACGACTGGGACATCGAGGAGCGCACCCGCGCCCAGCTCGACCGCCTGGGCCTGGCCGACCTCACCCTGGACCGCGGCCTGAACACGCTCAGCGGCGGCCAGGTCGTCTCCCTCGGCCTCGCCGCCCAGTTGCTCAGGCGCCCTGACGTACTGCTGCTCGACGAGCCGACCAACAACCTCGACCTGGCGGCCCGGCACAAGCTCTACGAGGTACTCGAAGACTTCACCGGCTGCCTGCTGCTGGTCAGCCACGACCGCGCGCTGCTCGACCGCATGGAACGCATCGCCGAACTCGGCAGCGACGAACTACGCCTGTACGGCGGCGACTTCAGCGACTACGAGGAGGCCGTGCGCGCCGAGCAGGAAGTCGCCGAGAAGAACGTCCGCAACGCCGAGCAGGAACTCAAGCGCGAGAAGCGGGAGATGCAGCAGGCCCGTGAACGCGCCGAGCGCCGGGCGAGCAACGCCGCCCGCAACCTCAAGAACGCCGGGCTGCCTCGCATCTTCGCCGGCAACATGAAGCGCGGCGCGCAGGAGTCCGCGGGCCGGGCCGGCCAGATGCACGCGTCCCGGGTCAGCGAGGCCAGGGCCCGCCTCGACGAGGCCGGACGCGCGCTGCGCGACGAGCAGCGCCTCACCCTGGAACTGCCCGACACCCAGGTGCCCGCCGGGCGCACCCTCTTCCTCGGCGAGGGACTGCAGGCGCACCACGCCGGCCGGGCCGTGTTCGCCGACGGAGGCGTCGACGTGAGCGTCCGCGGCCCCGAGCGCATCGCGCTGACCGGGCCCAACGGCGCTGGCAAGACCACCCTGCTGCGGCTGATCACCGGTGACCTCACCCCGGACGGCGGGGCGATCAAACGCGGCGACGGCCGGATCGCCTACCTCTCGCAGCGCCTGGACCTGCTGGACCTCGACCGCACCGTGGCCGAGAACTTCGCCGCCTTCGCCCCCGATCGGCCCGAGGCGGAGCGGATGAACCTGCTCGCCCGCTTCCTCTTCCGGGGCGCCCGTGCGCACCTGCCGGTCGGGGTCCTCTCGGGCGGCGAACGGCTGCGGGCCACCCTCGCCTGCGTGCTGTGCGCGGAACCGGCTCCCCACCTGCTCCTGCTCGACGAGCCGACCAACAACCTCGACCTGGTCAGCGTGGGCCAGTTGGAGAGCGCGCTCGACTCCTACCAGGGCGCCTTCATGGTGGTCAGCCACGACGAGCGGTTCCTCGCCGAGATCGGGGTGAACCGCTGGCTGCGGCTGGCCGACGGAACGCTGACGGAGACGGCGGCGCCCGCGGTGTGAACCGCCGACGTGTGACGTGGCCCGCGCACGAGGCCCTGTGCCCGGCGGGCCGACCACCGATCACATCGGACGGACCTCCATGCCCCAGACCGCTCTGCTCGCCCACGACCTCGTCCGCGTCCTCGGCGGCCGTCGCGTCCTCGACGGCGTCCACCTGACCGCCTCCCCCGGCCGGCGTATCGGCCTGATCGGGGAGAACGGCACCGGCAAGTCCACCCTGCTGCGGGTGCTCGCCGGCGTGGACGAACCCGACGCCGGAAGCGTCTCCCGCCCCGCCGACCTCGGTTTCCTGCACCAGGAGATGCCCTTCGACGCCGACTCGACCCTCGGCGCGGTGCTCGACGAGGCGCTGCGCGAGGCCCGCGAGGACCTCGCGGAACTCGAACGACTCGGCGCCGAACTGGCCCGCGTCCCCGAGGACGACCCCGGCCACCGGGAACTCCTCGACGCCTACGGCCGGCGTCTGGAGGGGGCCCAGGACCGGGAGTCCTGGGACGCCGACCGGCGCGCGGCCCTCGTGCTGGACGGGCTGGGCCTCGGCGCGCTCGGCCACGACCGCACGCTCGGTTCACTGTCCGGCGGGCAGCGCGGTCGGCTGGCCCTGGGGGCGCTGCTGGTCAGGCGGCCTTCGGCGCTGCTGCTCGACGAGCCGACCAACCACCTCGACGACGGCGCCGCCGCCTTCCTGGAGGAGCAGATCCGGGGCCTGCCCGGATGCGTGGTGCTCGCCAGCCACGACCGGGCGTTCCTCGACGCCGTCTGCACCGATCTGATCGACCTCGACCCGGCGGTGGACGGCCCGGTCCGCTATGGCGGCAACTACAGCGCCTACCTGGGCGAGAAGCGCGCCGAGCGGGTCCGCTGGGAGCGGCGGTACGCCGAGGAGCAGCAGCGACTGGAGGAGCTGCGGCACGCGGCGGGCGTGACCGCGCACCTGGTCGCGCCGGACCGGGGCCGGCGCGACAACGAGAAGATGGGCTACGGCCACCGGGCGGGCCGGGTGCAGAACCAGATCTCCCGCCGGGTGCGCGACGCCACCCAGCGGCTGGAGGAACTGGAGCGCACCCGGGTCACCGAGCCGCCGCGCCCGCTGCGGTTCGCGGCCGGGGAGCTGGCCGCCCGTGCGGAGGAGGGTCCGCGGCCGCTGGTCCGTCTCCGCGACGTACGGGTGCCCGGCCGGCTCACGCTGGACGCCCTGGAGGTGCGGGCCACCGACCGGCTGCTGGTCACCGGTGGCAACGGGGCGGGCAAGTCGACGCTGCTCGCGGTGCTCGCCGGTCACCTGCCGGCCGAGGGCGAGGTGCACAGGCGACAACGGCTTACGGTGGGGCTGCTCACCCAGGACACCGTGTTCGAACGGCCCGAGCGCACGGTCCGTGACACCTACGCGCAGTCCCTGGGACCGGCGCGGGCCGAGCGGGTGCCGCTGGGCTCGCTCGGGCTGATGCACGAAGCGGACCTGGACAAACCCGTCGGCCGGCTGTCCGTCGGGCAGCGCCGACGGCTCGCGCTGGCCCTCCTGGTGGCCTGCCCGCCCCAGTTGCTGCTGCTCGACGAGCCCACGAACCACCTGTCCCCGCGGCTGTGCGACGAGCTGGAGGATGCCTTGGGCACCGGACCGGGCGCGGTCGTCCTTGCCAGCCACGACCGCTGGCTGCGGCGACGGTGGCAAGGCCGGGAACTCCGGCTGGAACCGGCACCCGGACAGCGGGGCGTCACGGCGCCGACGGCCCGTTCCGGCACCTGAACAGGGCGCTGCGCCTCCTGGAGAAACAGGCAGGCCGCCTCTGGTTCAGGATCGGTCCGGTGTCCGTACCGCTCGCCCCACCTCGGCCCGCAGCGTCACGAACTCCGGCAGGCTCCGTGTCGCGATCTGGTCGCGTTTCAAGGGGAGTTGCACCGGCAGGTCGCGGACGACGCGGGAGCCTGGGCCCGCGGAGAGGACGACCACGCGGTCGCCGACACAGACGCTCTCGTCGATGTCGTGGGTGACGAACACGATCGTGGGGCCGTCCGTCCGGTGCACCTCCAGGAGCAGGTCTTCCAGGTCCTCGCGGGTCTGGGCGTCCAGGGAGCCGAAGGGCTCGTCCCTGAGCAGCAGGCGGGGGCGGACGACCAGGGCACGGGCGATGGCGACCCGCTGCCGCATGCCGCCGGAGAGCTGCCAGGGGTATCGGCGGGCCGAGGCTTCCAGACCGACGCGTTCCAGGATGCGTTCGGCCTCGGCCCGCCGCCCGGCCCGGCGCAGTCCTTGGCGGCGCAGCGGCAGGGCCACGTTGTCGCGGACCGTGAGCCACGGCAGCAGTGAGCGGCCGTAGTCCTGGAAGACGACCGCGAGCCGATCCGGCACCCCGGTGACCGGTGTGCCGTCGATCGTGACCTCGCCCTCGCGTACGGGCAGCAGACCGGCGCCCAGCGAGTGACCGACACCGCCCGCGGAGTGCAGGCTGACGAACGCGGCGCGTCCGGTGCCCAGGGCGTGGCCCGCGGCCATGGCCACGGCAGAGGACTCCTGTAGCCCGAGGACATAGCCAGCAGGTCCGAACGCGACTCGGCGTCGGCGAGCAGGAAACCGATGCCGTTCTCGGTGCCGGGCAGCAGCTCCGAGAACACCATGAGGATCAGCCCGAGCGACAGGCTCAGCCGCAGCCCGGCGAAGACGCGGGGCAGCGCGGAGGGCAGAATCACGTACCAGAGCCGCTCGGCGGGGGTGGGCCGCAGTACGGCCGAGACCTCCAGGCGCAGTGAATCGGTGGTACGGGCGCCCTCCGCCGTGTTGACGAGGACGGGCCACACGGCGCTGAACACGATCGACGAGACCTGCATCGGCGTGCCGAAGTCGAGGACCACGACGAAGACCGGGACCAGGGCGGGCGGCGGGACGGCAAGCGCGAACTGGAGCACCGGATCGCACAGCGCGTAGGCCCGTCGGGAGCGGCCGATCACCACTCCGAGCGTGATCCCGGCGACTGCGGCGAGCGTGAAGCCGGCCACCATCCGGCCGAGGCTCGGCCCGATGGTGTCGAACGCGGCGTCGGTGAGGAAGAGATGGCTCACGGGTCCGGAGAACCACAGGTCGTAGGCGTGGCGCACGATCCGGGACGGCGGCGGAAAGAAGACGCTGCCGCGCGCGGGCCGCCAGCTCCCAGGCGACGGCGGCAGCGGCCAGGACCGGCCGGCGCAGCAGGGCACCGAGCGCGGGCCGCGCCGCCCCGGCCCTCGGCGGAGCCGTCACTCCCGCCCCTCCCGCCGGTCGGGGGTCCAGGGGAAAAACCGCCGTTCCGCCCACACCAGTACGCCGTTGACGACCAGGCCGAGCGAACCCGCCCACACCACGCCCGCGAGCACGTCCCGCGCGCCGTCCGTGGCCAGTTGTGCCTGCGCCATGAAGATCCCGAGGCCCTCGCCGAATCCGGACAGCAGCTCCGTGGACCGGGCCCCACGTAACCTCTTCCTGTGCCCGCCTCCCGTCTGCATCGCGTCGCCGTCCTCGTGCTCGAGGGGGCGAAGCCGCTCGATGTCGGAATTCCCGCGCAGGTCTTCACGACCCGCGCGAGCATGCCGTACGAGGTGCGGATGTGCGGGGCGACACCCGGTCTCGTGGCCGGCGGCGACGGTCTCGCGTACTACGTCGCCCATGGCCTCGACGCGCTCGCGTGGGCCGACATCGTCTTCGTGCCCGGCTACCGGTTCCCGGACCGCGACGACCCGCCGCGGGCCGTCGTCGACGCGCTGATCGCCGCCCACGACCGGGGCGCGCGGCTTGCCGCCATCTCGACGGGCGCCTTCGCGCTCGCCGCCACGGGGCTGCTCGACGGCAGGCGCGCCACGACGCACTGGCACTACACGCGGGCCCTCGCGGCCCGGCATCCACTCGTCCGGGTCGACGAGAACGTGCTGTTCGTCGACGAGGGCAGCGTGCTCACCTCGGCCGGCGCCGCCTCCGGCATCGACCTGTGTCTGCACATCCTGCGCGGCGACCTCGGAGTGGCCGCGTCCAACCACGCGGCCCGGCGTCTGGTCGCCGCCCCCTACCGCAGCGGCGGCCAGGCCCAGTACGTGCCGCGCAGCGTCCCCGAGCCACTCGGTGAGCGCTTCGCCGCCACCCGCGAGTGGGCGCTGCACCGGCTCGGCGAGCCTCTCACCCTCGACACGCTGGCGCGGCAGGCCGAGGTCTCGCCGCGCACGTTCTCCCGGCGCTTCGTGGAGGACACCGGCTACACGCCGATGCAGTGGGTGATGCGCGCCCGCATCGACCTGGCCCGCGAACTGCTCGAACGCTCGCAGCGCAGCGTCGAACAGATCGCCGCCGACGTCGGGCTCGGCACCGGCGCGAACCTGCGCCTGCACTTCCAGCGCATCCTCGGCACCACACCGAGCGAGTACCGGCGCACCTTCACCCGGGGCGAGTGACCCGCCCGGGGCACCGTGTGATCCTTTCGCACCCCGTGTGGCGGGATCCAGCGTGGCGGGATCCTTTTGAACCGTGGCGATCCCGCCACTGTCAGCGGCGCGTGCCGCGGGCGAACCTGGTGGCGAAGGGAAGGGACACCACTCATGACTCGCATCGCCATCAACGGATTCGGCCGCATCGGACGCAATGTGCTGCGCGCGCTGCTGGAGCGCGACAGCGCTCTGGAGATCGTCGCCGTCAACGACCTGACGGAGCCCGCCACGCTCGCCCGGCTGCTCGCCTACGACAGCACGGCCGGCCGGCTCGGACGCCCGCTCACCGTCGACGGGGACGTCCTCGTCGTGGACGGCCGTCGGATCACCGTGCTGGCCGAGCGCGAACCGGAGCGGCTGCCGTGGGCCGAACTCGGAGTCGACATCGTCCTGGAGGCCACCGGCCGTTTCACCTCGGCCAAGGCCGCCCGCGCCCACCTCGACGCGGGCGCGAGGAAGGTACTCGTCAGCGCGCCGTCGGACGGCGCCGACGTCACGCTCGCGTTCGGGGTCAACACCGACGCCTACGACCCGGCCGTCCACACGATCGTCTCGAACGCCTCCTGCACCACCAACGCGCTCGCGCCGCTGGCCGCGGTCCTCGACGAACTCGCCGGTATCGAGCACGGGTTCATGACGACGGTGCACGCCTACACGCAGGAGCAGAACCTGCAGGACGGTCCGCACCGCGACGCCCGTCGCGCCCGGGCCGCCGGGATCAACATCGTGCCGACCACGACCGGCGCCGCCAAGGCGATCGGTCTGGTGCTGCCGAACCTCGACGGCAGGCTGTCGGGTGACTCGATCCGCGTACCGGTGCCGGTGGGCTCGATCGTCGAACTCAACACGACCGTCGCCCGCGACGTGACCCGTGACGACGTGCTGGCGGCGTACCGCGCCGCCGCGCAGGGGCCGCTCGCCGGCATCCTCGAGTACTCGGAGGACCCGCTGGTGTCGTCCGACATCACGGGCAATCCGGCCTCGTCGATCTTCGACTCGGCCCTCACCCGCGTCGACGGCCGCCACGTCAAGGTGGTCGCGTGGTACGACAACGAGTGGGGCTTCTCGAACCGCGTGATCGACACTCTCGAGTTGCTCGCCACCCGCTGACCGGACGTTCAGGAGGCGGTCGGCCGGCGAGGTGGCGGGACGGCGCGAAGCAGCTCCCACAGGGGCCGTGAGCCGGCCGCCCACACCGCGAGGGTGTGCCGGTCGACCACGTGGAGGCGTTGCTGCCTGGCGAAGGCCACGGCCGGGGTGGTGACCCGGCCGTTCGTCACGATGACCGCGACGTCGGCTCCGTGGACCTGTCGAGCGGTGCCGTTGAGGACCTGGAGGTCCGGTGTGCCGACCGCGGACCCGGCGAGACCCTGGCGGCGGTGTTTGCACTGGATCACCCACCGCCGCCCGTAGGGGTCGGTGGCCTTCACGTCGGCGCCCAGGTCCCCGCCGCCTCCGACCCGGACCGCGTCCCGGCAGCCGTCGCGGTGCATCAGGTCCCGCACCGCGTCCTCGAACCGGGCATGGTGCAGGGCGTCGAGCTGAGCCAGCCCGTAGCGCAGGCCCTGCGCGCGGACCTGTTCCCACCGCGCCCGCTGCCGCTTCCGGTGGAACCAGCCGCCGCCGGCCAACGCCGCGAGCACGGCGGCGGCAGCCGGCACCCACCAGTGCGCCAGCAGCCAGTTGACGACGGTCACCACCAAGGCCAGCGCCAGAACCGCGGCCGCCAGGAGGCCGATCAGCCGGTGGTCGTCCCGGCGTTGCCGCCGCCGACCCGGCCCGCGCGCCCGCCGCCGCGCCGGCGGGCGCCTGCTCGTCGCCCTGCCCGTGGACCGGCGCGCACTCATCGGACCGCCTCCGTGACGCCGCTCGCGCACTGCGGCAGAACCGCCACGCTGATGGTCAGCACCCGTCCAGCCCTCCCCCACCGACCGGCCACTCCACGGGCACGGCAGGACGCCGCCCCGGCCTTCTTGTGTAGCGGCGCCCCAGTGACGCCGGAGGCGGATTGTCGGTGAATGGCACGAAGCCATCGGATCTGGCCGAATTCCGCGCGGCAGCCCAGCGCGCGAGGCCCGCTTCTCATGGCACGTCCTGTTCAGGAAAGGCGCTGGATCATCGAACGCATCCCGCCTTACCGTGGGCGTCATGAGCGATCACTCGGAATCCCCCGTCGCGCCCGTCCGCGCGTTTGAACCCCCTTACTACGCGGCTGTCTTCACCGCGGTGCGAACCCAGGACCAGAGCGGTTACAGCGAGACCAACGCACGTATGGAAGACCTGGTGAAGGACGTTCCGGGGTTCCTGGGCATGGACCACGCGCAGACTCCGGGCGGGCTGTCCATCACCGTCGGGTACTTCCGCGACGCCGACGCCCTTACCGAGTGGCGGCGCAACGCCGAACACCGCGCGGCGCAGAAGCGCGGGCAGGCCGAGTGGTACCAGAGCTACACGCTGCACGTGGCGAAAGTGGAGCGGAGCCACGGGTTCACGCGACCGTAGGGGGTGCCTGGATCCGGCTCCGCCCGGAGTCCCGTGACGGACATCGCGGTGGCCGGATCCATGGCATGAACACGCAAAACAACGCGATATGATCACATTCGCGTCGCCGTCCCTCGGGCGCCGTCACATCGCCTCCACCCTCCAGCTCCCGAGCGTCAGGTGCCCGCAATCATGAGTGATCCCGCCGACAGAGCCCCCTGGGCGCTTGCTCGTTCCGCGCAGGCAGCCGTCGGGGCGGCGACCCTGGCCGACGCCCTCCGCCTGCTGGGCGGGCAGAGTTGGTCGTCCCGGGCGTTCGTGATCGTGATGACGGCGGCCATGGTGCTCTTCCTGGTCTGGTTCTCCCGATGCCGCCGCATCGCCGGGCTCCTCATGCCCGACAAGGCTCCCGTTCCCCCGGTCTGGGCCGTGATCGCCTGGCTGGTCCCGGTGGTGAACCTCTGGGTTCCCCGCGGACTGGTCCTCCAGGTGCACCGAGCGAGCGCCCCCGGCGACGCCGAGGACCGCGACCGCTCGGTGGTGAATGCCTGGTGGGCCGCATGGGTCGGGCACGCACTGGTCGCGACACTGACCACCCGGCCGGGCGGGAGCACCCCCTTCGTTCTCACTCTCGCCACGGTCGTCCTTGAACTGGCGGCGGCCGTACTGGCGATCGTCGTGATCCAGCGCGTCACGTCACGTCAGGCCGTGGCGCTGAACTCGATCTCCGCAGGACGCGGACCATCGAGATGAAACGATTCAAGCGTCTCGCCCTCGCCGCCACCGGACTGGCTCTGACCGCCGGCCTCGTCGCGCCCTCGGCCGCGATCGCGGCCCCGGCCGTCGGACAGGTCCACGCCACCGCCAACAAGTGCAGCGGCTGGAAGGAGATCCACATCAAGGGCGGTGCCGCCAAGTACATGGAGTGCACGAAGAAGGTCGACGGCAAGTCGTACGCGTCGGGGTCCTTCTACCTGTGGGACACCAGGCGCGACGGCAAGGCCGTGCAGGCGTACGCGGAGACCGACTACAACCACTGGTACGGCGACGACGTCACCTGGCAGCACTTCTACAGCTGGGCCGACGACAAGCACGGCAGCCCGAAGATCGTCACCGGCTGGCACCGGGGCAACGACTTCGGCCTGGTGATCGAGCTGAAGTGACGGCTGAGCCGTCCTGATGACCAGGGCCGTCCGCCGGGCGGTCCTGCGTCCATGGCGCGGACACCGAACCCGCTACCCCGATTCACGCGTACGTCACCCTTCAGCGCAGGTAATCGACGACCTCAACCGCCCTCCCATCGTCGGTAGTTGGCGTGGCGACTGCCACCGAGCCGACCGACAACCCGCGTCCCCGCGTCGACGAACGGACCGAGTCCGGACCGATCGGGTCGACTGCGTACGACTCAAGGTGGTCACACGACATCCCGACGGGCACGCCTGCCACACCCGATTATCACGATGCGCTACCACTGTGCACGCACAGTAATCATGACTGGCCGACCACTGGTCTGAGGGAAGTCATGCGGATCATCACGCGAATCGGAAGAGAGACAGTCGATGGCAGTCGAGACACGTCAGGCTCCGGCGACGGAGGCTCGGGGGGATCCGCGGCCGGTGCGGTGGGGTGCGCCGGTCACCTCGGCCACCAGTCGGGGGCCTCGTTCCTGTTGAGGCTGGCCAGCCAGTCGGGGCGGTGCGGGATCGGCAGGTGCCAGCCGTCGGGGCCGGTCGGTGCGGTGACGGTGACGGTCGGCGAGTGCTCGTCGAGCTGCTGCCAGGTGATGACGACCTGTTCGGCCTGGATGTCCAGGTCTTCCATGATCTTCTGGTCGCTCGGGGTCAGGCGGTAGCTGCGGCTGGAGCGGCGGGGCCCGCGATCGGCGCGCGCATCGGACGCGATGTCGTACAACCCCCAACCTTCCTTCATCGTCAAGGAGATACGGCTCGGCACGGGACGCTGATCGGCGACCCGAGCCGAGCCGGTGACCTGACCATCCCTCACCTGGAGATGTCATGAGAGCTGACTCCGTCCGCCGCGCACTGCGGCTCGGAGCCTGTACGACGCTCGCCGCCGGGCTCGTCACCCTGACGCTCGCCACGGCTCCCGCGTTCGCCGGGACCGAGCCGGAGACGGACCAACTCTGGATCACCGCCCCGTACGAGCCGACCCTGCCGCTCGGCATCGACGGCGGGACACCCCCGACCCGCACGCTCGACGTCAGGCTCAATCACGACAACAGCCACTTCACGGTCACCGACGGCCGGCTCACCGTGGACGCCTCCGGCCTCGCCGGCGTAGCCGAGATCACCTGGCCGGACAACTGCACGCCGAGCGGCGCGACCGCGGTGTGCGACGTGCCCGACGTGCCGGTGACCGGGAACACCGGCGGCGAGGTCCACCTCCAGGTCCGCGCGGCCGACGGGGCGACCGCCGGGGCGCGCGGCCGCATCACCTTCGAGGCGACGGCCACCGGCGGCCCCGACGGCACGCTCACCACGTCCCAGGACAGCTTCGACACCACGGTCACCATCGCGTCGGGGCCCGACCTCGGGCTCACGACCGGCGGCGACATCGAGCACGCCCAGCCGGGCAGCCGGCAGACGCTCCCCTTCACGCTCACCAACCATGGCAACGAGACCGCGCACGGCTTCACGGTCAAGATGATGGCCTCGTACGGGTTGCAGTACGTCAACCGGTACGACGCCTGCGTCTACACGGCGTCGAGCGGGGACGACTACGCCCCGATGTCGTACGCGACCTGCACCTTCGACCAGGATCTTGCCCCGGGCGCCTCCTTCGAACTGCCCGAGCCGCTCCAGGTCGCGCTGACGCAGCACGCGCTCCAGGAGCGGCTGGACATCTCCGCGGAGCCCGTCGGAGCCACCAACCTCGGGAACTACGACGACTACGTGGCACTGCGGATAGGCGCCGACAACACCGCCGACTTCTCGGTGACCGGTGCGTCGGTCACGGGGACCGCGGGCGAGACGGTCACCGCGCCGCTCACCTTCAAGAACGAGGGGCCCGGCTGGCTCGGCAACCTGGGCTCCGGGGACCCGGTCGCCGCGGTCCGGCTGATCGTCCCGACCGGCACCACGGTCACGGGCGCACCGGCGGACTGCGTCCCGCGCACCCTCGCCGGCGGCTACTACCCGAACCGCACGGGCGCCCCGCGCTACGACTGCGAGCTTCCCTACTGGGTGCTGGAGAACACGGAGCGCTCCTTCGCCTTCCAGCTGCGCATCGACACGGTGGTGCCCGGGGCGACGGGGGAGGTCAGCATCCATCCTCCGTTCGGTGAGTTCGGCCACGACCCGGACACGGCGAACAACACGGCCGTCCTCGCCGTGAACTAGCAAACCAGGGACGGACGGACGAGCGGACCCGGGCCGTACCCGGGCGGCCGTGCGCGCGATGACCCGGGAACCGGGGCGCACACGGCCGCCCGCCCGCCGCCACCGCCTCCGCCGGGCGTGAAGGCCGCCGCGCTGCCGGGGACCTCGACCGTCCGCCGCCTCACGGCACTTCGCCCGCCCGGCGCCGTTCCTGTCGCATCACCTCGTCGAGGTCGGCGAGCCGGTCCAGGCCCTGCATCGCGCGCCGCATGCGGGCGTTGCCGGACAGCCGCCGCCGGTGCCGGTGCAGGAAGGCCCAGTAACCGGCGGCGTAGGGGCAGGCCCGCGGACCGGTGCGCTCGGTGGGACGGTAGGCGCAACCGTCGCACAGGTCGCTCATGCGGTGGATGTAAGCGCCGCCCGACGTGTACGGCTTGGTGGTCATCCTGCCGCCGTCCGCGTACTGGGACTTGCCCACCACGTTCGGCACCATCACCCAGTCGTAGCCGTCGACGAAGCAGCGGTGGAACCAGTCGGTCACCGCGACTGGGTCCCAGCCGTGCTGCAGGGCGTGGCTGCCCAGCACCATCAGCCGGGGGATGTGATGCGTCCACCCGGTGTCGCGCACCTGGGCGAGCAGGCCAGGCAGCCCGCGGTGACCGCGTCCGCGTCCAACTCGGCGAAGCAGTCCGGCAGTTCGCCGGTGTGCCCGAGCGCGTTCCCGTGCCGGTAGTCCTCGCCGAAGTGCCAGTACAACTGCCAGACGACGACGCCATATCCAGGCTGCGCCAGCACGCCGCCGCCCTCGCCCGCGAGCCGCTCGACGTCTTCTGCGACGAACTCCTCATCGGGCTCGCCGCCGACACCACCGACGACGTGGCCATCCTCGCCCTGCGCACGGCACCACCGCCCTGACCGGCTCCCGGGTGCCGCCGGGCGGCAACCGGTGGAGGGCAGGACACCCACTCCTCACACGGGCGAGGCGCCTGCCATGATCCGTGTCATGCGCCCACAGATCACGTCGGCCGAAATGACCGACATCCACCAGGTACTCGCCGATCACCACCGCTACTGGGGAGAACGCGACCTTCGGTCCCTGCACCTTCTGGCGCTGGTGCAAGAGTTCGGGGAGACCTGTCTGGTCGCCCGAGCCGAGGACGGAATCCACGGGTACGTCATCGGATTCGTCACCCCGACCGGAACCGGGTACGTGCACCTGATCGCCACTCGGGACGACACCCGCGGCACCGGTCTCGGGCGCCGCCTGTACGCGGCGTTCGCCGATGCCGCGCATCGCCATGGCGCGCTAAGGCTGAAGGCGATCACCTCCCTCGGAAACACCGGCTCGGTCGCGTTCCATCGCAGCCTCGGTTTCGAGGCGGAGATCATCGATGACTACAACGGTCCCGGCCAAGCCATGGTCGTCTTCCGTCGGGGTCTGCCGTTCGACACGGAGCAGCCCTGAGCAACCAGCCGTCCGACACCGGCGATCGCTTTCCGGGGCGATGGCGGGCGAGGGCGCCTGCTGGTGACGCGGATGGAAAGGTTCGCCGGGTTGCTCGGTCCTTGATCGCGCCGCTCGTCATCGCGCCGCTCGTCATGGACCGACCGGGTGCACGGTCCGGCTGTCAGTCGGTGAGCGCGGCGGTGACGAGGGCCTTTATGTACGGGAGGTCGTCGCCGGTCCCTGTCGGGTTCAGGGAGTACACCAGGCGGTGTCGGAGGTCGCGGGTGGCGAAGAAGCCGTTGTCCCAGCCGGGGCGCGAACCGGTTTTGCCCCACGCGTACTCGCCGTCCGGGAGCTGGTAGCGCATGAGGCCACCGGTGCTGTAGCAGGGCGTGGAACCGGAGCAGTTCGAGTTGTCGGCACCGTTGTCCGCGCGCGGCACCTCGAACACGAGCTGCTGCTGGGCGGGTGGGAGCAGGCGGCCCCGGAACAGTGCGGTCGTGAAGCGGTCCAGGTCAGCGGCGGTGGAGATCATGCCTCCCTCCGCCCACGGGTACGGACTCTGCTCGGTCACGTCCTGCCCGTCGACGTACACCTCCGCATGGGGCGAGGGGATCGTCGGGTCGTCGGCGGCGGGCAGGCTGGTGTGGCGCAGGTGCAGCGGCCGGATGATCCTGCGCTCCAGTTCGGTGGTGAAGGAGTGGCCGGTGACCTTCTCCACGATCAGGCCGAGGACGAAGGAGTTGAGCCCGTTGTACTGCTGCTCGGAACCGGGTTCGGGGGGCGTGCCGGTGGCCGCGGCGAACGACTCGCGCAGGAAGTCTTCGGGCGTTACGGATTTGAGCTGCCATCCGGGTCCGTCGGCCGGGCTGGGGGTCGGGGCCGGTTTGGGCAGGCCGCTCGTGTGGTCGAGGAGCTGGTGCACGGTGACCCCGTCGTACGCCGCGGGCAGCACCTTGGGGACGTACCGCCGTGCCGGTGCGTCGAGGTCGATCCGATGCTCGGCGATGAGCTGGAGCACCACCGTGTTGGTGAAGGCTTTGGTGACGCTGCCGATCCGGATGTGCGCGTCGGCGGTGACGGGGCCGGCGGTGGCGCCCACGCCGTCCCGTCTGACCAGCGCGCCCGCCACGACGCCGTCGGGCCAGTGGTCGAGGATGTCCTGGACGGTGGGATTCGCGGACGTCGGCGCGCTGGAAACGGCAGGAGCGGCGGCTGCGGGCAGAGCCGCACCGGCGATGAGAGCAGAGGTCAGGCAAAGAGTGCTGACGGCGAGTCGCATGTGCATCGAGGTTCCTCCGGTGGTGCTGATGGGGCTCGGGTGCCTACGTCAACTCTCCTGAATGCGGCTGGCTTTGCCCATCAGTGATCACCCTGATGACAACCCTGGACTCCCCCTGACACGGCCGCGCTGGCGACCGGACCAGTCCAGCCGCGAGGCCGCGTTCAGCTCTGCCGGCAGGACGTCGTGCAGGCGCTGGCACACGCCGGCCTCGTTCCAGTCCCGCAGCCGCCGCCAACACGCCATGCCCGATCAGAAGCCCGGCTCCTGCGGCAGATACTCCCACTGGGTCCCGGTGTGGAGCACGTACAGAGGGGCTCGACCTCACCCCGCCGACCACAGCAGTGACGGTATCCGGCATCATGGCAGACCATCGGAGCTGGTCATCGGGGGAGCCGTCATGCAGTTCGTCGTCCATGAGCAACCGGTCGGACGCGCCTCGACCAACTACATCGCGCGCGTCGACCTGGCCCCCTTCGACCTCGACGGACAGGTGGAGCAGCTCTGGCTCAAGGCAGTCAACGACGGGAGCTACGAGGTCGCGTGCATTCCCTTCTCCGCCTATGGGATCGCCCTGGGCGACGTTGTGGTGCTCAACGGTGACGACTACGTCAGCGAGGTGGTCGGGCGTTCTTCGCACCGCACGCTGCGGCTGCTGTTCACTCCTGATCTGCCGGCCGCCGAACTCCAGAAAGCCGCTGCCGAGATCAAGAGCGAGATCATCGCGGCAGACCTTCTGAGTGAGTGGAACGGCGCACGCTTCATCGCGGTCGATGTCCCGCCCGGCGCGGAACCCTCCAGCCTGTTCACCGTCATGGAGGCAGCAGTCAACGCCGGCCACGCCTTCTGGGAGTGGGCTGACGCAATGCCGTTCGCCAGGCCTTCGTGACAGCTCCGCTCTGCCCCCAACTGACGAGTGCCTGACCTTGGGGCAGAGAAGATCGGCCAAATACATGCCGTTCATCCCCGCTGCCTTCAGCTCCGCGAAGCCCTTCGATCCGATGTGCTCCGACACCAGTCAGCGCACCGGCCACCGGCGATCGAAGAACGCGTGCGTCACCGCCGACACCGCGAGCCCCGCCGCCAGGCCGCTCCAGACATCTGCGGCGGGAGAACGGCCCAGACCAAGGCCAGCATCGCGGCCGTCACCAGGCGTTACTGGGCGACGGGCATGCTCGCTCTGCTGCATGGCGCCTCCAGCTCCGGGATGCGGATGCTGAAGACCGACGACATCGACCAGCGGACCCCTGCTGTCCGGCTGGGGAAGCGGCCCCACCTCGTCCCCGTCCCCCATGGCCGGGCGGAGCCCCGCCTCAACTGCCTAGCTTTCCCACACTGAGCGTCAGCCCAGCGTCAGGGAACCCGCGGCTGAAAGGAGGGAATGACCATGGCCCACCTGCGACTGGTCTGGGTCCTGTCCGGACATGGTTGGGCCGACTGCATCGTCAGCGACCACCAGGCGGAAGCCGAAGTCACGGTTTCCTCTATCACCACTGCCCCCGAAGATCTCTTGACGGCAGTAACCCGGCTGATCGTCGGCGAGACCGAATGCCGAGCGCAGTTCGAGGCCGAGCCCACCGCCTTCCGCTGGATCTTCTACCGCGAAGGCACCGCCGTGTGGATCCGCCTACTCGAGCTGGCCAACGGAAGTGTCCACGACAACAGGGGGACCGAGATCTGGTCCACCCAGCAGAACATCGACGTCGTGGCCCGAGCAGTGATCCGCTGCTTCGACGAGGTCGTGAGGGCGTACGGCGTAAGCGCATACCGCGGCAAGTGGGGTGAGCACTTCCCTCGCACTGAGCTCGAAGCCCTCAGGACCGCATGGCGCGAGCATCGAGGCGACTGGGCGGTCTCCTCGACACCATCGAGCCCGTGAAGTGCGGGCAACACCTTGGTTGCTGTCATGGCTGGGACCGTCAGGACTCCAAAGCAGTCATGAGGACCGCACCCACACCTCTCGCGCGATTCGATCGCCTTAACGCTTGAATCGCGCGCAACGATCCGGCAAGGTGCTTGAAACAAGTGCAATGCCTGCCGTTCGCGCAGGCGGGAGAGGTGCCTCATGGACGAGATCGACCGGGCCATCCTGCGGGAGCTGCAGGTCGACGGCCGGATCCCGTACGCCGATCTGGGGCCGAAGGTCGGGTTGTCACCCTCGGCCGCGAGGCTCCGGTTGCAGCGGCTGATCGACACCAAGGCGGTCCAGGTCGTCGGAGTGACCGACCCGATGACCATGGGCCAGCAGACGATGGCACTCCTCGGCCTGCGCGTCGACGGCGATTCCCGGGCGGTCGCCGACGAGCTGTCCCGGCACGACGAAGTCGTGTACACGGTCCTGACGGCCGGCGGCTTCGACCTCTTCGTGGAGGTGGTGTGCGGTCAGCCCCGGGATCTACTGGACTTCATCAACGACGTCGTGCGGCCCGTCGAGGGGGTCACGTCGGTCGAGAACTTCCCCTACTTCGGGATCCACACGCACCGCTTCCTGTGGCATGTCGACTGAGGCATCCGAGCGTCCCACCCCTGTCTGCCCGCACCAGCCGAGGAACCCCGCATGCTGCCCGACGAGTACCGCACGATCGACTTCTTCACCGAGGACGCCCTTCCCGCACCCCGCGTGGCACCAGCCGATGCGGAGCGCATCGCCGCCGAACACCTCGGCATCACGGCTCACGCGGAAGCGCTGGGCAGCCAGCAGGACGCCAACTTCCTGCTCCATGCGGACGACGGGACGCCCGCGGCGGTTCTGAAGATCGCCAACCCCGCCTTCGGCGTCACGGAGATCGACGCCCAGGACACGGCAGCCGATCTGATCGCCTCCGCCCGCCCGGAACTGCGCGTCGCCACCGTCCTGCGCCGCCCCGACGGCTCCCCGCGGCGCACGACGGTGAACACCGAGAACGGTCCGGCCGTCGCGCGCCTGCTGCGCTACCTGCCCGGCGGCACGCTCTCCGGCCCTCGGCATCTGTCACCGACCACCGTGGCGGCCATGGGCACGATAGCCGGAGAGGTCAGCACCGCCCTGCACGGCTTCCGGCACCCGGGCCTCGACCGCGTGCTCCAGTGGGACCCGCGGCACGCCGACCGCGTCGTCACCAAGCTTGCCGGGCACATCACCGAGCCCGACCGGCGTGCCGCGGTCCAGAACGCGACCGCCGAGGCCTGGGCACAGGTCCAGAAGGTCGCCGCCGTACTGCCGTCGCAGGCAGTGCATCTGGACCTCACCGACGACAATCTGATCCGCCGTACCGGCACCCGTCCGCCCACGCCGGACGGGATCATCGACTTCGGTGACGTGACCATGAGTTGGGCGGTCGGCGAACTCGCCGTGACACTGTCCTCGCTGCTCCACCATGACGGGATCGAGCCGCACCACCTGCTGCCGGCCGTCCGCGCCTTCCACGCCGTTCGGCCGCTTTCCCGAGTAGAGGCGGAGGCGTTGTGGCCGCTGGTGATCCTGCGCGCCGCCGTCCTGGTGGTCAGCGGGCGGCAGCAGGCCGCCGTCGACGAGGACAACGCCTACGCCAAGGCCGCACTCGACCGCGAGTGGCGCATATTCGAACAGGCCACCCGGCTGCCCCTGCCGGTGATGACCGGCCTCCTCAGGGATGCGACCGGCATGGTCGACGCGCCTGCCGCAACGGGGCAGGCCGACGCCCCCGTACGCCCCCTCCTGCGCGGCCTCGCCGCCGACGACATCACTCTCCTTGACCTGTCTACCGACGCCGATTGCATGGACCACGGATCCTGGCTGGACGCCGGTACCGAGGATCGGCTGGCGACCTCCGCGCTCGCGGACGGCGCGGCCGCGGTCGCCACCCGGTACGCCCGTGCGCGGCTCACTCGGGCGCAGGTGCTGTCGGTGGCGTCGACCGCCACGGTGCCCACCGGAATCGACCTCTGGCTCGGCCGGGAAGCCGTGGTCCAGGCGCCTGCTGAGGGCAGGGTCCTCATCGCGGCACCGGGCCGTGTGGAACTCACGTACGGCGTGCAGGTGCTGTCGCTGTCCTTCGCCCCGGAGTGCCGGCCCGTGGTGGGCGCGGATGCGGCGGTGCGGGCGGGCGAGGACATCGCCCACCTCGCCTCCGGCGCCATGGTCCACGTCGCCCTGCGCGAAGCCGACGGCCCCGCCGTCCCGCGCCTGGTCCGGCCCGAGTACGCCGCCGGCTGGCTCGCGCTCACCGCCGACCCCGCACCCCTCCTCGGCCTTCCGGCCGGCTCCGACCGTCCGCGTGACGGGGACCTGCTCGACCGGCGCGCCGCCGTGTTCGCCACCGTGCAGGGGCACTACTACACCAACCCTCCCCGTATCGAGCGGGGTTGGCGCCACCATCTGCTGTCGACCGAGGGCCGCTCGTACCTGGACATCGTCAACAACGTCACCCCGCTGGGGCACGCCCACCCCCGGGTCGAGCAGGCGGTTTCCCGGCAGTTGCGGCGACTCAACACCAACTCGCGATTCCACTACTCCTCCGTGGTGGAGTTCACCGAACGCCTCACCCAACTGCTTCCCGAGCCCCTGGACACGGTGTTCCTCGTCAACTCCGGTTCCGAAGCGGTGGACTTGAGCCTCCGGCTGGCCATCGGCGCCTCCGGCCGACACGACGTCGTCGCGCTGCGCGAGGCGTACCACGGCTGGACATACGCCTCCGACGCCGTCTCCACCTCACTCCAGGACAACCCGAACGCCCTGGCCACCCGACCGAGTTGGGTCCACACCGTGGACTCGCCCAACTCCTACCGGGGCCGGCACCGCGGGACGGAATCCGTACGCTACGCACCCGAGGCCGTCGCGGTCATCGACGAACTGGCCGCTTCCGGCCGCCCGGCAGGGGCGTTCATCGGCGAGACCTACTACGGCAACGCCGGAGGCGTCGCCCTCCCCGACGGCTACCTCGCCGAGGTGTACGCGGCGGTGCGCCGCCACGGCGGCCTTGCCGTCGCCGACGAGGTGCAG
Organism: Streptomyces sp. NPDC048106; assembly: GCF_040706415.1. Classification (NCBI taxonomy): domain Bacteria; kingdom Bacillati; phylum Actinomycetota; class Actinomycetes; order Kitasatosporales; family Streptomycetaceae; genus Streptomyces; species Streptomyces sp. NPDC048106. The sequence continues at coordinate 87,843 of NZ_JBEZND010000025.1, read as the reverse complement.
GTCGGCTACGGCCGCCTGGGGCACTGGTTCTGGGGCTTCGAGCAGCAAGGGGTCGTGCCCGACATCGTCTGCGTCGCCAAGGCCATGGGCAACGGCCACCCCCTCGGGGCCGTCATCACCGCCAAGGAGGTCGCCGACCGCTATCGCGAGCAGGGTTATTTCTTCTCCTCCACCGGTGGCAGCCCGGTCTCCAGCGTCGTCGGCCTCACCGTCCTGGACACCCTGCGCGACGAGGACCTCCAGGGCAACGCGGTCCGCGTCGGCGGCCATCTGAAACGCCGGCTCGAGGCACTGGCCGACCGTTACGGCATCATCGGCGCCGTCCACGGCTCGGGCCTCTACCTCGGCCTCGAACTCGTGCGGGACCGCACCACCCTGGAGCCCGCCACCGAAGAGACCGCCGAACTCTGCGACCGCATGCTCGACCTCGGTGTCATCGTCCAGCCCACCGGCGACCATCTCAACATCCTGAAGATCAAGCCGCCGCTGTGCATCGACTCCACCGCCGCGGACTTCTTCGCCGACATGCTCGACCTGGCCCTCACCCAGCTCGGCCACGGCCACACCGGGTGACACCCGGCCACCCACAGTCGGGGCCGCCCGGACCTGTGACGGCGGCCCGCCGACCGCCCGTGCTCGCGCCTCAATGAACGGCTTCGCCGACCACGGCACACATACTGGCAAAAGCTGACATACAGACCCGGCCTTGAAGTCCCTGGAGAAGATGGTGGACACGATCGTCGTCGGCGCGGGAATCGCCGGCATCACCGCAGCCCGACTGCTCCACACCGCAGGACAACGTGTGCTCGTGCTCGAAGCGCGGGACCGCGTCGGTGGGCGGATCTGGACGGACCGTACCGCAGGTTTCCCGGTCGACCGTGGCGCCTCATGGATCCACGGCGTCACCGGCAACCCGCTCATGGGAGTTGTCACCGCGCTCGGGATGGAGACACGCGAGTTCACCGTGGGGAGCTTCCAGGCCGGCGGGCGGCCGATCGCCGACTACGACGAATCGCGGCGCCTGCTCGACGACGACGCGACACGGCAGTGGGCCACCGACGTCGACACGGCAGACGGCCTCTTCCAGCGGACCGTCGCCGCATCCGGCCCTGACGAGAGTTACGCCACCGCAGCCGAGCGCACCCTCGCCGCAACCGGATGGGACGCCGAACGCGTCGAACGCGTCCGCGCGTTCTACCGGCACCGCACGGAGGAACAGTGCGGCGCAGAGGCCGACCGGGTTGCCGCTCACGCCCTCGACGAGGACACCATCGAAGGCGAGGAAGTGATCTTTCCGGGTGGCTACGACGTGCTTCCCAGGGCCCTCGCGCAAGGCCTGGACGTGCGTCTGGGACGGACCGTGACCGCCGTCGGCAGGTCGGCCAGAGGGGTGCGAGTCGACACGGAGGACGAGTCCTTCGAGGCAGCCCGCGCGATCGTCACGGTGCCGTTGGGCGTGCTCAAAGCAGGGGCGATCACGTTCACGCCCGCTCTGCCCGACGCCGTCGCGGGACCGATCGCCCGACTCGGAATGGGCGTGTTCAACAAGGTCTTCCTTCAGTTTCCGGAACGGTTCTGGCAGGACGATGTCTACGCGATCCGCCAGCACGGCCGGGCCGGCGTCCCGTGGCATTCCTGGTACGACGTCTCCGCGGTGAGCGGCAAGCCGATGCTGCTGACCTTCGCGGGCGGTGCCTGGGGACAGGAGATCGAGCAGAAGACCGACGAAGAGGTGGTGTCGTCGGTCGTCGGCGCCCTCCGCAAGATCTACGGCAACTCCGTCCCCGAGCCCGTGGCGCACTGGATCACACGCTGGGGCAGCGACCCTCTCGCCCGCGGCTCGTACTCTTACGTCGCCGTCGGCTCGTCGCACGACGATCACGATGCGATGGCGGAACCCGTCGACGGTGTTCTCCACTTCGCGGGAGAGGCAACCTGCGGACGCGAGCCGGCCACTGTCCACGGCGCGCTCCAGTCAGGGCACCGAGTGGCCGAGCAGATCCTTGGTTCACGGATCTCCCTGGCCGAGCTGACACAGGGCGTGACCCCTTCGAGGTGACCCAGCCGCGCCGGTGGTGCAGGAGCCTCTTCGTCGTACGAAGAGCAAAGGCCACCGCGAGGCCCGCCCTCCCCGTTCTCGGCTCCATCGTCAGCGCTGCTGCGGCTCCCACTGCTCCTTGGTGATCTCGTACCTTACGCCGCCATGCTCGGAGCCCTCGACCATCAACATGTCGGAGGGAGTGGGGATGGTGTCCGCCAGCGACATTTCGAGCTTCTCCATGATGTTGCGCGAACCGCGGTTCACGGACATCGTCTCAGCCCAGACCATGCGCACACCGAGCTCTGTGAACGCCTTGGCCAGCAAGGCTCGCGAGCCCTCGGTGGCATAACCCTTGCCCCAGGCCGCCTGCCGCAGCCGGTAGCCGAGCTCGACTTCGTCCAGCGGGCCGTCCGGCTCGGGACGCAGGATGAACCAGCCTATGAACGCACCGCCGTCCTTCTCGTGCGCGGCGAACAGTCCGAGGTCGCCACCCCACTTCTCGTAGCCGGCGAGGATGTTCGGCAGGTAGCGCTCGCGGACGATTTCCGGCGGGGTGGGACTGCCGCCGCTCAGATAGCGCATCACCGCCGGGTCGCTGTCCAGCTCGATCAGCAGGTCCGCGTCATCGGCAGTAAAGCGGCGCAGGGTCAGGCGCTCGGTTTGCAGGTAGGTTTCCACGAGTCGATCATGCCTGGAGCAAGTCGGGCAGCCCAACGGTTTTTTCCTGCGACTCCGGCGCGTGGCCATGACGTCGCAGGAAAACCGAGAGGGGTGCGGCACAGTGTCGACAACTCGCCGTGCGCGCCGGCCGACGGTCCGGGCGCTACGATCCGGCGACCACCGGGGCACCCGACAGTTCCACGCCAGCCTGCCGGAGTTCTTCGCATGCCTGCCTGATGGTGCTGTGGCTCACACCCGCGGTCAGGTCCAGCAGCACCTTGGTGGCGAAACCGGCCGCGACGGCGTCCAGGGCGGTGGCCTTCACACAGTGGTCGGTGGCGATACCGACCACGTCCACCGCGGTGACACCGTGTTCCCGGAGCCACGCCGCCAGTCCCGTCCCGGCCTCGTCAGCGCCCTCGAAGCCGCTGTAGGCGGCCGCGTAGGCGCCCTTGTAGAAGACGGCGTCGACCGCTCCGGCCTCCACCGCGGGGACGAAGTTCGGGTGGAAGCCGGATCCATCAGTGCCGGCCACACAGTGCACCGGCCATGAGGTCTTGAAATCGGGGGTGTCGGAGAAATGGTCACCGGGATCGATGTGGTGGTCCCGCGTCGCCACCACACGCGCGTACCCGGCATCGGCTGCCCGTGAGACCAGGTCGCACACCTTCACAGCGATCTCGGCTCCGCCTGCCACGGCCACACTGCCGCCCTCGCAGAAATCGTTCTGCACGTCCACCACGATCAGCGCACGCTCCATGTCGCTGCCTCCATCCCACTCTCGCCTACAAGGTCTTCCCCCTCCGACTAACTCGCGCTCGACGCCGGGGACACGGTGGAAGTACCGCCGACACGTCATCGGCGTAGCTCGCTCTGGCTCGCGCAGCCGCTCCCCGACTTGCTGCGCCTGCTCGACGAACGGTCGACCGCCTTCCGCCCTACGGTCGCCGCCACTCCCAGCCTCGACGCGCAGGTGCCGACCTGCCCCGAGTGGACGCTGTTCGCCCTGGCGCGGCACCTGGGCGAGGGGCGTCATGCCCGGGCCGCCACCATCGCCGCGGGGCCTGACGCCGGCTCCACGAGATCGGCCCATGAGCCGGTTCTCGCCCTCTACGGCCATCCAGCCCCGCAAACGACTCGGGCTTGTCATACCCGGCGGACGCGCGCGACTGACCCGTTTCCGTCCCCTCGGCCGGCACCCGATGGGGCAGCCTGACGGATCAATACACCTAGGCTTCGCGGTATGACGGATTCTCCTCGCGCTGCCGGAACCCAGACGCTCGCTCGCGGGCTGCGCGTTCTGCAACTCGTCAGTATGGCCGCCGACGGCCTGAGCATTCAGGATGTCGCGGGCCAACTGGATGTCCACCGGTCGATCGCCTCGCGTCTGCTGGCCACGCTCGCGGAGTTCCACCTCGTGACGCGCGGCAGCGACGGCCGTTATCGGACCGGTGCCGGGCTCGCCGCCCTCGCCACGGGGATCCAGGCCACGCTGCGGGCGGCCGCGGCTCCGATCATGCGTGATCTGGCGGCCGAACTCGGCGCGACCGTCTCGCTGTTGGTGATCGACGGCAGTCAGGCTGTCGCGCTCTCCGTGGTCGAGCCGCCCGGCGCGTCGTACGTACTCAGCTTCAGGACCGGCAGTCGCCACCCCCTCGGCCGCGGCTCCGCCGGTGTCGCGCTGCTGGCCGCCCAGTCGCCCTCGCCCGGCGAGGCCCCGAACGTCACCGAGGCGCGTGAGCGGGGCTTCGCGTCGACCTTCGGCGAGGTCGAACCCGGAGCCTATGGAGTGGCGGCCCCTATCGCGGTCGAGGGCCTTCCGCCCGCCTGCCTGAACCTCATCACCTACCGCCCGGAGACCGCCGAGGGCGCCGGTCCGGCGCTCATGGCGGCGGCCGCGCGGCTGCGCGCCGACCTCGGCTGACCCTGCCCCGACCGACCGGCGCCGACCCCGGCTGACTGCCGCTGACCTCGGCTGACTGTTGACATTCCCCCGACCTGAGCGTTCCATGAAGGTCGCTGTGCAATTATCAAGCACTAGCGTGCATATAGTGCACGAGGAAGTGTGCAGGTCATGTCTCTCAGCAAAGAAGCCGCATCCCGCGACATCGCCCTCCCGTCCGGCCTCCGGATGCGCTACTACGAAGCCGGCCGGCCCGGCGCCACACCGGTCGTGCTGCTGCACGGCTCGGGCCCGGGCGCCACGGGCTGGTCCAACTTCTCGGGCAACATCGACGCGATCGCCGACGGCGGCTTCCACGTCCTGGCGCCGGACATGCCCGGCTGGGGCGACTCCGACGCCCAGGCGACCAAGGACATGGACCACGACACGACGCTCGTGGAGTTCCTCGACGCGCTCGGACTCCCGCGGGCGGCCCTGGTCGGCAACTCGATGGGGGCGCACACCGCCATCCGCTTCGCCACCCTGCATCCCGAGCGCATCACCCATCTCGTGACGATGGGCGCGTCGCTCGGGCGCGGTCCGGCTTCCCTCTTCGGCGCGGGCGACGGCCCGAGCGAGGGGCTGAAGGTCCTCGTCAGGGCGTACAAGGACGCGAGCCCCGAGAACATGAGGGCGCTCGTGGAGGTCATGACCTACGACAAGGAGCGGTTCGCGACGCCGGAGCTGACCCGGGCCCGTTCCGAGGCCGCACTCGCGCGCCCGGACCATCTGCGCAACTACGTCGAGGGCCTGGCCCACGGAGCCCCGATCCCGGTCAAGGTCGACCGCGACGCGATTCCCGGCATCCAGACGCCGACCCTGCTGATCCACGGCAAGGACGACCGGGTCCTGCACTACGAGATCAGCCTCTGGCTGCTGGCCAACATCCCCGACTCGCGGCTGGTGCTGCTCAACCGCTGCGGCCACTGGGCGATGATCGAACACGCCGCCGAGTTCAACCGCCTCGTCATCGACTTCCTCACGCACAACTGACCCCGGGCACCCCCATGAACACTTACGACAGCGACGTCGTCGTCATCGGAGCGGGCCCGGTCGGCCTCACGCTCGCCAACCTGCTCGGGACACGCGGCCAGGGTGCCACCGTGCTGGAGGCCCGCCAGGAACTCATCGACTACCCGCGGGGCGTGGGGCTCGACGACGAGTCGATCCGCACTCTCGTCACGGCGGGGCTGTGGGAGAAGGTGCGCCCCTTCACCGTCCCCCACCACGTGGTGCGTCTCGTGAACGGCCGCGGGCAGGTCCTGGCCACCAACGACCCGAGGACGCAGGAGTTCGGCCACCCGCGCAAGCACGGCTTCATCCAGCCGCTGGTGGACAGGGAACTCGCCGCCGGTCTCTCCCGCTTCCCGAACACCGTGCTCCACTACGGGCACCGGGTCGTGGACATCAAGGACCACGGTGACCACGTCGTGGTCAGCGCCGAGCGGTCGGACCCGGACGGCAGGGTCAGCGAGACCGTCTCCTTCACCGCCCGGTACGTCGTCGGGTGCGAGGGCGGCAGTTCCTTCACCCGCAAGTGGATGGGTGTGGAATTCGAGGGCCGGTCCCCCGCCACCCGCTGGGTGGTCATCGACGTCGAGAACGACCCGGTCGGCACCCCCTCCGTCTACCTCGGCGCGGACCCGCGCAGGCCGTACGTGTCCATCGGTCTCCCCCAGGGCGTTCGCCGCTGGGAGTTCATGCTCCACGACGACGAGCCCACCGAACTCGTCGACGACCCCGCGTTCATGCGTTCCCTGCTCGCACGGCACGTCCCCGACCCGGCCGCGCTGAGCATCATCAACCAGCGGACCTTCACCCATCACGGCCGGGTGGCCAGCGAGTTCCGCAAGGGACGCGTCTTCATCGCGGGAGACGCCGCCCATCTGATGCCGGTCTGGCTCGGCCAGGGCTGGAACTCCGGCATCCGTGACGCGACCAACCTGGCCTGGAAGCTCAGCGCCGTCCTGCGCGGCGACGCCGACGAGTCCCTTCTCGACACCTACACGGCCGAGCGCCGGAAGCACGCCTCCGACATGATCGACGTGAACATGGCGGCCGGCACGGTGATGAAGATGGGCCGTATCGGAGGCCGGCTGCGCGATGTCTCCGCCGCAGCGCTCAATTTCGTGCCGAAGTGGAAGTCGTACTTCACCGAACTGCGGTTCAAGCCCATGCCGCGTTACGCCACGGGTGTCGTGGTCGATCAGGCGACTCTGACGCCCGGCAGGGCGGAAGCCGGCTTCAAGCGTGGCCGGCTGGCCCCCTTCACCGACTCCGCGGGCGGCACCTCCCCGGTCGGGCAGCAGTTCATCCAGCCGCGGGTCTCCACCGCGGACGCCCCGGACACGCTGCTCGACGAGGTCACCGGCGACTGGTGGACGCTGGCGACCTGGGGCACCGACCCGACGGCGTTCCTCTCCCCGGCCGACCTCGACCTGGTCCGCCGCCACCACGTCAAGCTCGTCTCCTTCATGCCCGAGCCGCAGCGTGCCTGGGCGGAGAAGCGCTACGCCGGCTCCCCGGTGCCGGTCACCGTGGTCGGAGACCTCACCGGAGCCCTCAAGGACTGGTTCGACGTACGGGCCTGTGGCCTGGTCGTCCTGCGCCCCGACCGTTTCGTGGCGGCCGCGTCCCTCACGGCACAGGCCTCCCGCGCCCTCGCCGCGGTCGCCACGGCGGCATCTCTCGCCCGCGAAGGAGCCCAGCGATGAGTCTCGCCCTCGTCACCATGTCGCACAGCCCGCTCCTCGAGTTCGCCGAGCCGCCCGCGGAGGTGGCCGAGGCGGTCGAGGCCGCGTTCGACCAGGCGCGGAGGTTCGTACGGGACTTCGACCCGAGCCTCGTCGTATCGTTCGCACCCGACCACTACAACGGGTTCTTCCATGATCTGATGCCACCGTTCTGCGTCGGTTACGCGGCGGCCGGAGTCGGGGACTACGGCACCGTCGAAGGCCCCCTCGACGTGCCGGGCGAGCAGGCGGAGGAACTGGCGCAGTGGCTGGCCGAGCACGAGCTGGACATCGCCATCTCGCGCCGGATGGAGGTGGACCACGGGGCGGTTCAGCCGCTGGAGATCCTCTTCGGAGGCATCGACACCGTGCCCACCATCCCGGTCTTCGTCAACGGTGTCGCCAAGCCGTTCGTGCCCATGCGCCGCATCCGCCGACTCGGTGAGACGATCGGCGCGTTCCTGGCGGGTCTGCGCGACGAACGGGTCCTCGTCATCGGTTCCGGCGGCCTCTCCCACGATCCGCCGGTGCCCCAGTGGGCCACCGCCGACGACGCCGCCCGCGCGATGCTCCTCAACGGCAGGCACCCCACGGCCGCGGCCCGCGATCTGCGCCAGCAGCGGGTCATCGACACGGCGAAGGCCTTCGCGGCGGGCACCGCCACCATCCAGGACCTCAACCCCGAGTGGGACCGGGCGCTGATGGCCGTCCTCGCCTCCGGCGACCTCTCCCCCGTCGACGCCATGGACCCCGCACGGATGGCGGCGGACGCCGGCAACTCCGCGCACGAGGTGCGCACCTGGGTCGCCGCCTTCGCGGCTCTCGGTGCCGCCGGCCCCTACGACGTGACGTACTCCTTCTACCGTCCGATCAAGGAGTACATCGCGGGGTTCGGGGTGATGACGGCCCGCACGTCATCGTGACCGGCGCGCCCTGCCCCCTGTGCTGTCCCGGGACGCCGGCGACGGCGGAGCCCTCAGGGGCGGGGCGCGCGGCCGTCAACCGGCGGCCGGGATGAGAACGGTGCGCTCGAACGGCCCACCGTGCGCGGCGGCGTAACCAATGGCGTCGTTGACGGCGTCGAGCGGGAACGTCCTGACCTTTTCGACATCAAGGTCGAGCGCACCGGACGCGATGAGACGGATCATGCCGACGTTCACCGTGCGCGGGCCCAGCCACTGCCCGCGCACGGTGACCGAGTTGCGCATGATCCACGGGTAGGGAAGGGCGAGGTCCGCGCCCCCGAGCATGCCGACGCCGCCCATGAGGACGACGCGTCCGTACTCGCGGACGGTCATGGCCGCGGCCCTCGTCGCCGAGCTGGGCGCGGAGGGCGGGAGCAGGTCGATCACCATGTCGATCGGGCCTTCGGCGGCAGCGGACATGGCGACGCGGTCGGCGTCCTCGTCGCCGGTCAGTTCGACCGGGCTCACGCGCGATCCGAACCGGTCCGCGAGGAGGTCGAGCACGGCGCGGTTGCGTCCCGGCGTCACCACCCGGCCCGCCCCCATGGCGAGTGCCACGGCGACCGCGGCGCTGCCGAGGTTGCCGGTGGCCCCGCTGACGAGCAGCGTCTCACCGGCCTCAAGCCCTCCCGCCAGGAGCCCTCCGTAGGGGATGACGTACACGCCGAGCGAGGACCAGCGCGCCGGGCTGTCCGCCGCGCCCGCGGGCAGGGGGTAGACATTCTCCGTGGGCACGCGCATGAGTTCGGCGAATGACCCGTCGGGCAGGTGCCGGGCGAGCCTGGCGCCGCCCTCGCCGCGGGAGCTCCAGCCCTGGAGCATGATGTCGGGGGTCAGGGCGTCGTCGCGGGAGCGGACCGTGCAGTCGCACCACACCAGGTCGCCGGCGCGCAGCCGGGTGGCGTCCGGGCCGACGCCGACGACCCGTCCCACGCCGCCGGGGCCCGGGACCACGGGGGGTTCGAGCGGGTAGTTCCGCCGGCCGCTGAAGACCTCCTCGGCGTAGGGGAGGATGCCGGTCGCGAGAACCTCCACCACCACCTCGCCGCCGCCCGCCCGGGGTTCGGGCACCTCCTGCACGGTGAGCGGGGCACCGAACTCTGACAGGACCGCTGCTCGCATCTGTGGCCTCCTTGATCGTCCGCGTCGAGGCTAGAAGCGGCAGAGGGCATGCGCCAAGCGACAATCTCGCATCTGTGGTATGCGTAGTGCGCATGGACTTCTCCAGTACAGCTCTACGGGTTCTGCGGCAGGTCGCAGAGTCGGGGAGCTTCACCGCGGCCGCCTCCCAGCTCGGTTACACCCAGTCGGCGATCTCACGGCAGGCGGCGGCCCTCGAACGCGGCGCGGGCGCCGTCCTGTTCGAGCGCCGCTTCGACGGGGTGCAGCTCACTCCCGCCGGCTTGACCCTGCTGCGGCACGCCCGCACCATCCTGGACTCCCTCGCGGCGGCCGAGCAGGAGCTCACCGGCTCCGCACCGCGAACGGAACTGGTGCGGCTGGGAATGTTCCCCAGCGCGGGTGCGACGATCCTGCCCGGTGTGCTCACCCGGCTCGCGGCGACCGGCCCGCACATCACGGTCACGACACGCGAAGGCACCACGCCCAGCCTGCTCAGGGCCCTGCGGGCGGGGTCGATCGACATCGCCGTACTGACGTCCCGTCCGCCGCACCGGCCGTCGGACGGCGAGTCGCCCCGGCTGCACATCGAGACGATCGAGGACACCGAGCTGCGGCTGGGCGCCCCGACGACCGGCTTGTTCTCCGGACGCACCGCGGTGCACATCGACGAACTCGTCGATGCTCCCTGGATCGCCACCCCGTCATCGAGTGGCGAACCTCTGCTCGGTGTCTGGCCCGGCCTGCCCGGGCGGCCACGGATCGTGCACACCACAAGAGACTGGCTGACCAAACTGCGGCTGGTCGCCGGCGGTTTCGGCGTGACGACCATCCCGGCACGCATGTCCGCGGTGCTGCCGCACGGCGTGAGCCTGCTGCGTGTGGACGGAGCGCCCCCCGAGGTCCGCCGGATCCTCACGGCACGGCTCCCCGGCCGACCTGGTCCGGGACTCTCCGAAGTCCTCCGAGCGATCACCTCGACCGCCTGACCGGCCGCGCCGGCGTGACCAAGGGCGGTCAGTGAGCGGCTGAACCATGTCCAGCCACCGGGTCCAGCCACCGTGGGCCAGACCGAAGTCGCCGTCCCGCGCCGGCGGCCGGATCACCCGATCGGCCGGCGGCAGTGCGGCACGCAGGCGCTTGTGGCGGCCCGGGCGCTTGGGTTACGACCCGGCGCGCTGCGGCGCCGAGCCCTCGCCGCGTCTACGGCGCCCGCGTCAGAGACCTCTCGTCTCCTCCACGGACCGGCTTCCGCCGGTGTGGGAGACGGGCCCGACGCGCAGCCCGTCGCACACGATCGCGGTGACGCGCTCCAGCGCGGCGAGGTCGGAACCCGTGCGACCCTCGGCCCGGACCAGACAGCCGGTCATGAGGGCTTTGACATCGGCGTAGTCGACGTCGCTCCGCACCGCTCCGGCCGCCTGAGCGCGGTCGAGCAGGTCGCGCAGCCCGGCTGTGGCGTCGTAACCGGCCTCCTCGGCGGCCGCCTCCAGGTCGTAGCCCGCGCCGGCGAGCGCCTCGGCGAGCCCTCGGTGGGCCGCCCCCTCGCGTACCAAGGTGGTGAGGAGGGTGAAGAACGCGGTGCCCGGATCCTGCTGTCCGGCGAGCGAGCCCGCCTGGGCGATGAGCTGTTCCAGACGGCTGAGCAGGATCGCGGCGAACAGGTCCTGTTTGCGGGGGAAGTGCCGGCTGACCGTGCCGGTGCCGACCCCGGCGCGCCGCGCGATCTCGTGCACCGGGACCGAGAGTCCCTCCTCGGCGAAGACCCGCGCCGCCACCTCCAGGACTCGGGCCCGGTTGCGCTGGGCGTCGGCTCGCGGCTGCTTCGCGGTCACGGGGCGGGGCCTCCCTCGGCTCTCGACAAACGGGATGGCCGTCCCGTATAGTCCGAGAAAACGGGATGGCTGTCCCGATTATATCTCCCCGAGCGGAGGCAGGCCGATGACCAGCGCTTCGACCACACCTGACGCGGCAACGGCGACCGCGCCCACACCGTCGAGATGGACCGCCGCCGACGTCCCCGACCAGCGGGGACGGACCATCGTGATCACCGGGGCGAACACCGGTATCGGCTTCGAGACCGCCCTGGTTCTCGCCCAGCGTGGCGCCGACGTCGTCCTGGCCTGCCGAAACCCCCAGCGTGCCGCGGACGCCCAAGCCCGCGTCGTCGCGGCCGCGCCTGCCGGGAAGGTCAGCATCCTGCCGCTGGATCTCGCATCGCTGGCCGGCGTCCGCCGGGCCGCCGAGCAGTTGTGCGCGGAGCACCCGCGTATCGACGTACTCGTCAACAACGCCGGTGGCATCCGACCCCGCCACGCCGTGACCGAGGACGGCTTCGAATCGACGCTGGCCACCAACCACCTAGGCCCGTTCGCGTTCACCGGCCTCGTGCTCGACCGGCTGCTCCAGACACCGGACTCCCGGATCGTGACCGTCAGCAGCATCGGACACCGGCGCGGAGTCATCGACTTCGACGACCTGCACGCCGAACGCGGCTACCGGTTCCAGCACGCCTATTTCCAGGCGAAGCTCGCGAACCTGATGTTCACCTACGAGTTGCAGCGCCGGCTGGCCCGGGCCGGGGCCCGGACCATCGCGGTCGCCGCCCACCCGGGCAACGCACGCACCGAGTTCGGCCGCGACATGCCCGCGTTCGTCCGGGTGGCCATGAACCCTCGCCTGCGCCTGCTCACTTCGTGGCTGATGCAGTCCCCACAGATGGGCGCCTTGCCTTCACTGCGTGCCGCCACCGATCCACGGGTACGCGGGGGCGAGTACTACGGCCCTCCCGGACGGGCCCAGTTCACCGGCTACCCGGCACGCGTCGAGTCGAGTGACCGTTCCCACGACATCGAGGCGCAGCGCCGCTTGTGGCAGGAGTCCGAGCGGCTCACGGGAATCACCTACCCGTCGAGCGCGTCGACCGCGACCGCCGACGACCATGAGGGACTTCCCCCTCAGCTGCCGGCCAGGGTGCGGTCCAGGAGGGGGAGCAGGCGATCCCAGTGGCGCTTCAGCCCGCAGGCACTGAACGCGTCGGTGTCGGACATGGTGAAACCGTGGACGGTGCCGGGGTAGATCTCGGAGGTGTAGACGACACCTGCGGCATCCAGTGTCTGGTTGAGCCGGCCGAGCGCCTCGGGCGTCAAATCGCCTTCGGCATGGCCGAGATGGACCTCGGCGGCAAGCTTGGAGAAGAGGTCGGGCCCGTCGACGCCTACCGGGCCGTGGAACGCGGCGACGGCGGCCACCTGGCCGGGGTGGGCGGCGGCGGTGCGCATCGCGTAGAGGCCGCCTATGCAGTAGCCGGTCACCGCGACTGGTCCGGCGCCGACCTCGGGCCGGGTGGTGAGGAACCTGAGGAAGGCGTCGGCGTCGCTCAGAACACGTTCGACGGTATGCGCCTCAAGCAAGGGCATCACCTGGGCGAAGACCGCGGGCCGGGCCTCTGCTCCGATGTACTCGGGAAGTTCGACCAACGGCGCCGGGCCGTTCCGGTAGAAGAGATGAGGGACGAGCACGTAGTACCCGTGGCCGGCCAGTTCCTGGGCCAGCTCCCGGAGCACGGGCCGGATGCCGAAGCCGTCCGCGTACATCAGCACCCCTGGGTGGCGTTCACCGTGGTCGGGGAAGGCGGCGAACGCGTCGGCGTGACCGTCCGCGGTGGGAATCCGCAGCGACTTGATGGGCATGAGTCCTCCTGTCGTGTTGTCGTGGTTGATACCGAATCTCTGATCAACACGACGGAGGCGGAGCTCGCGCAGCGGCGTCGGCTCCTCGATCGCACAGCGGGCCCGCGTCGGCCCGCACGGCGCTCAGCGGAGCACCGGGTCACCGATCCGTGTGTGGCGCGAGGCCGTCCCGGTCATCATGGTCGCGCAGCGTAGCCCACCGGCCCAGGCCGTCGCCAGCACGCACGTCCACCACCCACAGCCGAACGGGGCCGTCCCGGAAGTTCCGCCGCCGTGACCACGCCGGTCACCGCCTCAGCGGTCCCCTTCTTCAGGCACTCCTTGCTCGAACGCGAGGCGACAGCGTTCGACCTGCTCGGCCACCTGCTCCATGAACCAGCTCGTGATCGCGTAGGGGATGACGCGCTCGTCGTGACTGTGGATCCGGACAGCCGGTTCCAGGTCCGGGTCCTCGTCGGGTATCACGGCCACCATGAAGGCCGTTCCAGGCAGGTACGTCTGCGCATGGGGAATCCCGGCCCACCGTGCCTGCGCCGGCACGGCCTCGCTGAGCTCCACACACCAGGCGTCGTCCGGCAGGGCGTAGTGGAACTGGATGGCGTAGTGACGGCCTGCGTGAACGCGAAGCTCGGATGAACGGCACCGTGTGAGCTTCCAGTTACGCCACATTTCACCGGCAGCGACGTGGGAGGGTGCCCTTTGGTGGCCGTCCCGGTGTCTGCTGAAGCCGTTGAAGCAAGAGGCGGGGCATGGTTGGAGGCATAAGTGAAGGGCCCTGATATGTCCCGCGGTGCTCGTCTGGCGGCTCACCGCGCCGTTTCCGCATCGCTGGCGCTGCGCAGTGACCGCAGTCTGCGCGAGTTCCTGGACGCCGGCGCCCCGCTGGGGTCGGGCATCGGCGGGAAAACGCTCCTGCTGGAGGTCGAGGGAACGCGGGTCTTCGTCAAGCAGGTACGGCTGACGGATCTGGAGCTACGGCCGGAACATGTTCGCTCCACCGCAAACCTGTTTGGACTCCCGACCTTCTGCCACTACGGCATCGGTACCGTCGGCGGCCCGGGGTTCGGGGCCTGGCGGGAGCTGGCCACGCACACCATGACGACGAACTGGGTGGTCGAGGGGGACTACGAGGGTTTTCCCCTGATGTACCACTGGCGGGTGATCCCGGACTCTGGCCAGCCGCTGCCCGAGGAACTGGCCGATGTGGATCGAGCTGTAGCCTACTGGGGAGGCGGATCAGCGGTACGCCGTCGGATCGAGGCACTCCAACAGTCCACGGCAAGCCTTGTGCTGTTCCTGGAGTACATCCCGCAGAACCTGCACGAATGGTTGGGCGTTCAGATCATGGCCGGTGACGAGGCGGCCGAGCGGGCCTGCGCCATGGTGGACGACGAGTTGCAAGCGGGCATCTCGTTCATGAACGGCCACGGGCTGCTGCACTTCGACGCCCACTTCGAGAACATCCTGACCAACGGCCGGCAACTCTTCTTCGCCGACTACGGCCTCGCGATCTCCTCCCGCTTCGACCTCTCACAGGACGAGGCCGACTTCTTCGACCAGCACCGCACCTACGACCAGCGCTACGCCGTCACCCACCTGGTGAACTGGCTGGCCGTCGCTCTGTACGGATACAAGCCGGAAGAGCGCAGAGCGTTCGTGAATGCCTGCGCCCAAGGGCTGTCCCCGGCGAGGGTGCCACCGACGGTCGCGGCGCTCCTGGTCCGTTACGCGCCGGTCGCCGCAGCGATGGGCGACTTCTATCGGAAATTCCGGCTGGAGAGCCGAGCCACCCCCTTCCACCACATCTGATGGTCTGTCCATTCACCCGCTGAAGGGCCCGTTCGGCGACTGCAGGTTCGTCTCACTCGGTCCGCACCCCGCCAGTTACGCCGTCAACCCATCGAACGCAACCGATCCAGTTCGCTCCCGATCCCGTCCCTCAGCACATCATGCTGCGGCCCCAGCCCGAACCTCCCGTCGCTCCACCGGTCACCCGGATACAGCCACACAGGCTTGCCCACCAGCTCGGCCGGCTCCCATTCGAACCGCGGCCAGACGTGGGCATGCAAGAACGGGTCGGTGTTCCCCAGAATCTCCAGGTTGACCCGGCGGAATGCGGGGTCCAAACGCCGGCAGACGCGCTCAACGGCTTCTCCGAGCCGGTCCATGTCGGACAGAAACGACAGCCGCCTCGCCTTCGGCAGATCAGACAGGCGCTGAACACCCGGTTCGTCCACGAGGAGAACCGAGTAACCCGGCAAGAACTGAACGTCGCCGATCACCGCGAATCCCGACTCAAGCCGACGCAGCACGGTCGGGTTCTCACCACGCAGAGCAGCCCCGATCCGATCCATCCGCCAGTCACCAGTCATGGCCCCAACTTAGCCACAGGTGGTCAAGGCCCTCTCTTCGCTCCCCAGCCCCCCGCATATCTCCGCATAGCCAATACTTACGCAGGTGAGTACAGCTACCAGCGATGCCAGCGACCGACCGTTCGATACCGGCCTGGCCGACATGGCCAACAACCTCTGCGGCATCATCGAAGGCGGCGTCGACCCCGCTCTGGTGGCATCCCGCTTGGGCTCACTTGGTTGGAAGACACGATCGGCCTCCTGGTACTCCTACGAGGCCGAAACCCCTTGGTGCCGGATCGAAATCGATCAGACCGACGACGGGACGACCCTGATCAACGGCGTGATCGACCCTCAGCAGATCGACGACCTGGCCACGCTCCTTGCCAGACTCGGCTGGCAGCACAGCCTTGAACTTTATTGCACCGCCCAGGCCAGGTCGTCGCGCTGGACACCACGGTAGTGCCGGTGACCGCTGCCGGTGTGGGCGGACGGCGAGCAGTCGGGCAGTCCGGCCTGGCCGCTGACACTGTTCTTCCGTCATGGTGAACCGACGTCGAAGGGTTTTATCGGGGCGCGAGTTCGGCGAGGCGTTCCCGGGCCTCGGCGAGGCGGGTGGGGTCGGCTGCCGCGCCGAGGGTGAGGCACTGGTTGTAGGCGTCCCGGGCCTGGTCGCGGTGTCCCTCGGCCAGCAGGGCGTTGCCGAGGTTGACCAGGCCGCGGCTCTCGATGCCCGGGTTCCCGTTGGCGCGGCACAGGTCCACGGCAGTGCGCAGGTGGTCGGCGGCCTCGGGCCAGTTCTCGAGGAAGGCGTAGGCCCGGCCGATGATCATCTGCAGGTTCATGCGAGTGAAGCCGGAGATATGGGGTTCGATGCGGTCGCCGACCTGGTCGAGGAAGGCGAGCGTGCGAAGGTTCTCCGTGATGGACTCCTTGTACCGGCCCGCATCGAGAAGAGTATGGCCGTAGCTGGTCATGACTTGCAGGGTGCCGTGGAGGTCACCTGCCGCCTCGAAGAGTCTGGCCGACTCATGGTTGTGACGCGTTGACGCGGCGTGGTCGCCGAGCCGGGTGAGGACCCAGGCGCTGTAGTAGTGGGCCCAGCCCTGCTGGGGGAGGTCTTCGGCACGCTGGGCGGCCCGCAGGGCCTCGGCGGCGCGGGCGAGGCTGTCGTGGTGGCGGCTTTCGCAGATGAGCAGGGCCCACGCGTGGTAGTTGAGGTGGGTCGCTTCGAGGAGGGGGTCGCCGAGGGCTTGTGCGCTGTGGGCGGCGGTGCGGAAGACTTCGGGCCAGTGTCCCCAGAAGACCCATTGGTCGGAGAACCAGTGCAGGGCTTCGGCGACCTCGACGACGGTTGTGTGGTCGCCCGCGGTGGCGGCCGCGCGCAGGGCGGCGAGCCAGTTGGCGCCCTCCGCCTGGAGCCAGTGGCGGGCGTGTTCGGCGCTGGACAGGTCGACGATGCCTTGCCAGGTGGCGGGCGGGGCGCCGTGGTCGGGTTCGTACCAGCGGCCGGCCACGACGGCGGTCTCCAGCAGCCAGCGGCGCAGCGCGGAGCGGGCCGCCTCGACGTCTGCGTCGGGCTCCTCGGTGCGCAGCCGGTCGCGGGCGTACAGGCGCAGCAGGTCGTGCAGGCGGTAGCGGTCCTGGTGGGTGTTCAGCAGGCCGGTTTCGACGAGTTCCTCAAGGGTGTCCTCGGTGTCGAAGAGGGGTTGTCCGGTGAGCTGGGCGGCGCCCGCGGCGCTGGTGTCCGGGCCGTCGACCAGGGCGAGGAGGCGGAACAGGCGGGCGGCGTCGGGGGTGAGCTGGCGGTAGGACAGGTCGAAGGCGGCCGAGACGTGCAGGTCGCCGACGGTGAGGGTGGCCAGGCGGCGTTCCTCCTGGGCGAGGCGGTCGGCGAGGCGCCGTACGGTCCAGCCGGTGCGGGTGGCGAGCCAGTAGCCCGCCACGCGCAGGGCGAGCGGCAGATGTCCGCAGCGGTCGGCGACCTCGGCCAGCGCGCCCGGGTCGGCGTCCGCGCGTTCCTTGCCGACCAGGGCGGTCAGGAAGGCGGCGGCGGCGGTGCGGGACAGCTCGCCGAGGGGCACGCGGTGGACGCTCTCCAGGCCGGTGAGCATCCGCCGGCTGGTGATCAGCACCATCGCGGAACCCGCGCCGGGCAGCAGCGGGCGAACCTGGGCCTCGTCGCGGGCGTTGTCCAGCACGAGAAGACAGCGCCGCTCGGCCAGCACCCGCCGGTACAGCTCCGGACGGCCCATCGGGCCGGCCTTGGACAGGTCCCGGTCCGCCACCCCCAACGCCTTCAGCACACGCAGCATCAACTCCGCGTACTCGGGCGGGTCGTCGTCCATGCCCCGCAGGTCGAGCATCAGCTGCCCGTCGGGGAAGTGTCCGGCCAGCGCGTGGGTGGCATGCAGGGCCAGTGTGGTCTTGCCCGTCCCGGGTGGCCCGCATACCGCCACCACCACCGGTATCCCGGCGGCCTCCTGGGCGGCCAGCGACATCAGCCGCGCCAGCTCCGGCTCCCGGCCCACGAAATCGTCGATGCCACGGGGGAAGGCTCGCAGCCCCACCGGACGGTGGACCGGGTTGCGGCCGCTCCGGGCGACCGCCAGCAGCCGCTCCCGGTCCGCATCGTCCAACTCCAGCCCGTCCGCGAGAGCCGCCACCGTCCTGCGCTGGGGAGTCGCGATCCGCCCCCGCTCCAGATCCCCGAGCCCCCGGACACTGACCCCGGACGCCTCCGCCAACGCCTCCAGTGTCAGCGACGCCTCCGAGCGCAGCTGCCGCAGCAGCGGCCCGAACTCCAGCCCCGCTTCGGTCATCCGCCTGCCCCTCCCCTGCGCCCTTGGCGCGAACGATGTGATCATCTTGCCCGAGCGAGTTTTCCCCGAGGCATCCGGGGCCCTATAAGCACCCTGATGATGACGAGCCAGGGCATCCTTGGACAGACGAGGACCGCTCCTATGCCTCCGTGACCGGCGCGGCGCCGTGCCGAAGCGGACAGCCGCCGCAGCCAGCGGCGAACACAAGGCCCGGGGCCTCCTCTTCCTCGCGCTCGCCGACGACGAGGGCCGTTTGCCGTGGCCGTCCGCGGCCCACCCGGGACACTCCTCGGAGATCAGCACCGCCCGCTACGACCGCCTCGTCGAGCGCCTGCGCGCCCACGAGCCGGGCGCCTTCGGCGGCCTCGGATTCAGCGGCTCGGACGATGAGGTGGACAGCCGCCACGCGGGTGGAACAGCCCTCGCGGTGTGGGGCCGGTGTCTTCGGGACACCGGCCCCACACCGTTGTGACGGGCTCGGGCGAACTGCCCGGCCTGGTCAGCCGACGAACTCGACCATGACGGTCGCGGTGCCGGGCACATGCTGGGCGTCGCCCGCGTAGGTGACCGTGTACTGGGGATACGTGTCCCAGTCGGGCGTGGTGTCACTGAAGCTGAAGGTGCCGTCCCGCTTGACCTTCACGTCCGGCAGCTTCACGCCGCTGCGCGTCACCGTGACCGCTCGGTGCTTGGGGAAGGGGATCAGCGAGGTCAGTTTCCCCGTCACGGTGACCGGCGTGCCGATGGGGTTCGTCGGCGGGGCGGACAGAGTGATCGTGCTGGACGCCTTGGCGATGTCGGTGACGATGTCGAGGATGACCTCGCCCGAGTAGGGGAAGCGGGTGGCGAACAGCCTGTTGCCGTCGGGCGCCCAGGCCAGGCCTCGGGCGACCAGGTCCCGGTAGTAGTCCGTCGTCAGGGCGACCGTGCGGTACGCGGTGGTCTCACCCGGGCGGTAGAGGTAGGCGTCCCAGTCACCTCCCGCCATGGTCCCCGCGGCGACGGTTCCGTGGGAGTCGACGGCGACCGTGTCGGGGTAGGGGCCGGTTTCGTACCGGGCCTCCTCCGACAGGTCCGACAGGCGCCACCGCGGGTGGTAGTAGTCGCTGCCGTTCGCGGTGATCACACTGCTGCCGTCCGGTGTCACCGCCATGTCCTCGACGTCGCCGGTGGCGTCGGTGAAGGCGGTCTCCTGAAGCGTGCCGGAGCTTACGTCGTACACGCGCATGCCCAGTCCGCCCATGCTGTCCGCGGCGACGAGCCGGTCGGGCGCGCCCGGGGACGAGGCGAGTCGCGGTGCGCCGTACCAGACGGCGTTGTCGTCCAGAGTGACCGTCGGGGTCTCGTCGGCGACGGTGACCGACCCGATGCCGCTGTCGAAGGCGCTGGCCTGGTAGCCGAAGTACAGCCGGCCGCCGGCGAGGGCGAGGGTCTCCGGTTCGGTGTCGGCCCCGGTTGAAATGCGCCGCGTCTCGGTCAGGGTCGTGGTGTCGATGACGGAGATCGCGTCAGCGTCGGGGAGCGCCACGTACAGGGTGGACTCGTCGGCCGACTCGGCCATGTCCCGGGCCCCGTCGAGACCCTCCACCTTCTTCACGACCTGCCCGTCGTGGTCGGTGGCCACCACCGCGTCGTCGCCGGGCGCGCTGAGGTACACGTGGCGGCTGTCGGCGAGGGTCTGCCAGTGCGATCGCACGGGCATGACGATGCTGCTCTGGGCTTGTGCCGCCGCTGTGCCGGGGACACCGAGCAGATTGAACGACGCGGCCGCCAGGACCAGCGCGGCACCCGCCGCACGTCTTCGTGTACGCACCTCAGGAGCTCCTTCGAGAACGGACCCGGCCGCGGAGCGCGGCTGACGGAGCAACTGTAGTAATCCACAACGACATTGGGCAGACGGCATATTCAGGTACGCAACGCACGTCAGGCACCGTGCTCGTTGCAACCCTCGCCATCTGCTCCGCACATGATCGACCTGAACCGCCGGGTTTCCAACCGCGAGTTCGGGTGCCGGAACCCGGACCTCGACCGAGCGGTCCGCACCGGTGTACAGCATGATGCGGGTGTGATCACCATTCATCTGAAGTACGAGATCGACGCCGACAAGCTTGAGGATTTCGAGGAATACGGCCGCCGCTGGGTCGGGCTGGTCAACCGGTTCGGCGGGACGCACCACGGCTACTTCCTGCCGAGTGAGGGCGACAGCGACATCGCCTACGCCCTCTTCTCCTTTCCCAGTCTCGCCGCGTACGAGCAGTACCGCACGGACAGCATGACCGACCCGGAGTGCCAGGCTGCCTTCGAACTGGCTCGTCGGACCCGCTGCATCAAGCGGTACGAGCGCCGCTTCCTGCGGCCACTCGACGCCATGCCCCAGTAGGCCGTTTCTACCGGATCACCTCGTCGACCAGACGAAGACGGCGGCGAGGTGGCGTAGCATGGCGGCCTTGTCATACCGGGTGACCGGGCCGCGCCGCCGCCGCTCCATCAACGTGGCTCCTCAAGGCAGGAATTCGTAGAACGGTCGATCAGGCGCGAAGTTGCGGGAACACAGCGTTACGTCCCTGCCTCTGAGGTAATCCAGCAACCAGTCGCTGAACGTCATCTCGTAAAGAGTCCAGGCCGGACTGTCGAACTCCTGAACCACGACGCGCCAAGGGGATGACGGCTCGTCGGGAATGCGGAGGAAAACCGCCTCCCCCGTCGTCGCCGATGCCACCGGGATCAACTCACCCGGGTTCGCCCCCACCGGACTCGGCAGGAACTCCGCCATGTCTTCTTCGCGCCAAAGCTCCATGTCCTCCCTGATTTGTTCTCCCAGGCTGTGCAGAAGATGACCAGCGGGATGCATCAGGTACAACTGCTTGTTGACCTCGATCGAGCCGTAGGCGTCCACGATCTCATGGAAGTCGGCAGGGAATTCGATACCGAGCTCTCGCTCCAGTTCGATGCGCGTCGAGTCGATGCCCGTCTTGGAGTTGATCGCGGTACAGGAGTGAGTGTCCTTAGAAGTCATCTCATTTGGCTTGTTCGGTAGTCTGCGGGTGTGGGGATTGTTGAGCGGCTGGTGCCGGATGAGTTGTGGGAGTTGTTCCAGCGGGTGGTGCCGGAGGCGCCGACTCGCCCGCAAGGTGGCGGTCGGCGTCGGCACGGCGACCGGGAGGTGCTGGCTGCGATCGTGTTCGTGGCGACGTCGGGCTGCACGTGGCAGCAACTGCCCTCTGCCTCGTTCGGGCCCTCGGGTGCCACCGCCCACCGGCGGTTCACGGAGTGGTCGAAGGCCAGGGTGTGGGCGAAACTCCACCGCCTGGTCCTCGATGAGCTCGGTGCCCGCGGCGATCTGGACTGGTCCCGCTGCGCTATCGACTCGGTGAACATGCGGGCTCTGAAAAAGGGGAGCTGACAGGTCCGAATCCTGTCGACCGGGGCAAGTACGGCTCGAAGATCCATCTGATCACCGAGCGGACCGGTCTGCCCCTGTCCGTCGGAATCTCCGGAGCGAACCTCCACGACAGCCAGGCGCTGATCCCGCTGGTGAAGGGCATACCGCCCATCCGCTCCCGGCGCGGGCCCCGGCGGCGCAGACCGGCGAAGCTCCATGCCGACAAGGGATACGACTACGACCACCTGCGGCGATGGTTACGCAGCCGCGGCATCAGGCACCGCATCGCCCGCAAAGGCATCGAGTCCTCGACCCGCCTGGGCCGTCATCGCTGGACCGTAGAACGCACG
Organism: Streptomyces sp. NPDC048106; assembly: GCF_040706415.1. Taxonomy (NCBI): domain Bacteria; kingdom Bacillati; phylum Actinomycetota; class Actinomycetes; order Kitasatosporales; family Streptomycetaceae; genus Streptomyces; species Streptomyces sp. NPDC048106. Next base: position 65,787 of record NZ_JBEZND010000025.1, on the reverse strand, counting down.
ATGTCCTGGCTCGCCGGATGCCGCCGCCTGCACCGCCGCTACGAGCGCAAAGCCGAGCACTTCCTGGCCTTCACCAGCATCGCCTGCACCCTCATCTGCTACCGCAGACTCACCAAATGAGATGACGCCTTAGGAGCCCATACCGGTGGCGATCGAGACTCCGCGCGGTCTGCTGGTCGCCGGCCTGTGGGCCACCGGGCGCAAGGTCGAGGGGCGCCGTACGTCGTCGTCCGGAGCGGACCGCGCGACCGGCGGAGCGTCAGGCGCTGGGCTCCGCCTTCGCGGTGTCCTCGCCGACCGGCGTCACGGCCTGGTCGTCGGTGCCCCAGAGCGCGCGGGCGAGGCTTTACCAGTCGCGGGGTGCTCGTCAGTCGGTGGTGAGGTGGGTGGCGTAGAAGTCGGTGAGCTTGTCGATGGCGGGGTCGATGTACTCCTTCTTGTCGTAGAGGTCGACATGACTGGCGCCCTTGATCCAGTGGATTTCCTTGGGGCCGGTGGCGCGCTGGTGGGCCTCGACGGCCATCCACGCGGTGACGGCGCGTTCGCCGATGATCTGGAGGATGGGGCGGGGGCCGATCAGCGGGACGGCGAAGAAGGCGTCGTGGAAGGCCATCCTGTCGATGCTTTCCCAGGCGAGGGTCTTCGCGGAGCGCTCGTGCCGGCCACGCGAGGTGCAGTAGTACTCGAAGCCTTCGACGCCGTGCTGGCCGCCGAGCGCGCGGGCCTGCTCGGCAGTCTCGGGGAACATGGTCATCGTGCCGGGGTCCTCGCCGCGTGCGGCGGTGCTGCGGGCCGCTGCGGCGGCGTCCAGCAGGGCCTGGAAGACGGCCGGGTCCTGGGTGCCGTCGGCGCCGAGCCGGAACTGGCGGGCGGGCTCGGCGGTGGACACGGTGGCCACGGCCTTGACGCGGTGGTCGCCGCCGGTGGCGGCTAGCGAGTAGCTGCCGGAGGCGCAGATGCCCAGTAGCCCAATGCGGTCGGCGTCGACGTCGTCACGGGTGGTGAGGTAGGAGACGGCGGCCTTGAAGTCCTCCACCCGCTGGGCGGGGTCTTCCAGGCCACGGGGTAGGCCGCCCGACTCGCCCTGGTAAGCGGCGTCGAAGGCGAGGGTGACGAACCCGCGCTCGGCCATCCGCTGCGCGTACATGCCGGAGGTCTGTTCCTTCACGCTGGTGCCGGGGTGACCGACCACGAGCGCCGGCCACGGACCCGAGGCCGGCGTGTCGGGGGTGTAGAGATGGGCGGCGAGCGGGATGCCGGCGCTGTCGAAGCTGACGGTGGTCCTGGCCATGAGGGACTCTCCCTGAGACAGTGATGACGTGTCGTAACGCACCGGCGCGGTGGACTCGGGGTCCGCACCCGGCCGGGCACACATCCACGTTCTGTCAGTCTCCGCACGAGCGGGAGAGGCAGGTTTCTGCCTGGGAAAGAACTTGCCCCCTCACACATGTGCCGTGGTCGTCGTGGCGCAATGACACTTAGGAGCATGACTTCAGATTCCGGCTCGCGGGCGCTGGGCGCCTTCCTCAAGGCCCGCCGGGCCCAGCTGACACCGCGGGAGTGCGGCCTGCCCGAGACGGACTCCGCCCGCAAGGTCGCTGGACTGCGTCGCGAGGAGGTCGCCCAGCTCGCCGCCATCAGCGTGGACTACTACACGCGACTGGAGCAGGGCCGCGTCCGGGCGTCCGTACCCGTGCTGATGACCCTGGGCCGCGCCCTGCGCCTCGACGATGACCAGCAGAAGTACCTCTACGAGCTCGCTGGCCGGACTGACGCCCACCCGCGCCGCCGCCGACCCGCCCAACGCCTGCGTCCGGCCATGCGACGTCTGCTCGACCAGCTCACCGAAACCCCCGCGCTCGTCCTTGGCAAACGCCTGGACATCCTGGCCTGGAACCCCGCCGCCACAGCCCTCTACACCGACTTCGCCGCCCTGCCGGCGAACCAGCGCAACTACATGCGGCTGCTGTTCACGAACCCAGTGGTCCGGCAACTGCACCAGGCCTGGGCCCACGACGCCCGGGAAGCCGTCGCTGCGCTGCGCATGGAGGCCGCGGCCGACCCCGACGATCCCGACCTCGCCCGGCTCGTCGGTGAACTGTCCCTCCAGGACCCCGACTTCCGCACCTGGTGGGCCGAACACCGCGTCAACAACGCCAGTAACGGCACCAAGCATTACCGTCACCACCTGGTGGGCGACCTCACCCTCGACTGCGACACCTGGACCAGCCCTGACGGCTCCGGGCAGCGTCTGATGATCCTGACCGCCGAACCCGGCAGCCCATCCCACGATGCCCTGCGCATCCTGACCTCATGGGCCACCCGGCAACCGAGCACCGACCGGACGGAGGGGCTGACGCGATGACCACCTGGACACCCGAAGATCTCGCCTTGCTCACCGGGTCCGGATCCCTCGTCCTGACCGCCGGGGACGACGCTCACCCCGGCGTGGAGATCGGTATGGTCCTGATGGGTGGCGAGCTGTATGTCCGCGCCTACCGAGGGGTCCGCTCCGTCTGGTACCAGGCGGCGCAGAGGCACAGCCACGGACAGATCCGGGTAGGGGCCGTCACCTACGACGTCCTCCTGGAAACCCGTGACATCAGGCCCGCCTCCGAGATCGACGCCGCCTACCGGAACAAGTACGGACAGGCGACCGGCGCCCTCGCCGCGAGCCTTGCGGCACACGCCGCGACGATACGGATCGACCCGGCACCTTCGTCGACCGGCGTCACTTGCCTGGTCCGCTGACAGAACGGGGGCGGTGTGGACGTCGCCCGGGACGGTGCCGGAGGCCGGCGGCACCCTGCCCGGTGGCACCGGTCCCGCCCCGGCATCTCTTCCTCAGACGTCCCGGCCTTCGAGGCGGCCGACTGGTCACGGCTCAGCCGCGCGGCTGCGGCCACTCGAACGGCAGCGGCCGCACCATCGAGTCGCCGAGCAGGTCGACGGAGGCCGGATAGACCACCCGGCCATGAGGCCACTTCCTCGACGGCTGCCAGATCTGCCGTGCAGCGGTGATGGAGATGCCCGAAATTCCCCAGAATCTGCTCGACGGCTCAGGCCAGCGCGTCCATCAGGGAGGTGAGATAGGCATCCAGCCGCTCCTCCACGTCTCGTGTCGTCAGCTCGGTCCGTCCTGCCTCCCGCCACGGCTGCGCCACCGACTGCACTTCCTCCGAGAACGCCAGTGGCTCCCGCACCTGCCAGTACCGCCGCTCGTCGGCGGCCGCGGCCAGCCTCCCGCCGGCCTCCTGGTACGCCTCGGTGAAGCGCAGGCCCCACACCGGGCCGTGCAGCAGCGCGAGATTGGTGGAACAGTGCGCCACGTCGAGGTCCGCCGGGCCCCAGGAGGCCGCCGCCCAGTCGACGACGCCGGTGATCCGGGCACCGACGGCACCGGCCGGGTCCTCGGGCGGCAGGTCGAACAGCACGTTGCCCGGCTGGAAGTCCCGGTGCAGGAGCCGCCCTTCGTAGCGCGGCGCGGGCTTGCGGATCACGTCGATCGCGGCGGCCCAGACCGCGGCGTCGGCGCCCGCGGGGGTTACGACCGTGTCGGCGGTCGTCAGCGCCACGTACTCCCGGGGCCGGACGGCCGGCCGCACCGCGTGGACCGCCACGAGCTGACGGGCCAGCAGGGGCAGGCGCGTCTCCAGCCCCTCGTCGTCGAGGACCGTCCGGCCCGGCAGATGGGTCATGAGGAGCGAGGGGTACTCGCAGTGCGCCGCGGTCTGGTCGACGGCGACGAGTCCGGGAGCCGGCACGCCGGTGCCGGTCAGCGTGGTCAGGGCGTCGGCCTCCCGGTGCAGGAGGTCCTCGGCCGGCCCCTGCCGGGTCGGGCCGACGAAGGAGCGCAGCACCAGGTGCCGGGTGCCTCCGTCCCGCGTGCCAATCGTCAGCCTCCGCATGTCGGCGGTGGCGCCGCCGTGCAGCGCCTCGGCTCCGACGATCCGCTCGTCGGCCTCCAGATGCCGGCGCACCCAGGCCAGTGTCAACGGTCGGACATTCGCCGCCTCATCATGATGGGTCACCGTGCCACCTCATCATCCGGACGGCGGCACGCGCGAGCCCTTACGGGCCTGTCCGCAAGTCGGCGTGCAGGTGGTGGGTGGGGAAGTTGGGCGAGCAGGTCTGTCCGCACCCATAGCGAGGGGTGGGGAATTGCCTCATCATCGGCCTCTATCTGCGGCTCCAGTGCGACGAGGGGTACAAGCTGGGCATGTTCGTGGCCGACGCGCGTGTCAGGAAGGCGAAGCTGACCCCGGGACGAGCGGACGAGCTGACCGCGCTGCGGATGCGCTGGGCGTGGAGCGGGCGTCGTGACCTGATCCGAGCATTCTCCGCCGGAGGGCAGGGTTTACGCGGTGACCTGCGGTTACCGAACGATCTTCCACGTGGGCGCGGCCCTTGGTGATCAGCGGTGGCCGTCCGGTTTCCACCCCGGCCAGCGGCACCGCTCTTACTCGGGAGCCCTGCAGGGAACGCCGGGCCGCAGGGTGTGAGGGCCGGTCGGCCGGAAGCGTCCTGCGACAGTGCGAGGCCGCGTCGTATTGCCCGGCCGGGGAGGACAGGCAGAGGTTGTGTCCAGCGAGAAACCGTTCGGGGCTGTTCTTCGTGGTCTGCGGCAGCAGAGCCGTTGGACGATCGAGGAGCTGGCCGAGGCGTCGGGGGTGAGTGTCCGGGCGATCGGCGACATGGAGCAAGGGCGTAGCCGGGTTCCGCAGCGGCGCACGGTGGCGGCGCTCGCGGACGGGCTGGGGCTGGCGGGGGCGGAGCGGGAGGCGTTGCTGGCCGCGGCGCGGGCGGGGCGTCCGGCGCGTACGGCGGCGGTGACCGGGACGGCGGTGCCGCCGCGCTCGGTGGGCGACTTCACCGGACGCGCCCCGGAGCTGGCACGGTTGCGCGAGGCTGCCGAGCGGGTGTGCAGCGGCGTGGGTGGGAAGGTGGCGGTGGTCTCGGGTCCCCCGGGGTGCGGGAAGACCACGCTGGCGCTGAAGGCGGCGGCGGACCTGGCCGGGGAGTTTCCCGACGGATGCTTCACGGTGGACCTCCACGGGGTGGACGGCCCGGTGGACCCCGACGAGGCGCTCCTGCAGCTACTGAAAGCCCTGGGTGTCTCCGACCGCCGGCTGGCGGCGGAGGATACGGCAGGGCGTGCGGGACTGCTGCGGGCGCTGCTCGGTGAGCGCCGGTGCCTGGTGGTCCTGGACAACGCCCGTGACGAGGGCCAGGTCCGTGACCTGCTGCCCGGGGGCGGGGCCAGTTGGGTGCTGGTCACCAGCCGGCGCTCGCTGACCGAGGCATCCCGTGACTCCTGGCGAAGCGGCGGTGAAGAGGCGGCGATTGAGGCCGACGAGACGATCTATGCACAAGGACTTGTTCTTGCGCCGGTTGATGGCGGGACGCCGCTCACCGAGTTCCTCCTCCGCGTCAATGGTGACAAGGCTCGCTTCCGCCACTGCGGTCAAGTCATGCCCTCAGCGCCCTGGCTCGGCCGGAGGACGCCGCTGGCGGTGGCCTCCTGGTCTCGAATGCCATTGAGCAACCCCGTTCTCGGCCTCATCGGGGCACACTCGACCTGAACAGAAGAACTTGACAGGGAACCGCACCTGTGCGACGACTGCAAGCAGCGCGCCATCACCGCTGTACGCCAAACCGAGCAGGCCCGGCCCGAGCACCAGGAGCACGACCAGGCCGTACCCGAGGAGAAGACCGGCGGCACCTGACTCTCCCGCTTCCGCAGCTGACGCGACGCGCCCGGCCGTCACCATCCCTCCGCCGGGTGAACATCCCAGCCCCGGCCGCACCGGGCGCCACCCTTGGACGTCGACCAGAGCATGAAGCCGATCAGGGACGAACACATCCCGGCCAGGCCGAGGAACTTCTGCCGGTGGATTCGGGGATGCCATCGCTGGCGACCCACACGGGGAAGTCGGGTTCCGGGGTTGGAACTGCATCTGCGCACGCTCGACGAGGCGTCGGGGGAACTCTTCACGGCAACGCCGGGGGCCGATCGTGTCGCGCGCTGCTGCGGCAGCCCTGACGCGGGTGACGGGTGATGTGTCCGCGCGGATCGGCGTCTTCGCCAGGTCGGGCGACCCCTCGGTCTCGACCCCGGACGTCGATCTCGCCGTCATGGTGTCACTGAACGAGGTGCCCGGCACAGCCGTTGGCCAGTGTGGACGAGGTGTCGTTCCCCAACCCACCAGAGGTCTTGACGCTGTTGGCGAAGGCATGGGACTCCGTTCCCTGGGAGACCGTCTGACGGCGGCGGCCCGGACGCCCCGGCTCAGGGGCGCAGGATCAACCGGATCGGGTCGCCGGTCTTGTTCTCCAGTCGCTCCACCGCCTCGGCGGCCTTCGCCAGCGGGAGTTCACCGCTGATCGAGGCCGAGAAGTCCAGTCGGCCGCCCTGGATGAGGGACAGCAACTGCGGCAGCGCGACCGGCATGTCGGAGCCGTAGTGGCCGAGGATCTGCTGCTGGAGGTAGCTGAAGCGGGTGCCGTCGGCGACGGTCAGCGGCTTGTCGGTCAGGCCCACGAGAACCAGTCGGCCCTTGGGCGCGAGCACCGACAGCGCCTGCTCGCGGACGGCCGGCACGCCGGCGAAGTCGAAGGCGGCGGCGAGACCGGCCCCACCGGTCGCCTCGCGGATCCGCTCGCGCAGCGCCGGGTCGGCGGAGTCGAGCGCCAGGTCCGCGCCCCGGGCGAGGGCGCGCTCTCGGGCGGTGGGATTGGGGTCGACCGCGATGACGGGGCACGCGCCGACGGCCCGCAGCAACTGGACGGCGTGCACGCCGAGTCCGCCGACGCCCCAGACGCCGACGGCCTCGGCCGGCTTCACTGCACCCGTGACCGTGATGGCGCCCCACGGTGTGGAGACCGCGTCCGGGATGATCGCGCCCTGGTCGAAGGGGATGGTCGCGGGCAGCTCGATGAGGGCGCCCTCGGCGGAGAGCGCGTACTCGGCCCAGCCGCCGTCGTAGTCCACGCCACGGGTGTACGTGACGCCGTCGCGGATCTCGCCGGCGTACAGCACGACCCGCTGGCCCGGGGTCCAGCGGGTGACACCCGGCCCGGTCTCCGCGATGGTGCCGGACACCTCGTGGCCCAGGGTGACCGTGTCGCCGCGCAGCAGCAGCGGGGTGAGGGTGCCGTCGATCAGGTGAACGTCCGACAGGCAGACGCCCGCGGCCTCCACCTTGACCAGGACCTGGCCGGGACCGGGTACGGGCCTCGCGACCTCCTCGATCCGCAGAGTGCGGCTGGGGATGTGCAGCCGGGCGGCGAGCATCTGCTCCATGACATGGCCTCCTTGGACGGGGCGGCGATCCCAGGGCTCGCGAGCCCCCTTAACGCAAGTCGCCTTGCGATGAAACGTACGCCCGCCCCACAGGTAAAGCAAGTAGGCCTGCGTTAGAGTGGGTCATGGCTTCGTCCGACCAGAACGCACCGCCCCTGCGCCGCCGAGGGGCCCGCATGCGCTCCGCCGTCCTCGCCGCCACGGTGGACGTCCTGACGGAGCACGGGCTCGCCGGGACCACCGTGGGTGCCGTCGCCCGCGCCGCGGGTGTCCACGAGACCTCCGTCTACCGGCGGTGGGGAACCCGCGAGAACCTGATCCGGGAAGCGCTGACCGAACAACTCGACGCGGCGATGCCGGTGCCCGACACCGGGCACGTCCACGACGATCTCGCCGCCTACTTCGGCACGCTGGCCCGGCTGCTCGCGACGGCGCAGGGCGAGGCGCTGCTCCGGCTGAGCGCCGAACGCGACGACACCCTGCCGGACCGCCGTCTCCCCTACTGGACCGAGCGCCTCGAACGCGGCGCCGTCATGGTCCGCCGGGGCGTCGAGCGCGGCGAACTCGCACCGGACACCGACCCCGGCCTCGTCATCGAGGCCATCAGCGGTGCCCTGTTCACCCGCGCCCTCATCAGCGGCGCCCCGCTGGACGAGGACCTCGCCACGCGGCTCGTCACCCTCGCCCTCACCGGCGCGCGCCCGCGGCCGCCGGCCGGCCCCGGACCCGTCTGATCGCCGTCGCCACCGCCTTGCCGGTCTGCCGGACGGCCGTTCCGGCGACCAGCGCGGACAGGGAACGGACTGCTGCACACGGGACCGCGCAAAAGCCGTCGCACTCCGGCGGTCTGCCCGTGGGAAAACCCGTGGAGACGACGAGATACCCGCCTCTACGATGGGCGGATGGCGTCGATCAAGCAGGTCCAGGTCACCTTCGACTGCGCACAGCCCGAGCGCGTCGCTCGTTTCTGGTGCGAGGTGTTGGGGTATGTCGTACCGCCGCCGCCCGAGGGATATGACAGCTGGGCCGATTTCGATCGCACCCTGCCGCCCGAGCGTCAGGGCGCGGCGTTCGCATGCGGTGACCCTTCAGGCGTCGGCCCGCGGCTGTTCTTCCAGCGCGTGCCCGAAGGCAAGGTCGTCAAGAACCGGGTGCACCTCGATGTGCGGGTCGGCACCGGACTCGTGGGGGAAGAGCGCGTGGCCGCGCTGGAGGCCGAATGCGCGCGGCTGGTCGCGCTCGGCGCCGTACGCGTGCGGCTGCTGCGCGCCGACGGCTACAACGAGTCGTGCCTCCTGATGCAGGACGTCGAGGGCAACGAGTTCTGTCTCGACTGAGTGGCCGCGCCCGTGGCGCCTTCGCGAGCGGGGGTCAGGCGCGCAGGTAGGTGAGGACGGCCAGGACCCTGCGGTGGGTCTTGTCCGTGGGCGGCAGGTCCAGCTTGGTGAGGATGCTGCCGATGTGTTTGCCAACTGCGGCCTCGGAAACCACCAGTTCCTCGGCGATCGCGCCGTTGGACCTGCCCTCGGCGATCAGTGCCAGCACCTCGCGTTCGCGCGGGGTGAGCCGCTCCAGCGGATCGCGGCGGCGGCGCAGCAACTGGCGCACCACCTCGGGGTCGACCACCGTGCCGCCGTCCGCCACCTCGTGCAGCGCTTCGACGAACTCCTCGACCTGGCCGACCCGGTCCTTGAGCAGATAGCCGACGCCCGATCCGTCGCCGGAGTCCAGGAGTTCGGCGGCGTACGCCCGTTGTACGTACTGACTGAGGACCAGGACCGGGAGAGCGGGGTGCCGCTCGCGCAGCCGTACCGCCGCGTGCAGGCCCTCGTCCTGGAAACCGGGGGGCATGCGTACGTCGGTCACCACGATGTCGGGGGTCTGCTCCTCGACGGCGGCGATCAGCGCGTGCGCGTCCCCGACGGCCGACACCACCTCGTGGCCGCAGCGGCTGAGCAGGCCGATGAGTCCCTCCCGCAGCAGCACGCTGTCTTCGGCGAGCACTACGCGAAGCGGTCGGCGGCCTTGGTCAACTCGCAAGGAAACTCCACACGCAACAGAGTCGGTCCACCCGGCGGACTGGTCAGGGCAAGTCTGCCATCCAGGACCGACACCCGGTCCGCGAGACCGATGAGGCCGCTGCCCGCCGAGGGGTCCGCGCCGCCGCGGCCGTCGTCGCGCACCTCCAGGAACAGGCGTCCGTCGCGGTGGCCGCCGCTGACCCGCGCGCGGTCGGCCCCGCTGTGCCGGGCGACGTTGGCGAGCGCCTCGCAGACCACGAAGTACGCCGCGGACTCGACCGCCTGGGCCGGCCGGCCCGGCAGCCGGAGATCGACGTCGACGGGTACCGCGCTGCGGTCGGCGGCGTCGGCGACCGCGGCTTGCAGGCCGTAGTCCGTGAGGACCTTGGGGTGGATGCCCTGGATGAGCTCGCGCAGTTCCGCGAGCACCCGGCCCGCCTCCTCGTGGGCCTTGGTGAGCTGGTCGGCGAGCACGCCGGGCGGGGCGTCGAGCCGGGCCAGTCCGAGGGTCATCGTCAGGGCCACCAGGCGCTGTTGGGCACCGTCGTGCAGATCGCGCTCGATACGGCGCCGTTCGGCCTCGAAGGCATCGACCAACCGGGCGCGGGAGCGGGCCAGTTCGACCACCTTGGCATCCAACTCGCCCTCACGGGAAGCGATCAGCAGCCGGGCCAGCTCGGCGCGGGCGCCCGCCGTGGCGCCGAGCGCGTAAGCGCCGAGGCCCGTCAGGAGCAGGCCCAGTACGGCGGCGCCGAAGGCGGTCGGCCAGGTGGTGACCGTCCACTGCTTGAGCACCTTCGCCTCGTGGCCCCCGCCGACCGTGGCCATCAGCACCGGGGTGGCGACCATGGACAGCGGGAAGAGCAGGGCGACCGTGACCGCCAGGGCGTCCACCGGCCACAGCAGTCCGGCGAACAGCAGGGTGTACCCGAGTTCGCGCCAGGTCGCCCGTTCGCGCAGCCGGGTGGTCAGCCAGGCCCGCAGTCCCGGCGCGGTCGGCATCCGGTGCCGGCCGGACACCGGGTCGCGGTCGATCAGGCGCAGCCTGTGCCGCTCCAGCCAGGCCACCGGGATCCCGCCGAGGGCGAGCAGGACGAGCAGCGGCAGCCCCACCAGGACGAGGGTGAGCGCACCGCAGACCGCTGCCACGGTCACGATCCCCACCAGGGCGACGGCGCCGGTCACCGCGCCGGTGAGCAGGTATCCGGCGGAGCGCCAGGGCCAGGCCGACAGCAGGAAACCGGGCCGGGACATGGCCTGCCACACATTCCGAGGGTGCATGTGCATGACCGTAGGCGGACCGCGCCGGTGGGTGCCATCGGTCCGGTGCCCCTATCGGAGGTATGGCTGGCCCTACCTCAAGTCTCGCCCTGGCCGTACTGCGTTGCGAGGGGCTTTCGCTGTTTCGTGGAGGCACGACGAGAAGGAGCGGGTGCTGGTGAGGGGACACATGAGCGACGACGCGATCCGATTGCGGTCCGTAACCCGGCGGTACGGCTCGGGCGGCACGTCCGTCACCGCCCTCGACCGGGTCTCGCTCGCCTTCCCGAGGGGGACGTTCACCGCCGTGATGGGCCCGTCCGGGTCCGGGAAGTCGACCTTGTTGCAGTGCACCGCGGGCCTGGACCGGCCCACGTCGGGCTCGGTCACCGTGGGCGACACGGAGCTGACGACGCTGAGCGAGACCAAGCTGACCCTGCTGCGCCGCGAGCGCGTCGGCTTCGTGTTCCAGGCGTTCAACCTGCTGCCCTCGCTGACCGCCGAGCAGAACGTGGCCCTGCCGCTGCGGCTGGCCGGCCGCCGTCCGAAGAAGGCACAGGTGCGCGAGGTGCTCCGGCGGGTCGGGCTCGGCGACCGGGCGCGGCACCGGCCGGCGGAGCTGTCCGGTGGCCAGCAGCAGCGGGTCGCCCTGGCCCGCGCCCTGGTCACCCGCCCTGACGTGCTGTTCGGCGACGAGCCGACCGGCGCGCTCGACTCGCGGACCGGCCGCGAGGTGCTGGCCCTGCTGCGTGGCATGGTCGACAGGGACGGTCAGACGATCGTCATGGTCACCCACGACCCCGTCGCCGCCTCCTGCGCGGATCGCGTCGTCTTCCTCGTCGACGGGCGGGTCGACGGCGAGCTGCCCGGTGCCTCCGCCGAGGACATCGCGGCGCGCATGACCAGGTTCGAGGCGGCGCCGTGCTGAGCATCGCGCTGTGTACCCTGCGCCTCCGCCGGGCCGCTTTCGCCGGCAGTTTCGTCGCGCTGTGCCTGGGCGTGGCGCTGATCGCCGTCATGGGGCTGGCCCTGGCGTCCTCGCGGGACGCGCCCGAGCGGGGGCCGGAGCGGTTCGCCGCCGCGCCGGTCGTCGTCAAGGGTCAGGACACTCTTGAGGTGTCCACCTCGATCGGCGACCGCGTCCAGAAGCTCGCGCAGCCGCGTGCCGTGCCCGGCGCCGTGGTCGCGAGGCTGCGGGACCTCGGGACCGTCGTCGAGGACCGGTCGTTCCCGGTGCGGGCCGAGGGCGGGCCCGCCGGTCTCGTGGGCCACCCGTGGTCCACCGCGGCGTTCGCGCCGTACGAACTCGCCGCCGGGCGCGCGCCCGAGGCCGCGGACGAGGTCGTGGTCAGCGGTGACTGGGCCCGTCCGGGCACCCGGGTGCGGACCGACGGCGGCATGCTGCGCGTGGTGGGCACCGTGGCCGGACTCGGCTTCGAGGACGCCGTGTTCTACACCGACGCCCGCGCCGCCGGACTGTCGCCGCGCAGCCTCCAGCTCGTGGTCGACGCCGACGCGGCGGCCGTGCGCGAGGCGGTGCGCGGCAGTGCGGGCGTCCGGGTCCTCACCGGTGACGCGCGCCGGTACGCCGACGCCGACCCCGACCGGGGCAGCGAGGCCCTGACCGCGATGAACGCCATGTTCGGCACGGCCGACGGCGTCACCGGGTTCGTGTCGGTGTTCGTGGTGGCCTCGACCTTCGCGTTCACGGTGGCCCAGCGGCGCCGGGAGTTCGGGCTGCTGCGCACCGCCGGGGCGACGCCGGGGCAGATCCGCCGCATGGTCGTCTGCGAGGCGCTGGTGGTCGGTGTGCTCGCCTCGGCCGCCGGCTGTGTGCTCGGTTCCCACGGGGCTCCGGTGCTCGCCCGGTGGGCGGTCGACGAGGGCCTCGCGCCCCGCTGGTTCGTCATCGGAGACTACATCTGGCCCTACCATCTGGCGTTCTGGACGGGTCTGTTCGTGGCCCTGTGCGGTGTGCTGGCCGCGTCCTGGCGGGCGGGGCGCACCGGTCCGGCCGAGGCGTTGCGCGAGGCGTCGGCGGACACCCGGGCGCTGACCCCGGGCCGCCTGCTGTTCGGCGCGGTCCTGCTGCTCGCCGCCGTGATGACGCTGGTCCTGGCCCTCGTGGCGAACCCGTTGGACCTGCTGCATCGCAAGAACTATGTGAGCCGGCCGATGCTGCTCATCAGCGCGGTCGCGCTGCTCACCCCGGTGCTGGTGCGGCCGCCGGTCCGGCTGATCGCCTGGCTGCCGGCCCGACTGCCGGGCGCGGGCGGGATGCTGGTGCGGGAGAACGCGGCGGCCGGGGTGCGCCGTACCGCCGCCGTCGCGGCGCCCGTGCTGGTCACGGTCGCGCTGGCGGGCTCGCTGCTGGGCGCCACCGCCACCCTCGGCGGGGCCGAGGCCACCGAGGTGCGCGCGCGGACGGCCGCCGACTTCGTGGTCACCGCCGCGGGCGACGCCGGCTTCGACACGGCGACGCTGAAGCGTCTTCGGGCCGTGTCCGGCGCCGAGGTCTCCGCGAGCGCGTCGAGCGCCGTGTACGTCCTTGAGGACGGCGTGGCGCTCGTCAGGTCCGACGCCAGGGCCGCCGAGCCGGGGCCGCTCGCGGCCACGGCGCGTCTCCCGCTCGCCGCGGGGAAGGTGAGCGACCTCGACGACGACTCTGTCATCGTCAACGAGGAGTGGGAGAAGCACACCGTGGGCGAGCGGGTCGACGTGTGGCTCGGCGACGGCACGAGGAAGTCCCTGAAGATCGCCGCGGTCATGCCCATCGGCACCGGTGACAACGGCGTCTATGTCACCCCGCGCAACGCCCCCGCGGCGCCCGTCGACCGGGTCGACGTACGCCTGACGGACGGGGCCGACGCGGCCACCGTGGCCGCCGGTCTGCGCCGGGCGGTGGGGGTGTCGGGCGGGGAGGTCCTCACCAGGGACGCCTGGGTGCGGGCGGCGTATCCCGAGACCGGGCGGACGACCCGGACGGGCTTCTTCCTCGTCCTCGGGATCGCACTTCTCTACACCGGCATCTCACTGGTCAACACGATGGTCATGGCCACCTCCGGCCGCGTCCGCGAGCTGGCCGTGCTGCGGCTGGTCGGCGCCACGAGGTGGCAGGTGCTGCGGCTGGTGGGCGCCGAGGCGCTGGTGGTGGTCATGGTCGGCGGACTGCTGGGCACGCTGGTCGCCGGGTTCAATCTGCTCGGCATGTGGGGCGCGCTGGGTCTGCTCTCGGTGCGCACGTCCGTCGAGATGCCGTGGGCGGCGCTCGCGGCGGCCCTGGGCGCCTGCGCGGTGCTGGCCGTGGTCTCGGCGGTCGCTCCGGCCGCCCTCTCCCTGCGCCGCGGGGCGGTGGAGCCGGCGGGCATACGTGAGTGACGCACATGGACGGGGATGGCGGCGCCCTGCTGCCGGGGCGGGCCGTCGCCCCGGCAGCACAACCCGCCGCGTCAGTCCTCGTCTCGCAGCCGGGCCGCCAGGGAGGTCAGCGGCTTGGTCTCCTCGGTGTGGCCCAGGGCGGTGAGACGGGAGACCGCCCCGCCGAGACGGGTGAGTGCGGGGGCGGGGCGTTTCAGGTAGATGCCCTCCACGGCGGCGGCGAGACGGACGCACTCGGCCCACTCGCCGGCCTGGTCCTCGTCGGGGCCCGGTTCGCCGAGCAGGGTGAGGGCCCTGTCCAGAGCCGCCAGGGAGGTCTCGTACTCACCGGCGTAGGCGTTGACCCGTCCGTGTTCGTAGGCGAGGGCGCTGTCCAGGGCACGGCCGCGGGCCTTGTACTCCGCCGCGCGGGCTTCGTCGGCGATCCTGCCCGCGTCGGCGAGGAAGGCGAGGGCGTCGGCCAGACCCTCGGAACCCTGCTGCTCGGCCTGGAGGCGGGCGAGTTCGCGCAGGCAGTTGCTGAGCTGCTCGTAGCGCGGGGCGCGGGCGTGAGCGGCGAGGGCCTGGTTCGCGGCCTCGCGCGCCCGGCCGAACTCGCCGGTCTCGGCGAGGAGTACGGCGGTCTCGGCGGCGATCATCGCGTGGCTCCCGGGGTCGTCGTCCCAGCCGGCCGACTCGGCCGCGAGCGCGGCGAACTCCGCCGTGGCGACCTTGAGATCCTCCCCGGCGTGCAGTGCGCGGGCGCGGGTCAGGCGCAGTTGGGCGACGAGCCGGTCGTCCAGGGCACCGGCGGTGACGTCCGGTTCGGCCAGGAGGGAGTCGAGCAGGGCGATGCAGTCCTCGACGCGGCCCAGGTCGAGGCTGAGCCGGGCCGCGTTGCCATAGGCGCAGAACGCGTCCGTGCGGCTGCCGTGGCGCAGTTCCAGCTCCGCGGAGCGCGTCAGGTGCCGCAGTGCCTCGTCGGGGCTGCCCAGGCGCATGCAGACCTCGGCCAGCTCACCGTGGAGGCGGGCGGTGTCGATGGTGTCGGCCGGCCAGTCGGCGGCCAGTCGCAGGCTCTCGGTCAGGTCCGCGTGCGCGGCCCGCGCGTCCTTGAGGCCGAGCTGTACGCGGCCGCGCAGGCCGAGCGTGCGGGGCAGGTGCCAGGCGGGGCCGTGTGCCTTCAGCCGGTCAAGGAGGGCGTCGAGTTCCGCGACCGCGGCGGGCAGATCGCCGGAGAGGGCGTACGTGCTGGCCCGCAGCATGAGGGCGCCGGAGACCTGTCCGGCGATGTCGTGCCGGGTGGCGAAGGCGAGCAGCAGGTCCACCTCGGCGAAGACCGGCGCGATGTGCTCCTCGCGCCGCGACGTCTGGAGCCGCAGGCCGAGCGCGGTCGCCCGCAGCCGTAGGATGCGGGCCTCCTGGTACGGGGCGAGGCCGGGCGCCTCCTCGTGCAGCCGGACGAGCGCGGCGTGGGCGGCGGTCAGCGCGGCGGCCCTCGCCTCTGCTCCGTCGGCTCGCTCCGTGGGGATCTGGCCCGCGGGAAGCAGCGCGCAGGCGCGTGCGAGCCCCGCGTGACCCGGCGCTCCGGCCTCGTCGTACAGGCTCGCGGCCGCCTCGTACAGGGCGACGGCCGCGTCGAACTCGTCCTTCTCGCCCGCCTGGCCCGCCTCGTCGGCCAGCAGGTCCGCGCGCAGCTGTGCGAGCGGTCCCACGGCCGGGTCGTCGGGGTGGGAGTAGTCGGGG
This sequence comes from Streptomyces sp. NPDC048106, assembly GCF_040706415.1. Taxonomy (NCBI): domain Bacteria; kingdom Bacillati; phylum Actinomycetota; class Actinomycetes; order Kitasatosporales; family Streptomycetaceae; genus Streptomyces; species Streptomyces sp. NPDC048106. Next base: position 50,100 of record NZ_JBEZND010000025.1, on the reverse strand, counting down.
GCGGCGGCGAGCGTGCGCAGCCGCGCCCAGCAGGCCACCGCGTCCGGATGACCCTGCTCGTCCGACTCCCTTGCCCGGACGATGAGTTCGGGCAGCGTCTCGGGGACGGCGGCGGTCGCGCGGGCGGCGGGCGCGGCGGCCGGGGCCGGGGCCACGTCGTCGAGGCCGCGGGTGCGCAGGGTCAGTTCCAGTGCGTCCAGGAGGGGCGCGCGGTCGAGTCGGGCCCTGCGCCGGTCGGTGTGGGCCGTCGTCCCGTTGCGGGCATCGAAGCGGGCGGCGAGATCGTCGGCGCGGCCGGCCACCTCGGCGCGCAGGCCGGCCACCGTCCAGGTGCGGCCCGCGTATCCGGCGGCGGGCAGTTCGCCGTGGCCGAGGAGTTCGACGCGCTGGAGGAGGACCTCCACTCCGGTGAGGAAGCCGAGCAGGTCCAGCGGCGAGTCGACGTCGTCGAACAGGTTCCGGTTCTCGGCGAGCAGTTCCAGGCCGCGTGCCTCGTTGCCGGTCAGCGCGCAGAACTCCAGGTGCCCGCCGACCTCCGCGGACATCGAGGGGTTGCGGCGGCAGGCGCGGTAGCCGGTGAGGTGCAGCTCGCGGGCCCGGTCGGCGCGGTCGGTGCGCAGCAGCGGTAGCAGCGCGTGGGAGATGGAGCGGGCGGGCTCCTCCTGGCAGGACTCCTTCCCGGTGAGGACGGGCTCCCAGATGCTCAGCGCCCGCTCGTCGTCGCCCGCCGCGAGGTGGTACAGGGCGCGCCCGCAGATCTCGCACGCCTCGCAGTCGCTGAACTCGGTACGGGCGCGGCCGGCCCACAGCTCATAGGCGAGGTCGGTGTCCTCGCCTGTGTGGGCGGCGAGTTGGTACGCCTGTCCGTAGTAGGGCTGGAGGCCGAGGCCGGCCTTCTCGTACCGGTCGCGCATCTCCGTCAGCCACTGGCGAAGGCCGGCCAGTGGCATCTCGGGCAGCGCGAGCAGGGCGTGGGCCGCCCACTTGAACCGCCAGAACAGCGTGTGGCGCAGGCGCTCGTCGAAGAGGTCGGGCTGCTCGTCGAAGAGGGTCAGCAGGCGGGCGAAGACGACGGGCGACTTCCGGGGTTCGGAGCCGTAGTTGTACGCCTCCTGGAGTTCGAGGAGCGCGTGGATGAGCGGGACGGGCTCGGCGAACTGCTCAGCGGCCTCGACCAGTTCCTCGGCGGTGACGGTGCGGGTCCGGCCGTAGGGGCGCCGGTCGTTCTCCTGGAGCGCCCGGTACAGCTCGTCGGTGGTCTGGGGTGCGGTCGGCATCGTCAGCTGTCCTTGCGGAGGGCGTGGGCGAGGAGGTCGAGGAAGGAGCGGTTGATGAGGCTCGATTCGGCGGGCCTCAGCGGGCGCCGGGACAGCATCGCGGCCTGCCCGTAGAGGGCCTCGGCGCTGGTGCGGGCGAGTTCGGGTTCGTCGATGGCGACGGCCGTACGGACCAGCGGGTTGAGCTGGTTGAGGATCAGCTGGGCCCGCGGCGCCTCCTGCCGCAGATGGCCCAGGATGTCGCCCCACACGCCGCCCTGCTGCTCGCGGGCGAGCTGGGAGCGGGTGCGCTCGTGCCGGGCCTCGCGGCTGTCCAGGAGGAGGGCGGGGGCGGACGCGGGCTGGAAGGTGCGCAGCGCGACGTCGCAGTCGAAGACGGCGAGGGCGTGGCGGGCCAGGGCCAGGTAGGCCGCGGCAGCCAGTTCCGTCTCCCGGTCCACGGGGTCGAGATGCGCGGTGAGCGTTGCCGGGTCGAGGTCGGCGACGCTCACCTCCGGCCTGATCTCCGGCAGCCGGTGGACCAGTTCACGGTCGTAGGTGTAGCCGCCGTTGACGACGCCGAGCCCGGCCGCCGAGGCGATCGCCGCGACCTGCCGGAACTCCTCCACGCTCGATGTCACGAGCACCGTGCGGTGGGTACGCGCGAACTCGTCCAGGGTGGCGTGTCCGTCGGTGGTCTCGAACGGCAGCCACGGCAGCAGCATCCGCAGGATCTCGTCGTCGTGCACCGCCAGCGACTTCACGGCCAGGTGGTGCGCCTGGAGGAAGCGGCCCAGGAGTTCCGGGTCGCTGGCGGCGGTCCGGGCGATCCACGCGCGCAGCCGTTCGGCAAGGGCGTCACGGACCGCGGCGAGGGTGTCGTCCTCGTACAGGGACTCGCGGGACGCCGTCGGACGCAGGCTCTCGGCGTCGACGACGCAGCGGACGAAGAACGCCCAGTCGGGCAGGATCTCCTCGGCCTGCTCGGACAGCAGCATGCCCTTGACGTGCACGCGGTGGCCGTGGCGGCGCCCGGCCGGCACCGCCTCGGGGAGCACGCACGCGATGCCCTTCAGACCCACGGCCGGCAGATCCAGCTCGATGGTGTCCAGCGGCGTGAACCCGAAGACGTCCTCGCCGTACGCGGCCAGCGCGCGGGAGCGGGCTCCCGGTGTGGGGTACGTACGTGCCCAGGGCGCGGGCTCGGGGTTGACGGCAGCGCGCGGGCCGCCCGTGCCGTCGTCGAAGGTCACGGGGTGGCGCAGCAGGGATCCGAAGTGCCGTGCCAGCGCGTTTACTTGAGCGGGCCGGGTCCACTCGCCCGCGTCGGCGCGGGGTGTCAGGGTGACGGTGGTGCCGGGCCGGGGGCGGGCGGAGGCGGGCAGGGTGCGGACGGAGTAGCTGCCGTCGCCGCGCCCCCGCCACTCCACGGCGGGGGCGTCGGGAGTGCGGGCGGAACGGCTCAGGACGTGGATCTCGTCCGCGACCAGGAAGCAGGAGAGCAGGCCGATGCCGAACTGGCCGATGAAGTCGGCACGTTGCTCGGCCACCGCCTCGGCGCGCTTGCTGCTGCGGCCGATCGTGGCGAGGAAGGTGTGCACGTCGGCCTCCGAGAGACCGACTCCGTCGTCCTCCACCCGCACCACGGAGCCGTCGGCGTACACGCGGATGCCGAACGCGTCCGCCGCGGCGGCCGGTTCGAGGCTGTGCCGCGCGGTCAGCGCGTCCACCGCGTTCTGCAGGAGTTCGCGCAGGTAGACGCGGGGGCTGGAGTAGAGGTGGTGGGAGAGGAGGTCGACGAGGCCGCGCAGATCCACCTGGAAGGTGCGGTCGGCGTCGGCCGGGCTCGAAGGGGTGTGGGACAGAGTCATCGGGCAGTCCGGGGTGAGGTGAGCGACGAGCGGCGGACGGGGGCGTTCAGGCGTTGCGCCGAGCGCGGGCGTACTTCTTTTCCGGCTGGTCCATGTAGCTCCAGGGCCACGTGGTGTAGGCACCTTTCAGCTCGCGGAAGACCTGCGGCAACGCGATCCTCTCGGAGGCCAGGGACAAGGCCATGGCGAACACGTTGAAGTCGTACTGCCAGCCGGGGCGCCGCACATAGGCGGGGTGGAGGATGCTGCGCTCGGCCGTTTCCAGCAACTCGTCCTGGATCGCGGGGGTGATGAGGGAGTTCATACGGTTGGACTCGACCCAGTCCTCGATGTGAGCGATGGCGATCAGACAGCCGAGGCGATGGCCGTCGGGCGCGTCGGCGAACGCCTCACGGGCGAACGCCAGGGCCTCGCCGGGCTCGCCGCCCCAACGGGGCTGCAACTGCGACACCCACTCGACGTGGGCCTCCAGGTGCAGCGGATCGCGGCGCAGGGCGGCGTCGAGCCGGGTCTCGTTGACGGCGGGGCCCAGCGACATGCCCCGGCCGGAGGTGAGGAGGCGGCGCCACGGCGTGACCCATTCCGGCCGCGACTCGGCGGCTTCCAGGAGCTGTTCCTCGGCGATGTGGAGCCGCTCGTGGAAAACCTGCCACTGCTCCCGTGTGACGTCGGCGGCACGCGCACTGGTGCGCGCCTCCCAGCCCCATCTGACGTGGCGCGCTCCGGAGATCAGCAGGGCCGTCGCCCGGTGCTCCTTGTCCTCCTCGACGGCCCGGCCGATCCAGTCCTGCACCCCGGCCAGGTCGGCCAGCTCACTGAGGACCCGATCGTCACGGCCGAGGTCGAAGGGGGCCAGGGCCGCCTTGACGCCCGCCCAGTCGCCCGCGGTCGCCGCCTCCACCAGCGTGAGCACCCGCGCGTCGCCGAGCGCGCGCAGGGTGTACATCCCGTTCTTCTGCCAGCGTGGGGCGGGCAGGGCGTGCGGATCCGCCGCCGGTCTCCCCCCATCCCTACCGAACAGCTTGTCGAACATGCCGCGCCCTCCCCAGGTTCCGCGTGATCGTCTGGTGCAGCATAAGTGGCCCCGCCGACACCGCTTCCACAGGGCTTCCACCACTGCTTCACGAGTTCCGTACCGCGCGGCCCGGGTACTCCGGGAGGGCCGGGACCGCACAGTCCAGCCGCCGCACGACCACAGACGGGGCCCTCCCGTCGGGCAAGGACCACCATGGCTGACTTCGACGACTCCGCCGTCGACCTGCACTTCATCGGCAACGCGACCGTCCTGCTGCGGTACGGCGACCTCACCCTGCTGACCGATCCCAACTTCCTGCACCGTGGCGAGCGCGCGCACCTCGGGTACGGGCTGACGAGCCGCCGTCTCACCGAACCGGCCCTGGCGCCGCAGGAGCTACCGCGCCTGGACGCCGTGGTCCTCTCCCACCTGCACGGCGACCACTGGGACCGCAGGGCCCGGCAGTGCCTGGACCGGTCGGTGCCGATCGCCACCACACCGCACGCGGCCCGCCGGCTGCGCTCCTGGCAGGGATTCCGGCAGGCCGGGGGCCTGCGCACCTGGGAAAGCTGCACCTTCAGGCAGGGCGACGCGCAGGTCCGGGTGACGTCACTGCCCGGCCGGCACTCCCTGCGGCCCGTGCTGCGGAACCTGCTGCCGCCGGTGATGGGCAGCATGCTGGAGTTCGGCCCCCGCAACGGCACGGTACGGCTGCGCCTGTACGTCTCGGGCGACACGCTCCTCTTCGACGGCCTGGCGGAGATCGCCCGGCGCTTCCCCGACGCGGACCTCGCTGTGCTGCACCTGGGCGGCACCACCCTGCCGGGCGGCTTCGTGGTCACCATGGACGGCGCCCAAGGCGCCGAGCTGGTCCGCCGCCTCGGCTACCAGCGCGTCCTGCCCGTGCACTACGACGACTACACCGTCTTCCACTCCCCGCTCGATGACTTCCTGACCGAGGCTCGCGCACTCGGCCTGTGGGAACGGCTGGTCCACTGCCCGCGCGGCCGGCACACACGGGTGGCGGCCCACGAAGCCCGGCCCACGGTGCGCTGACCTCCGGACCTGCGATGCCGCGGCCGAGCCGCGCGGCGACGGCCGCGACAGCGCGCTACCGGCCCCAGCGTCCGTCAGGCGATCCCTGTGTCGCGGGGGGCGCGGGTGAGTTGCCCGGGGTCGCGGAGGTCCTCGGCGGCGTTCACCACCCGGTGCACCAGATCCAGGAAGACGATCTGCTCCTGCGCCGAGAGCGGAGCGAGGAAGACGTGGTTCATCCGGGCCGCCCTGGTGGTCAGCCTGCGGTGCAGCCGTATGCCTTCCTCGGTCAGCTTCAGCACGTTGCGCCGCCCGTCCAGCGGGTCGCGCACCCGCTCCATGAGCCCGCGCCGGGCCAACCGGGTCACCAGTTCGGTGATGGTGGAGCGGTCGAGACACACCTGCTCACCGAGCGTGCGCTGGTCGATGCCGGGCTTCTCCACCAGGGCGTTCAGCACGGCGTACTGCGGCGACGTGGTCTCCTCGGAGACCATCGCGTTCCACAGCAGGGTGTGGGCCTGCTGAAGCCGCCGGGCCAGATGCCCGGGGTGGGTGCCCAGATCGACGGCGTCCATGCCCTCTTCCTCACGTGCCTGTCCTGCGCCGACCGGAGACCCCGGGCCGCGTCTCCTGGACCGCGAAAGCCCGCGCGCTTTCCCTCACTGCACGGAACGATACTCGCCGGCCTCCACGGCATCTGCCGAGTCGTCCCTTGATCCGCCCAGGATCTTGACGCCGACGGCGCCGAATGGCAAGTTGACCGGCGCATTCAAATTGCTCAGTGCACTGAGCAGTTTGCCCCTGACGTGATAACTGAGCCCGTGGCCGAGCACCCCTCAGGTGCTCGCAGGGGAAACGGACGGACGGATGGGCAACAAGGTCGTCGCCTCGGCGGCGGACGCGGTGGCGGACGTCGGTGACGGTGCGACGCTCGCGGTGGGTGGATTCGGACTCAGCGGCGTCCCGGACACTCTGATCCAGGCCGTGTACGAGGCCGGGGCCGGACGGCTGGGGGTGGTGTCCAACAACTGCGGGGCGCTGGAGTCCGGACTGGCGGTGCTGCTGTCGGCGGGCCGCATCGCCCGGGTGACGGGGTCGTACGTCGGGGAGAACAAGGAGTTCGCCCGGCAGTACCTGGCCGGCGAACTGGAGGTGGAGCTGATTCCGCAGGGCACGCTGGCGGAGCGGCTGCGCGCCGGCGGCTGCGGCATTCCGGCGTTCTACACCCCGGCGGGAGTGGGCACGCAGGTGGCCGAGGGCGGGCTGCCCTGGCGGTACGACGGGACCGGCGCGGTGGCACTGGCCTCACCGCCGAAGGAGGTCCGGGCCTTCGACGGGCGCGAGTACGTGCTGGAGCGGGCCATCACCACCGACTTCGCCCTCGTCCGGGCGGCCAGGGGAGACCGCGAGGGCAACCTCGTCTTCGCCAAGTCCGCGCGGAACTTCAATCCGCTGGCCGCGATGGCGGGGCGCATCACGATCGCCGAGGTGGAGGAGCTGGTGGAGCCGGGAGAGATCGATCCGGACGCCGTGCACCTGCCGGGGATCTTCGTCCAGCGGGTCGTCCCGCTGACCCCGCGGCAGGCGGCACGGAAGCGGATCGAGAAGAGGACGGTGCGCGCGTAATGGCCTGGAGCCGGGACGAGATGGCCGCCCGCGCCGCGCGGGAGCTGACGGACGGCAGTTACGTCAACCTCGGCATCGGACTGCCGACGCTGATCCCCAACCACCTGCCCGCCGGGGTGGAGGTGGTGCTGGAGTCGGAGAACGGGATCCTGGGCGTCGGCCCGTATCCGGCCGAGGACGAGGTGGACCCGGATCTGATCAACGCCGGGAAGGAGACCGTCACGGTGGTGCCCGGTGCGTCGTTCTTCGACTCGGCGCTGTCGTTCGGGATGATCCGCGGCGGGCACATTGACGCGGCCGTGCTGGGGGCCATGCAGGTCTCCGCCCGGGGCGACCTGGCCAACTGGGCGATCCCGGGCAAGATGATCAAGGGCATCGGCGGGGCGATGGACCTGGTGCACGGGGCACGCCGGGTGATCGTGCTGATGACGCACACCGCCAAGGACGGCAGCCCCAAGATCATGCGGGAGTGTTCGCTGCCGCTGACCGGCAAGCGGTGCGTGCACCGGATCATCACCGACCTCGGGGTCCTCGATGTCACCGACGACGGCCTCGTGCTGGTGGAGACCGCCCCCGGTGTCACGGCGGAGGAAATCCGGGAGAAGACGGCGGCGCCGATCCGTACGGCGGACGGCGCCGCCGACCCCCGCGGCGGTAGCTCATCCCCGAGCGCTGTCACCAGCGCTCCCGAGCCCAGGAACATCGATGAGTGAGATATCCCAGAACGCCATCGACAAGGAAACCGCGGAAAAACGCGACGCGTACCTCTCCCGCCGGGCCGACGGCGCCCCCGTCGAGCACCACCCGCGGCGCGACTACGCCCCCTACCGCAGCAGCGCCCTGCGCCATCCGTGGCGGCGGCCGGTGCCGGTGAACGGCGGCGACCCGGAGACCGTCGAGCTGCACACCCCAGTCTTCGGCGTCAACGACGTCACGGAGACCGACAACGACCTCACGCGGCAGCACACCGGCGAGCCGCTCGGCGAGCGGATCACCGTCAGCGGCCGGCTGCTGGACCGCACCGGCCGGCCGGTCCGGGGCCAGCTGATCGAGATCTGGCAGGCCAACACCTCCGGCCGCTACGCACACCGGCGCGACCAGCACCCGGCGCCGCTCGACCCCCATTTCACCGGCGTCGGCCGCACCCTCACCGACGACGAGGGCCGGTACACCTTCACCACCATCAAACCCGGCGCCTACCCGTGGCGGAACCACACCAACGCCTGGCGCCCGGCCCACATCCACTTCTCGCTGTTCGGCACGGCGTTCGCCCAGCGTCTGGTCACCCAGATGTACTTCCCGAACGATCCGCTGTTCGCGTACGACCCCATTCTCCAGTCCGTCACCGACGACGACGCCCGGTCACGGCTCGTCGCCGCCTACGACCACGGCCTGTCCGTGCCCGAGTTCTCCCTCGGCTACCGGTGGGACATCGTGCTCGACGGCCCGTCCGCCACCTGGATCGAGGGAGGCCGCCGATGACCGCCACCAGCCCAAGGACCCCGCTCGCCCCCACCCCGTCCCACACCGTGGGACCGTTCTACGGCTACGCCCTGCCCTTCCCCGGCGGCCCCGAGCCGGCCCCGGCCGGGCACCCGGACACCGTCAGCGTCCACGGCCACGTCTACGACGGTGCGGGCGACCCCGTCCCGGACGCGCTGATCGAGCTGTGGCAGGCCGGCCCGGACGGCGCGCTGGACGGTGCCACCGGGTCGATGCGGCGCGACCCCGTCACCGGCGGCTTCCTCGGCCGCAACGGCGTGGACTTCACCGGCTTCGGCCGGATCCCCACCGACAGGGAGGGCCGCTGGGCCGCCCGCACCCTGCGGCCCGGCGCCCGGCCCGGCCACGCGCCGTACATCAGCGTCTGCGTCTTCGCCCGCGGGCTGCTGCACCACCTGTTCACCCGGCTGTACTTCCCTGACCAGGCCGAGGCCAACGCCGCCGACCCGCTGCTCGCCTCGCTGGACGAGGAGCGCCGGGCGACCATGGTGGCGACGGCCGAGCCGCACGGCACGTACCGCTTCGACATCCGCCTGCAGGGCGAGAGGGAGACGGTCTTCCTTGACTTCGTCTGACGCTGCCGGAGACCCCGGGGACGCCGGCCTGCTGTCGCCCGTGCGGGTGGGCACCGCGGTGGAGGCCGCGACGGGCGACCACGCGGTGCTCCAGGCGCTGCTGGACGCCGAGGCGGCGCTCGCCCGGGCCCAGGCGGACCTGGGCCTGGCGCCGCGCTCGGCGGCCGAGGCGATTGAACGGGCGGCGCGCGCCGAGGAGTTCGAGGTGCGCGAGCTGGCGCTGCGGGCCCGCGCGGGCGGCAACCCGGTCATCCCGCTGGTCGGCGACCTGACCGCGGCCGTGGCCCGTGCGGACCCGGAGGCCGCGGTCTACGTCCACCGCGGCGCGACCAGCCAGGACATCCTGGACACGGCGCTGATGCTGGTCGCCGCGCGCGGTCTGCGGCCGGTCCTGGCCGACCTCGAACGGACGGCCGCGGCCCTGGCCCGGCTCGCGGCGGAGCACCGCGGCACCCCGATGCCCGGACGCACGCTCACCCAGCACGCCGTGCCCACCGTGTTCGGGCTGAAGGCGGCCGGCTGGCGCTCGCTGGTGCTCGACGCCCACGACCGCCTGACGGCTCTCGCGCACGGCGGCCTGCCCGCCCAACTGGGCGGCGCGGCGGGCACCTTGGCCGCTTTCGCCGAGTACGCGGCGAACGGCGCGGACCCGGAGCCCGCGGCCGGCCGGGCCGGAACCGAAGCGGCGTCGCGCGACGAGGCCGGTCCGCCGCCGGTCGGGCCCGCCGGCACGGAGGCGGGCCGGGATGACGCAAGTCCGGGGGACGCGGGCCTGGACGATACGGGTCCGGACGACGCCGGTCCGGACGACGCAGGCCCGGCGGCCGGTGGCCGTTCGCGAGGCGACATCGGGCTGCGGCTGTCGGCCGCGTACGCGCGGGAGGTCGGGCTGGCCGAGCCCGGACTGCCGTGGCACACGCTGCGTACCCCGGTCGCCGACCTCGGCGCCGCGCTCGCCTTCGCCGCCGGCGCGCTCGGGAAGGTCGCCGCCGATGTGCTGGTGCTCTCCCGTACCGAGATCGGCGAGGTCGCCGAGGGCAGCGGCGGCGGCTCGTCCGCCATGCCGCACAAGAGCAATCCCGTGCGGGCCACGCTCATCGCCTCCGCCGCCCGTCAGGTGCCCGCGCTCGCGGCCGTACTGCTGGGGTCCCTGACAGCGGAGGACGAGCGGCCGGCCGGTGCCTGGCACGCGGAGTGGCAGCCGCTGCGTGCGGCGCTGCGGCTCGTCGGCGGCGCCGCCGAGGCCGCCGCCGAACTCGCCGAAGGGCTGCGCGTCTTCCCGTACCGCATGCGCGAACACCTTGATCTCACCGACGGGTTGATCGTCAGCGAGCGGTTCGCCGCCGCACTCGGCCCGGTCGTCGGGCGCGACCGGGCCAAGCGTCTGCTCACCGCGGCCTCCCGCCGTGCCGTGGACGAGGGCATCGCGCTGTACGTGGCCCTGGAGGAGACCGCACAGGAGCAGGGCCTGCCGGCCGGGCTGCTCGCCAAGGAGCGGCTGCGGGAACTCGCCGACCCCGCACGGTACGTCGGCTCCGCTGCCGCACTCGTCGATCGCGCCCTGCGCCGCACCCCTCGTACGACCCCGAAGGGCTTTTCATGACGCTCCATCACACCCTCACCGGTCCGGCCGGTGCCCCGCCGCTCGTCCTCGGTCCTTCCCTCGGCACCTCGCTCGCGGTCTGGGATCCCCAGCTCGCCGCGCTCGCGCGCGGCCATCGGGTGCTGCGCTGGGATCTGCCCGGACACGGCGCCTCCGGCACCGGCATGCTGCCCACGGACGGATCGGCCACCGTGGCGGACCTCGCCGCGCTCGTGCTGCGGCTCGCCGACGACCAGGGCTGGGAGCGGTTCGGCTACGCCGGCATCTCGCTCGGCGGCGCGGTGGGCCTGTACCTGGGCGCGCACCACCCGGAGCGGCTCACCTCCCTCGCGGTCGTCTGTTCCTCGGCCCGCTTCGGGGAGAGCTCCGTCTGGCACGAGCGGGCCGCGCTGGTGCGGGCCGAGGGCACGGGCCCGGTCGCCGCCACGGCCACCGACCGCTGGTTCACGCGCGGCCTCGCCGGCCACCCGAGCGCCCTGGCGCTGCTGGACGATCTGCGGGCCGCCGACCCCGCCGGCTACGCGGCCTGCTGCGACGCGCTCGCCTCCTACGACCTGCGGGCCGAGCTGCCGAAAATCACCGTGCCGACTCTGGTCGTCGCAGGCCGGGACGACCCCGCGACCCCGCCCGCGCACGCCCGTGAGATCGCCGACGGGGTGCCCGGCGCGAGCCTGCTCGAAGTCGCCGACGCGGCCCATCTCGCCGGCGTCGAGCGCCCCGGGCCGGTCACCTCCGCCTTGCTGGCCCACCTCGCGGCGACGTCTCCCGAGGCGCGGCCTGCCGACGACGCGGCCCGCCGCTCCGCCGGGACCGCCGTCCGCCGGGCGGTCCTCGGCGACGCCCACGTGGACCGCGCGGACGCCCGCACGACCCCGTTCACGGCCCGGTTCCAGGACTTCATCACCCGCTACGCGTGGGGCGAGATCTGGACGGACGACTGCCTGGACCGGCGCACCCGGAGCTGTATCACCCTCACCGCGCTGGTGGCGCGCGGCCACCACGACGAACTCGCCCTGCACGTGCGCGCGGCGCTCACCAACGGGCTGAGCCAGGAGGAGATCGGCGCGGTGCTGCTGCAGAGCGCCGTCTACTGCGGCGTCCCGGCCGCCAACTCGGCCTTCGCCGTCGCTCAGCGGGTCTTCGACACACTGGACCCACGCCCGTCCGGCGCCTGACCGCCCGCCGCCGGCGGGGCGAACTCCGAGGGAGCGCAAGAGGCGCGAGGCCGCGTGGCTCGCGCCTCTTGCGGTCGCACGGCGCCCGTCAGATGACGGCGGATTCGAGGGACTCCGGAGCGAACAGTTCCTCGGGCCGCCACAGCCGGGCGGACAGCCCCTGCTCGTGGTGGTAGCGCAGGAACGTCTCCAGCACCTCGCGGTTGCCCTCGACGCCGTAGGACCAGTAGTCCTTGCCCAACAGGAAGGCGGCTCGGCCCGCACCGGCTACGTCGCGCTGCGCATGAAGTCGGACGTGCTCACCGAGACCGGTGCTCCCGGCCACCGTACGCACGAGAAGCACTGCGTGCGGCCGGGACTCTTCTGCGGACTGGTCCTCCTGCTCGACGCGCGCACCGGCGAGCCCGTCGCCCTGCTCAACGACGGCCTGCTGCAACACCTCCGGGTGGGCGCCGACTCGGCCATCGGGGCACGGTTCGGCGCGCGCGAGGACGCCCGCGTGCTGGGCCTGCTCGGCTCGGGCGGCATGGCACGCAGCCATGTCGAGGCCTTCCTCGCGGTCCGCCCGCTGGAGCGGATCCAGGTCTACAGCCCGACCCGGTCCCACCGTGAACGCTTCGCGGCGCAGACGCGGGAGCTGCACGGCCTGGACGTGGTCGCGGTGGACGATCCCGAGGCGGCCCATCGCGGTGCCGACCTCGTGGCCGACTGCACCGACGCGGTCGGTGACGTCGTCCTGGGCCGCCGGCTGCGGCCGGGCACCCACGTCACGTGCATCGGGGGACGCCCGGACGCCGAGGCACTCCAGCGCTTCGACGTGTGGCTACGGCTCGGCAGCGCCAGCGTGCCCTCCTCGGCACCGCAGTGGGCGACCGACGACGAGTACGTGACCTACCGGGCCCGCCCGGAGGCCGCCGTCTGGGACCGGCACCAGCACGGCAGAGGAGCGCGCCGGCCGCCCCGTGGCGCGCGCGTGGTCCGCCTCGACGCCGTGCTGGCGGGACACGCCCGCGCACGGGACGACGACACGGAGGTGACGTTCTCGGAGCGCGGCAACATCCAGGGAGCCCAGTTCCACGCCATCGCCGCGCTCGTCTACAAGCGGGCCCGGGAGCGCGGCCTGGGCCACGAGATCCCACGGGAGTGGCTGCTCCAGGACATCCGGGACTGATCCCCACGGGGCGTCCGGCCGCCTTCCGGAGGAGGATGGGACGCGGGAGTCATGTCATGGCGCGGATGCTGGTCGACGGTGACGACGTGGTCGTGCGCCTGGCGCTCCGGGAGCGGGCGGCCGCACGCCACCGCGACGTGCGGGTGCCGCTGACGGCGGTGCGCCGGGTGACGGTCGAGGCCGACTGGTGGCGTGCCCTGCGCGGAGTCCCCCGGCGGGGCGTCGCGGTGCCGGGCGTCCGGTGCGTCGGCACGCGCCGCCACCAGGCGGGGGTGGACTTCGTGGTCGTGCGGTCCGGCGAACCCGTGGTGTGCGTCGAGCTGCGGCCGCCCGCGCCCTTCCGTCTCCTCTCCGTCTCCGCGCCGACCCCGGCGAAGGCCAGGGCCATGGCCCTGAGGCTCGTCAGGGCCGCACCGGGGCTGGACACGTCGACGCCGTGCCGGCAGCCGCTCCCGGTACCTGGGGAGGACGCTGCCCCGGACCGCTCCCGGAGTGCGGGTTCCGGCTCGTAGCGGAAGGAACCGCGCGCCGTCCCGACCCGCGTCGCCCGGCACCGGCATCAGCCGCCGGGCTTCGGCCCTTCGAGTACCGGGTCCGCCCGTACCCGGGCCGGCGGAGTGTCGTAGCCGCTCGGGGCGGCCGTCGGCGGTGCATGGTGGTCACCGCCCCGCCCCGCGGCCGGCCGGCGAGGCACCGGGGTCGCAGGGCACGAGCGGGCAGCCGCGGCATCCGAGGAGGCGAACGGTGTGAGCACCGACCGGGCAGACGCCGCGGCCGAACGGCTGATGCGCACGGCGCAGTACTTCTTCCCCGGCAGCCAGTCACCCGACCGGCGGATGCTGTACCGCGAGGGCGGCCGGGCGGCGGAGGAGTTCTACCGGGAGCGGTGGCGCCACGACCGGGAGGTGCGCTCCACCCACGGGGTGAACTGCACGGGGTCGTGCTCGTGGCGGGTGTTCGTCAAGGACGGCCTGATCACCTGGGAGACGCAGGCGACCGACTACCCGTCGGTGGGGCCGGACTCCCCGGAGTACGAGCCGCGGGGCTGTCCTCGCGGCGCGGCGTTCTCCTGGTACACCTACTCGCCCACGCGCATCCGCTACCCGTACGTCCGCGGTCCGCTGCTCACGCTGTGGCGGCAGGCGAAGGCGCGGCACGCCGACCCGGTCGAGGCATGGGAGTGGCTGACCTCGGATCCGGCACGGAGCGCCGCCTACAAGCGGGCCCGCGGCAAGGGCGGGTTCGTGCGCTGCGACTGGCGCGAGGTCACGGAGCTGATGGCGGCCGCGCAGGTGCACACCGTCAAGCGGTACGGCCCGGACCGGATCGTGGGGTTCTCGCCGATCCCGGCGATGTCCATGGCCTCCTACGCGGCCGGGACCCGGTACCTGTCCATGATCGGCGGGACGATCTCCTCGTTCTACGACTGGTACGCGGACCTGCCGATGGCGTCGCCGCAGGTGTTCGGCGACCAGACCGACGTGCCGGAGTCCGGCGACTGGTGGAACGCCGGTTACCTCATCGTGTGGGGCACCAACCTGCCCATCACCCGGACCCCGGACGCCCACTTCATGACCGAGGCCCGCTACAAGGGGCAGAAGGTCGTGGTGGTCTCCCCGGACTACGGGGACCACACCAAGTTCGCCGACGACTGGCTGGCGGCCGTCCCCGGCACGGACGGCGCGCTCGCGCTGGCCATGGGCCACGTCGTCCTCAGCGAGTTCTACCGCGACCGGCAGGTGCCGTACTTCACCGAGTACGCCAGGACCTACACCGACCTGCCGTTCCTGGTGCGGCTGCGCGAGCGCGACGGCGGCGGGTTCGTGCCGGACAAGTTCCTCACCGCCGCCGACCTGCCCGGACCCGCCGCGGAGGCGGCCGAGTTCAAGACGGTGCTGCTGGACGGGCGCACCGGCGAGCCGGTGGTGCCGAACGGCTCGCTGGGCTTCCGCTGGTCCGAGTCGGGCCGGGGGCGCTGGAACCTGCGGCTGGACGGGGCGGAGCCGCTGCTGACCCTGCACGGCCGGCCGGGCGCCGAGGCGGTGGCGGTGGACCTGCCGAGGTTCGACACGGGGCCCGGCGAGTCCGGCCGGGTGCTGCGGCGCGGGGTGCCGGCGGTGCGGGTCGGCGGCCACCTGGTGACCACCGTCTTCGACCTGGTGATGGCCCAGTACGGGGTGGCCCGCGAGGGCCTGCCGGGCCAGTGGCCCACCGGTTACGAGGACGCGGCCGCACCATACACGCCGGCCTGGCAGGAGGCGATCACGTCGGTGCCGGCGAAGGCGGCCGCGCGGGTGGCGCGGGAGTTCGCGCGCAACGCCGAACGCACCGGCGGCCGTTCGATGATCGCGATGGGCGCGGGTACCAACCACTGGTTCCACTCCGACCAGATCTACCGCGCGTTCCTGTCGCTGGTGATGCTGACCGGCAGCCAGGGTGTCAACGGCGGCGGGTGGGCGCACTACGTCGGGCAGGAGAAGGTGCGCCCACTGACGGGCTGGTTCCATCTCGCGTTCGGCCTGGACTGGCAGCGTCCCACCCGGCACATGGTGGGCACGCCGCTGTTCTGGCTGGCCACCGATCAGTGGCGCTACGAGGCGTTTCCCGCCGACACGCTGGCCGGCCCGCTCGGCCGGGGCCGGCTGGCGGGACGTACGCTGCCGGACTGCAACGCGCTGGCCGCCCGGCTGGGCTGGATGCCCTCCCACCCGGCGTTCGACCGCAACCCGCTCGACCTGTGCGACGAGGCCGAGCGGGCGGGCAAGGACGTACCGCGGTACGTCGTCGAGGAGTTGAAGGAGGGGCGGCTGCGGTTCGCCGCCGAGGACCCCGACGACCCGGCGAACTTCCCGCGGGTCCTGCTCATCTGGCGGGCGAACCTGTTCGCGTCGTCGATGAAGGGCCACGAGTACATGCTGCGGCACCTGCTCGGCACCGACGACGCCGTCACCGCCACGGAGACCCCGCCCGACCTGCGCCCCAAGGACGTCACCTGGCGCGAGCAGGCCCCGGTCGGCAAGCTCGACCTGTCGGTGACGGTCGACTTCCGCATGACCAGCACCTGCCTGTTCTCCGACGTGGTGCTGCCCGCGGCGACCTGGTACGAGAAGTACGACCTGTCCTCCACCGACATGCACCCGTTCATCCACGCCTTCAACCCGGCCATCGCACCCCCCTGGGAGACCCGCACCGACTTCGACGTCTTCCACACCCTCGCCGCCGAGTTCTCCCGGCTCGCGGCCGTCCACCTGGGGGTGCGGCGGGACGTGATCGCCGCCCCGCTCGCCCACGACACGCCGGACGAGATGGCGCAGCCGCACGGGCGGGTGCGCGACTGGAAGGCCGGCGAGTGCGAGCCGGTACCGGGCCGGACGATGCCGAAACTGATCGTGGTGGAGCGCGACTACGCGGCGGTGGCCGAGAAGATGGCCGCCGTGGGCCCGCTGCTGGACCGCCTCGGCACCAGCACCAAGGGCCTGACGTGGATGCCCGGGCAGGAGATCGACTACCTGCGCCGGCGCAACGGCACCGTGCGCGGCGGCATCGCCGACGGCTGTCCCTCGATCGCCCGCGACGACCAGTTCTGCGAGGCGATCCTGGCCCTGTCCGGCACCACGAACGGCCGCCTGGCCGTCCGGTCGCTGCGCGCCCTGGAGGAGCGCACCGGCGTGGAGCTGGCCGATCTGGCCGGGGAACGCTCCGGCGACCGCATCACCTTCGAGGACACCCGCACCCAGCCCCGCGCGGTGATCACCTCGGCGGAGTGGTCCGGCACCGAGTCCGGCGGCCGCCGCTACTCGCCGTTCACCGTCAACGTCGAACGCCTCAAACCCTGGCACACCCTCACCGGCCGCCAGCACTTCTTCCTCGACCACGACTGGATGGCCGAGTTCGGCGAACAACTGCCCGTCTACCGGCCGCCGTTGAACATGATGGCCCATTTCGGCGACCCGACCCGCCCGGCGGACGGCCGCCCGCAGCTCGTGGTGCGCTACCTGACCCCGCACTCGAAGTGGTCGATCCACTCCGAGTACCAGGAGAACCTGCACATGCTCACCCTGTTCCGGGGCGGCCCGGTGATCTGGATGAGCCCGAAGGACGCGGAGCGGATCGGGGTCGCGGACAACGACTGGATCGAGGCGTACAACCGCAACGGCGTGGTCGCCTGCCGCGCGGTGGTCACCCACCGCATGCCCGAGGGAACCGTGTACATGTACCACACGATGGACCGGCACCTGAACGTGCCGAAGACGGAGACCTCCGGCCTGCACGGCGGCGGCGACAACTCCCTCACCCGTCTGCTGATCAAGCCCACCCATCTCATCGGCGGCTACGCCCAGTTCACCTACGGCTTCAACTACATCGGCCCCACCGGCAACCAGCGCGACGAGATCACCGTCATCCGCCGCCGCGCGCAGGAGGTGGACTTCTGATGACCCGGGCCACGGGCACCGTCGGGCGCTGCATGGCGCAGGTCGCGATGGTGATGAACCTCGACAAGTGCATCGGATGCCACACCTGCTCGGTCACCTGCAAGCAGACCTGGACCAACCGGCCCGGCTCCGAGTACGTCTGGTTCAACAACGTCGAGACCAAGCCGGGCGCCGGATACCCGCGCCGCTACGAGGACCAGGAGAAGTGGAAGGGCGGCTGGACCCTGAACCGCCGGGGCGAACTGACGCTGCGGGCCGGCGGCCGGGTGCGCAAGCTCCTCAGCCTCTTCTACAACCCGGAGCTGCCCTCGCTCGACGACTTCTACGAGCCGTGGACGTACGACTACCAGAGCCTGACCACCGCGCCGCTGTCCGACAGCTTCACCAGCGCCCGCCCCAAGTCCCAGCTCACCGGCCGGGACATGCGGCCCGTGCACGGCCCGAACTGGGACGACGACCTCGCCGGGGCCGCCGATTACGCCACCGCCGACCCGAACCTGAAGGGGCTGTCGGAGCGGGTGCGGATGGAGTTCGAGCACGCGTTCATGTTCTACCTGCCGCGGATCTGCGAGCACTGCCTCAACCCCTCCTGCGTCGCCTCCTGTCCCTCGGGCGCCATGTACAAGCGGGAGGAGGACGGCATCGTCCTGGTCGACCAGGACCGCTGCCGCGGCTGGCGGTTCTGCGTGTCGGGCTGCCCGTACAAGAAGGTCTATTTCAACCACCGCACCGGCAAAGCCGAGAAGTGCACCTTCTGCTACCCGCGCATCGAGGCCGGGCAGCCCACCGTCTGCTCCGAGACCTGTGTGGGCCGGCTGCGCCACCTGGGCGTGATGCTCTACGACGCCGACGCCGTGCTGGAGGCCGCTTCGGTGAAGGACGAGAAGGACCTGTACGAGGCGCAGTTGTCGGTCTTCCTCGACCCCGAGGACCCCGGGGTGCGCGCGGCGGCGGAGCGTGACGGCATCGCCCACGACTGGATCGAGGCCGCCCGGCGTTCCCCGGTGTACGCGCTGATCAAGAAGCACCGGGTGGCGCTGCCGCTGCACCCGGAGTACCGCACCATGCCCATGGTCTGGTACGTCCCGCCACTGTCCCCGGTCACGGACGCGGTGCACGCCACCGGCTACCACGACGACGACCCCGACCGTGTCTTCGCCGCCATCGACGCCCTGCGCATCCCCGTGGAGTACCTGGCCAACCTCTTCACCGCCGGTGACACCGCCGTGGTGGAGGGCGTGCTGCGCAAACTGACCGCGCTGCGCGCCCACATGCGCGCCCTGCAACTCGGCGACCCGCCCGACCAGGACCTGCTCGGCCAGGTCGGTGCGAGCGCCGAGGACATCGAGGACCTGTACCGGCTGCTGGCCATCGCCAAGTACGACGACCGCTATGTCGTCCCCCGGGTGCACGCCGAGGGGTCCGGCGCCCTGCTGGCCCAGCACTGCTCCCTCGACTACCCCGGCGGGGTCGCCGACCTCGCCGCCCACGACCAGGACCAGGGGGCCGCCGCCCCGCCGTCGCTGCCGGGCCTGGCATCACCGGGCGGCGGCAGCCAGTTCCGCGACAGCGACGGCACGGTGCGTTTCAACCTCCTCGGCTGGAACGGCACCGGCCCCGCCCCCGGTCTCTTCGCCGACGGGGACGGCCGGTGATCCGCCGCCGGGCGGCGGCCGACACACCGCTGGTGCACCGCATCGCCTCGGTCCTCCTGCGCTACCCGGACGAGACGGTGCTCGGCCGCCTCGACGACGTGACCGCCGCGCTCCCCGCCGTCGCCGACCGGGCCGACCGCGCCCGGCTCGCCGCCGTGTGCGACCACCTCTCGGGCCTGCCCCCGACCGAGGCCGCGCAGCGGTACGTGGAGACGTTCGACCACACCCGCCGCCGCAGCATGCACCTGACCTACTACCGGCACGGTGACACCCGCGCCCGCGGCATGGCCCTGCTCGCCCTCAAGCACGCCTACCGTCAGGCCGGCCACGAACCGCCGGCCGGCGAACTGCCCGACTTCCTGCCGCTGGTCCTGGAGTTCGCCGCGCTCTCCCCCGGACCCGGACATCGCGTCCTGTCGCAGTGCCGGGCCGGACTGGAGCTCCTGCGGCTGGCGCTGCACGAGCACTCCAGCCCGTACGCCGGCGTCCTGGACGCGCTCTGCGGCCGGCTGCCTGCGCCGGGCCGGGCCGAGCGCGACGCGTGGCGGCGGCTGGCCGCCGAGGGACCGCCGGGCGAGGAGGTCGGCCTGGAGCCCTTCGGCCCACCGGAGCAGACCGGGCTGGAGCCGCGGGGAGCGAGTGCGAAGGAGGGTCCGTGAGTTCCTGGGATCTGTGGTGGTGGGTGATCCTGCCCTACCTCGCCCTTGTCACCTTCGTCGTCGGCCACGTCTGGCGCTGGCGCTACGACCAGTTCGGCTGGACCAGCCGCTCCACCCAGCTCCAGGAGCGCCGTCTGCTGAAATGGGGCGGGCCGCTCTTCCATTACGGCACGTTCGCCGCGATCGCCGGACACGTGATGGGCATCCTGATCCCCGAGTCGTTCACCCGGTGGCTCGGCATCCCGGAGAACGCCTACCGCTGGCTGTCCTCCATCGGCGGCACCGTCGCCGCGCTCGCCGTCGTCTTCGGCGTGGCGATCCTGGCCTTCCGCCGCACCACCGTGCCCCGGGTACGGGCCACCACGAGCCCCGTCGACTGGGTGGCCCTGGTCCTGCTGGCGATCGTCATCGTGCTCGGCATCATCCCGACCATGGGCATCAATCTCTTCGGCAGCGGCTACGACTACCGGCAGAGTGTGGCGCTGTGGTTCCGCGGCCTGTTCGCCGGCGACCCGGACGTCGGCGTGATCGCCCACGCACCGCTGATCTACCGGATCCACGCCACCGCCGCCTGGGCGATCCTCGCCGTGTGGCCCTTCACCCGGCTGGTGCACGCCTGGAGCATCCCGCTGTGGTACCTGTGGCGGCCCTTCGTCCTGTACCGCAGCCGGGTTCCCGCCCACCCCGCCGAGCCGGGCACCAGCGGACGCCGCTGGCGCCGCATCGGCGTCCGCTACTGATCCGGGCCGACGCGAGCCCTCCGACACAGAAACGGCAACCGAGCCATGCAGAAGCTCTCCCTCGACGCCAAGGCCCGCGAGCACCTGGAGCGGGCCGCGGACTCCTCCGCGGGCCGCAGTGCCGAGACCCTCTACGGCGGCCACGAACACACCCTGCGCCAGACCGTCATCGCCCTGCGCGCCGGCACCACCCTCGCCGAACACGAGAACCCCGGCGAGGCCACCGTGTTCGTGCTGCGCGGCCGGGTACGGCTGCGCAGCGGCGACGAGGCATGGGAGGGCATGGCCGGAGACCTGCTGCTCGTACCACCCGCCCGCCACAGCCTGGAGGCCCTCGAAGACTCCGCCGCGCTGCTGAGCTCCGTCAACAAGGGCAACCCGCACACGCCCTCGCCGTCCTGAAGGCTGGACGGGGTTTTGGCGTGCTCGCGGCGAGTGAACCCGTTCGGGGGACATAGCGCCTATCCCGCTGTTCTCCGGGGCATCGCTGGCACTGACCGCTCCGACACCCGACAGAAAGAAACACCGTGTCCACTCGCTCCATCACGGCGGCCCTCGGCGCTGCCTGCGGTGCCTTCGCCCTTCTGCTGGCCGCGCCCGGCGCGGCCTCGGCGGCAACCGGCCAGTTCCGCTACTCGTACACCACCGCGGAGGGCTACGAGGCCGTCGGCTTCCTCAACAACCCCGCCAGCGGCCGGTGCATCAACCTGCAAGGACCCGCCTCCGAGCCGGGGTCGGTCAGCCGGGCCCCCAAGAACCGCACGGACGCCACCGCCACCGTCTTCCTCGACGCCGACTGCGAAGGCGACATCTACTACTCCCTGCCTCCCGGCGCGGGAGCAGGCGACCGCCTCCTCATGCGGTCCGTCGTCTTCTCCTGACCCTCGGTCCTTCCGCCCCGACCCGGTCCGGCCCCGGCAGGGGCTGTACCGGGTCCAGGTGCCGTCCGGGCGCTGCTACACCTCGAACCTCTCCCCGGCGCCGTACGCCCGTACGACCACACTCCCCTCACCCTTCTTGTCCGGCCGTACGACGTGCACGCGCCCGGCCCCCGCCACCCGGGCCTCCCCGTCGGCCACCGAGAGCAACGTGTTCTCGTCCACGGCGACGCCGTACGGCACCGCCCCGCGCCCGACCGCGGCGACCAGCCGGGGCAGCGTCCCCCACTGGGCGGCGTGGACGTCCACCGCGAACGGCACCAGCCCGAGCCCGGCCCGCACCTCGACCTCCGCCAGGTCCTCCCCGGTCTCCTCCGGGCACACGGGGACGCCCTCCACCAGCCAGCCACCGAGCACGGCCCGCCGCGCCGCGACGGCCGCGCCGGCGGAGAAACCGGCGTACGGGATCCCGTGCTCGGCCAGCAGCGCGGGCAGCCGCTCCAGGCAACCCGCGAGAGCCTCCTGATACGCGGGCGTGAGCCCACCGCACACCAACAACCCGTCGATTCCGGCCAGCGCGGACTCCGGCTCGAACCGCCCACCGAGCGGTATCAGCAACGGCACCGGCACACACGCCGGCCCGGCCGCCTTCCGCAGCGCCTGCGCGTACCGCTCGAACTGCGCCTCGCCGTCACCCTCGTCGACGATCAGGCACCCGATCCGCCGCTCCCCGGCCACCGCCCGCAGAAACGGCTCGTAGACCTCCGCGAGATCCCAGCCCCCACCGATCAGAAACACACGACTGGCCATGTCCTCCCCTTCACGCTTCCGGCCCGACGGGCGAATCTACGGGGTGGCGCGAAAGCTGTCGCCCGAATTCAACGGCCGTCGCCTTTCCCGGTCCGAGGGTGGTCGTGACTTCCCGGTGCGCGTCATTCCATCGCCGCGTCCAACTCCACGTTCCCGGAGCAGTCCATGAACCAGTGCGCGCGGAAATCCACCGGCATGGGGATCGGGTGCCGCGGGTCGGTGAGGTGACGGAACAGGTACTCCGTGGCCGTGCAGTCGAACCGCTGCCCCGCCTCCGGTCCGGCTTCGGTGACGTAGACGGGCCACCGGTCGGGGTCGGGGCCCTCGGTGATCCAGTGGAACGTCTGCTCGTGCTCGTTGCCCATCCAGGGCACCCGCCCGGCCGAGGCCGGGAACGGCGGATAGGGCTCCCACGGCGCCTGGCCCAGCCGCGCCGTCAACTCGGCGGTCTTGATCAGCTCGTCCGGCATGAACACGTAGTGGAAGCCGTCGAACATGCCGTCGCCGAACGTCTCGACCAGTGCCTTGTAGTCGCTCGGCAGCGGCGTTCCCAGGCGGGACTCGACCGCCGCCCAGTCGATCCGGTCCACGCTCCTCGGCACCCAGCCGGTCACGGCGACGAGCCTTTCCAGCCAGGAGGCCTCCGCGGGCAACTGGTCCGCGACCGGCGTGGCACGCGGGGCGATCATCAGGGCGGGTCCGGCATCCTCGCCGTGACCGGCCCGGCCGAAGGCGACCCACCGGTTGCTGAACGGCCAGGCGTACCTCCAGTCGACCCGCTCGGACAGGGGCAGCGGCGGCAGTCGGCCGGCGCCCACGAACGGCTCGCCGTACCGCCCGGAAAGCGTCTCCAGGAGGCTGCCCAGGTCGGCATCGCCGGAGACGGGAAGACAGACATGACCTGGCGCGTGCCCGTCCTCACGGCAGACCAGGTCACGGAGATCCGGCCACAGGACCTCGGCCACGGCGGTCAGAAGCTGTTCATCGTCCATCCCGCGAGTCAAGCACGCCCCACCGACAGTGGTGATCAACACGGCAGCGGTGAACCCGGCTAGAACGTCAGGGCCGTAAGGCCGGACGCGGTGGCCGCGACGGTCGTCAGCCCAGTGCAGACCGCCAGTGACGCGACCGGCTCCCCCAGATCGACGGTGACGGTTCTCCCGGACGCAAGGTCGGTGAGGATCACGTGGCCGTGGACGGAAGCGGAGGCGACGACCGACCGGCCCAGCTCCTCGCGGAAGGCCACCGCGCTCACCAAACTCCCTTCGTGGCCGGGGAGTTCCCTCGGCATCGGCTTGCCCCGCAGGATGTCGTAGAGCCGCAGGGCTCCGGAGCGGTCGGCGGTGACGACGGCCGTGGTGCCCTGAAACGCGCCCACCGCCATGACGGTGGGCGGCCGGCTGCCCGGGAAGGGGAAGGATCCCAGCTTGACGGTGGTGGCCGCGGTCCTGCGCCAGGCGTGCAGGCGCGACCTCAGCATGCTCTCCATGGCCATGACGATCACCGCTGCCCCGCCCACCGTCGCGACCGCCGAGGCGAAGATCATCGGGTTTCGGGGGAATCCCGGGAGGATCCCGGCCCCGCCGGCCTCCGGCAGGTCGGCGGGGCCAAGGAGTCCGGGGTCGTCGTCCGCCACCCGCCACACCGCGACCGGCGCCGTGCGGACGTAGCAGCCCTCGGTGAACGTGAGCACGGTGCGCTCGTCCAGGGCGGCGAGGTCGGGCCCGGGCCCGCCGTGGTGTCGTACTCCCGCTCCCGTAGCGCCGCCGGAGCGGGGGCCGGGCCGCTCCCAGTGCCAGATCGACGGCCCCCGCGCCGGCGTGGGGTGGTGGGCCACGCCGCCGGAGGCGCCCAGCGGGACCATGGAACGGATGGGGCTGCCCGGCTGGGCGGAGGCCAGGAGTGCGCCGGTCGCCGCGTGGTACGCGTGGAGCCCGCCCGCCGCGTCCGCCGCGTACACCGCGGGCCCGGGACCACCGTCGGCGAGCGTGCGCGTCCGTTCCTCGTCCGACGCAGGCTCGGTGTGGCGCTCGTACACGATGACCTTGCCCTCCTCGGTGGCCACGGCCACCTGCGCGCCCCCCACCACGGTGACCGCGGTGACCCGACGGAGCCCCGTGACGAGGGGGCGGACGGCGGAGGAGGGCGCCGGTGCCAGGGACATCTCGGTGACGCTGCCGCTGTCCTGGCCGAACACCACGACCGGCTCCCCGTGGAGACTGCCGAACGCGACGGCCGAGACGTGGGCGACACCCCGCGCGCTCCCGATGCGGGCCTCGCCGATCAACGGTCTCTTCTCTCCGAAGAGTTTCCAGACCAGCACGGATCCGTCGGTGGTGCCGAGCGCGAGCACCACGTCCTCGCCGACGCGCGCGGCGGCGCACCGCGTGGCCATGCAGCGCAGCGGCTGTGCGGAGGAGAGCAGCCGGGGATCCTCGTACTTGACGATTCCGCCCTGCGGACTCCAGACGCGCAGCCGGGGCACGTCGACGCGGGTACGGCGGTTCTGTATCGCCCTGGTGTCGGCGCTCACCACCAGGATCCGGCCGTGGCGGTCCTCGACCAGAGCGAGGTCGGCCAGGGCACGGACGCCCCTGACGTCGTTCGTGGCTGACCAGGTCCGCTTGCCGTCGTGCGAGGTGAAGCGCACCCCGACGCGGTAGGTGGCGTACGGCCGGTTCGAGGCGCCAAGCGTCCTCTCCGAGGTGTGGTACGCGGCGGCCACGTAGCAGCCGTCCGCGGTCCGCAACGCGGCGACCGGCCCGCGCGGGCGCGGCTCGGCCGGCGGGTCGTCGGAGAGCGCCAGGGGACTCGTCACGGCCTCACCCGAGAGCGCGTCCCGGGCCACCACCCGATCGCCTTCCCACGTCGCCAGCAACACCGTCCCGTCCGGCGCGCCGCACAGGGCGGACCGGAGCGGGTCGAAGGCCGAACCCAGGGAGGTGGCCGACTCGGTCGCCAGGTCCCAACTCCTCAGCAGTCCCGAGGAGTCGAGTGTCACCAGTTCGTCCGCGCCCGTCACGGCCATGGACGCCGGCGGGGAGGGGTGGGACAGCAGGCGCTGCACCTGCTGGTCGCTGCGCCAGCGGGCCCACGGCGTTCGCCACGGCAGGTCCGGGCCGCCGGTGCCGTCCATTGCCTCGATGGCCCGCGCGAGCCGCGCGGCACCGGCCCGGCGGGCGGCCAGCAGCAGGTACGACAGTCGTTCGCCGGGCGCGTCGCCCGGCCGCAGCAACGTGTACTCGTGGTACGCCGCCGCCTCGGCGCCGTGGTCCTCCTGGCGGAGGGCGTGGCGGAGCCGTTCGGGGTCGGCCGCCAGCAGGAAGTACGGGTCCGTCAGGGACTCTCCCAGCACGCGTCCGCGGACCGCGTGGCCGGCGTAGTGGTGGCGCACGTAGGGGTGGGCGCGCTGCCAGTCGGGGCCGCCGTCCGGGCGGCGGGGCGCCGACGCGCGCAGCACCTCGGCGAAGGCCGCGTGGGTCCGCTCGGAGGCGGGCCGCACCTCGCGTACGTGCTCGGCCAGGGCCTGGTGGTACAGCCGGTAGACCGAGCGCCCCTCCAGGGTGTCCTCGATGACGTACGAGCCCGCGCGTTGCCGGAAGCGCAGCACGTCCTCGTCGGTGTAGTGGCCGCCGCCGGCCCGGGAGGCGAGTGCGGCCCACAGGTTCTCCCAGGGCAGCCCCTGGCCGCCGGCGTGAGCGAGCGGCGCGAGGATGTCGTAGGCCGGGTCCAGGTCCCCGGCGAAGCGGTGTTCGAGATCGCCGCGCATGGCGTCGCCCGGGAGCCGGGGCAGGGTGGCGCGCCACTTCGCGTCGGCGGGGTCGGGCAGGGTGGGCGAGGCGACGAGCGACTGGGTGATGAGGCGGGCGACCAGGAAGGAGCGGCCCGCGGCCTCGGCGACGGCTTCGGCGATCGCCGCCGAGGTGTCCGCGTCGGCGTGCCGGAACGGGCTGTCCTCGGGGGCGGCGCGCAGACCGTCGGCCACATGGGCGCGTACCGCCTGCGGGTCGCGGAACGCGGGGGCGTCGAGGTCCACGGCGGTGGTGTGCCGCGCGAGGAGGGGCAGGAGGTCGGGCCTGGTGCCCAGCAGCAGGCGGAAACGGGTGCCGCCGCCGTAGTCGAGCAGGGGCCGCAGTACGGTGGCGACGAGTTCCTCGGGAGCGGCGGCCTCGTCGAGCGCGTCCACGGCCACGGTGACCGGTTCCGGCCAGCGGTGCAGGTGTTCGATCAGCGCCCCCACGCTCTGGGCACCGCTGCCGGCGGCGGCCGCGATGCCCGCGAGTACGGCGGCCTCGGTTGCGCCTCGCGCGTAGATGATCGCGTTGACGCGGCCGGGGCAGGGGAGTTGGTCCTCGGTGAGGCCCAGGTCGTGCAGGGGGACCGTGCGGCGCCAGTCGGGATGGGCGAGTGCCGAGACGAGCCCGAGAAGGGCCGACTTGCCGGAGCCGGGGGCGCCGGTGACCACCAGCCCCGCGGTGGTCTTGGCCTTGTCGTCGTTCAGCCAGTCGGTGACCGCGCGCAGCGCCTCGTGGCGCCCGCAGAAGTTCCAGCGTCCGCCGCCGAGGGAGGCGCGCGCCTTGGGCAGCAGCTCCCGGCTGAACTCCTCGCGGCGCAGGGCCTGTTGTTCGGCCCGGCGGGTCAGCATCAGGTCGACGGTGTCGGCGGTGGCGGCGGCTCGCGGATTGGGCAGGAAGGCGGGGAGGGTGCCGGTGAGCCGTACCGCGTCCCAGACGACTTGCTGCGTGCCGGCGGCCGGACCGTCCTGGCCCCGCATCATGGCGACCACGGAGTCGATCGGCAGGCTGCCGGGCAGCGAGCCGACGGTCGCGAGGCTGTGCACGGCTCGGACCAGCCCCTCGGTGAAGGCTCCGGGCAGGGCAAGCTGGTAGGGCTGCGTGGAGGCGATGACGACGAAGCCCCGCTCCGCTCCGGCGTCGCGCCAGGAGGGATCGGTGACCACGGCTCTCGCCGCCACCTGGGCGCCGCCGCTGCCCGACTCGCAGGTGTCGAGCATCAGCAGTACCCGTCGCAGCGGCGTCTCTTCGACCAGTGCGCGGGCCAGTTCCTCGGTGCGCAGCGAGGTGAACGCCAGGTCGTCCGGCCGGGTGTCGGCGGTGATCAGGATGTGTTCGCCGGTGTTCTCCCGTACCTCGCCGTGTCCGGCGAAGTAGACGACGACGTAGTCCTCGGGGGTGCGCTCGGGACTGACGCAGAACTCCCGTAGCCCACCCAGCAGTTGCTCCTTGGTGGGATCGACTCCGATCAACGGGACGTGGGTGTAGCCGAATTCACGGGTGAACAGCTCCGCGACACGGTGGACGTCCTCCGCGAGTTCCTCGCGGTTCCAGTCGGGCTCGAAGGCGTGGGCGCAGACCGCCGCGGTCAGCAGGTACCGGCGGCCCGCGGTGTGGTCAGTCACCCGCCCCACCGAGTCCGGACGCCACCGCCCGGCCCACTTCCTGGCTGCTCAGGTAGGGCTTGGCGTCGTGCGCGTGCGACCCGTTGTGCACGACGTGGCACCGCACCCGGTCGCCGAACCTCGGCTTGAGGTCCTTCACGAGGGCGACGATGTCGCCCTCGTCGCTGACGTTGGTCCAGGCACGCACGTTGCCGGGCCAGCGTCCCGTACCCGGCAGAGTGCCGTCTGGTACGTCCGGCGGGGGCCGCAACCGCTCGAACACCAACCCGGGGATGGCGAGAGGGGAGCCGATGGTCACCAGGGTGGTCACGGGCCAGTCCGGCCGGTGCCAGAGGGCCTCGTAGGCGGCCACGGAGCCCAGGGAGTGCGCGACGAGGACCCTGGTGTCCGGGCCGATCGCCGCGTCGATCCGCTCCCACACCCGCTCCCTCAGCCCCGGCTCGGTGAGATAGCGCCGCACCTGCTTGAGGTCGAACACCATGGCCCGCAGGGCCACATCGGCGAAGTAGGGCAGCCGGGACAGGACGCGCAGGCCCGCCTGGACGGCGGTCGGGGTGCGCAGCAGGGTGCGTTCGTCCGGGCCCACGATCCGCGCGTCGGTCCTGGCGGCCTCTTCCCACCAGGCCCGCAGGAGGTCCTGCTCGAACCCCTCCTCGACGTCGGACGCCGTGTACCGGGGGTCCCCCACGGCCAGGGCCCGGCCCACCGGGCGGAAGAGGTCACCGTAGAAGGCCATGCCCACGTCGTCGGGGTCGAGACGTCCCTTCGCCCTGGTCACACCGTCCGCCAGGGCCGGAGCCCAGGCGGCACCCAACTGGTGCTCGCCCAGCAACTGCTGGCCGATCCCGTGCACACCCACCACTCGCGCCATTGAATCCCCCGTCCGGTCAGGGGGGAGATGCTACTAGGGTCTTTCCGGCCCAGGCCCCGCCTACGCCCGCGTCAGCATCGGGGGACGGGCGGCCTCTCGGCGGCGGGTGCGGATGCCGGGGCAGCGGCACCCTCGTCGAGCAGGGGCCGCCGCCCTCCCCGGAGAAGGGCGGCCTGATCGACACCGAATCACGTCTGAACAGAACTCCTGACTCAGAAGACCAGGGCCTGTGTCGGTAGCGCTCTAGGCTGGCTGACGTGAGTGGGTGGAGGCGGAGTTACCGATATGTCGGACCGGTCGAGCTGAAGGCTGCGGTCCGGCCTGGTGAGGGCGGACGTCGCATCGGCTCGGCTGGTGACTTCGGTGGCTGGATCGTGGAGCAATCGGCGGCGGAGCTGGCCGAACCGTTCACCTTCGTGGTCGGTATGGACGGCGTGCTTCGGCTGGCGCCGCGGCGGAGCGAGCACGTGGCCTGTGCCGGCGGAGACATGGTTCTGAGTGCCGGCGAGATCAGCTTCATGCGCGAGGCAGACCGTTGGACCGTGAGCGAGGTCAGCAACCAGTCCACCGGGTACTGCCCGGACGTCAGCTCCTGGGCGGAGGTCGCCCGTGCTCTGGACGCGGTAGAGCTCCGGCGGCCTTCCGGCTTCACCCGCGAGGTCGTATTCCGGCGGTGCCCCGACTGCCAGGAGCACAACATCGTGCGTGAGGGCGACTTCGTCTGCGTCTTCTGCGGCGGCGATCTGCCCGCGGGGTGGAACGTGGACCCCACCGCGTGACGGCCGAGGCTCAATGCCACTCGCTGACGGCAGCGACGAGGACGGTCGCCTCGTAGCGGACGGTGAGCTTGTCGCAGCGCGTGGCGACAGGCCGGTGTCTCGCGTTCGGGCCAGTATGAAGGTTCGCGGTCCCCACTGTGCTCGGCCGGCCCCGGTGAACCCGACTCCTCGTGCTCAGCTTCGAGGAGACAGTTGCCGCGCGAAGCGGCGGACGGCGTCAGTGAAGGCATCTGGTGCGTCGAAGTTGGCGAGATGTCTTGCCCGCGGGATCAATTCGATGCGGGCGTGCGGATGTGCGCGGGCGAAATCCCTCTCGCCGGATCGGAAAACGGTGTCCTTCTCGCCATTCAAGATGTGCACGGGAGCGGCGACATGCCGCATGGCACCCGCGTCGAAGCGGCCGAGCACCTCGCCCCAGGCGGCTGGCAGGGTATGGAAGGCATAGCCAGAGCGGATAGTCGCCTCGGGTGGATAGAGCCGGCGCAGCAACCGGTCGTTCCACCGGGCCAACCGGTCCCCCGGTATACGAGGAACGAGCTCGGCGACCCACCGATACGGCGTTACCCACAAGCCACGTGTAGAGGCGCTGGCCCCCGCGAGGACCAGCCCGCGCAGCCGGTCAGGGCAGCGCCGCGCGAACTCCAGCGAGGCGTATCCGCCGAGCGAGTGCCCTACGACCAGAGCCGGCCCGCGATCGAGGGAGTCCACCGCGGATGCGATGATCTCCGTCGCCGCGGCCAGGCTCCAAGGCTGCGCGGAATGGACGCCGTGGCCGGGTAGGTCGACGGCGGCTACCGGGAAGTCCTCTTGGAGTGCGGCGAGCTGCGAGAACTCCACTGCCCCGCACTGAACCGCGTCCCATGTACGAAAACGATGGGCGGTTCACCCGCTGCCGTCATGACTCCCCCAGATCAGCGCACTGCTCGAACTGAGCCTATCTGAGGGGGCGAACGGCGCTGAGCCGCGGAACTGCTGGTCAGCTGTGGCGCTCAGCCACACCGGGATGCGGCTTGTCGCCGTGCGACCCGTCCATGGTGCAGTCGTCCAGATCCAGCAGACCTGCGCGGCGCAGTTCGGTCAACCCTCGCTGACAGGGAGATCGTTGCTTGGTGGGGCACTGGCGCGCAGACCTATGTCGATGACCAGTAGGTTCCAAGGAATCACCCGCCGGCATCGCAGCCGCCACCGAATAGGCAAATCGCCGGACAGACGCCTCGTCAGCTTTCGGGCCGGGCCGCAGATACCGGCGCAGAGCTTCCCGTCCTCCCGGAACGAAGAGCCATTGATCGACGACCGCGCGTAATTCGGCCTCAGTCAGCCAGCCCTTCCAGGCGATCTCGCCCGGATCCGGGGTCAGGGGCTCTGTCACGACAGCCTCGTGCACGCCGAACCACACGGGGCTGATCCCCTTCTGGCAAAGGAACTTGAACATGAAGCGCACGGGCACACGAACGCCCAGCTCTTCGGACAGTTCCCGGGCCGCGGCTTCCTCATACGACTCGCCCACGCCCACGGCACCGCCGACCATCACGTCGTAGTGACCCGGGAACCGGGGCTGCGTCTCGGCCCGCCGCACCACCAAGATCCGCCCCTCGCGGTCACGGCAGATGGTCGTCGCAATACGATGCGGCCAGTTCTCGCGGACCGCCTCGTCTCGCTCGACAACACCCAACACATTGTCATGCTCATCGACGTGCTCAACCAGTTCGCTCACGGAGCCACGATCTCAGCCCCCACTGACCCTCTTCGTCTGGCCGGGAGCACACCCCGCCGTGTCGTGTGGGCCGTAAGAGACGGCCCGGGTGGGTAGGTACGGGAGTGTCCTGGGCCGTATCGCCGAAGCCGGGGGACGGTCCCATCGTCACGGGAGGAGACGCCGTGCCTGTCCCGGCCGCGTTCGACGACATGGATTCGCCGGCAGTGTCCGGCCGGCCCGAGATCCGCGGGACGACCAGGCTCTACGCGGTCCTCGGCTGTCCGGTCGCCCAGGTCAAGGCCCCCGGCATGCTGAACCCCCTGTTCGCCCGGCTCGGCGTCGACGCCGTCCTGGTACCCGTGCTGGCCGAGCCCGGGCATCTGGGCGAGATAGTGCGCGGACTCCAGCGGATGGGCAACGTGGACGGGTTGCTGGTCACCGTTCCGCACAAGGCCGAGGTGCGGGCGTACGCCGACACCGTGAGCGCGGCGGCCGAGCAGTCCGGCGGCGCGAACGCGCTGCGCCGCGAGCCGGACGGGACCTGGTACGCCGACAACTTCGACGGCGCCGGCTTCGTCGCGGGGCTGCGGACGGCCGGCTTCGATCCGGCGGGCGTGCGGGTGTCGGTGGTCGGCGCGGGCGGTGCGGGCGGCGCGCTGGTGCCCGCGCTGCTCGCCGCGGGCGCCGAGCACGTGGCCGTGTGCGACCCGCGTCCGGAGCGCCTTCAGGCACTGTCCGGCCGCCTCGGGGCGGCCTGGCCGGGCCGGTTCAGCTGCTCGGCGGCGCCCGGTTTCGAAGCGGCCGATCTGGTCGTGAACGCGACCCCGCTCGGGATGCGCGCCGACGACCCGCTTCCGTTCGATCCGGGGCGGCTGCCCGAGGGCGCCGTCGTGGCGGACATCATCATGCAACCGCGGGAGACCGCCCTGCTCCGGGCCGCGGCCGAGCGTGGGCTCCGGATCCACCACGGCGAGCACATGCTCAGCCATCAGATTCCGCTGTACCGCGAGTTCTTCCGGCTGGACCCGGTCATCTGAGGGCGCGGCGCTGGATGCGGCTCCGGGCGGCGTGAGGGCGTGAGGGCGCGCGGCGGACCGAGGCCGGCCCGTCCGCCGGCCGGGCGGGCGGGCGAGTGCCTGGACGGCGAGCCGGTAGCCGTCGGCACCCAGGCCGACCGACGAGCAGGCTGTCGCCGTCGCCACCGCCGCCGCGCTCGGCGTCGTGGAGCCCTACACGTGCGGTGCCAAAGGCGGCGGCTACTTCGTCGTCCACCCGACCGCCTGATACCCCACCGCCCCGTCGAATATCGAACAAATACGCCAAGGGTGAAGCTCTGCGGTCGAGGCGCCACGCCGGGTCGCGGAGTGGCAATCTGCCTGACGTGTGGTGATCAGCTCATACGCACAACGCCATGGTTGGGGGAGGGGATGGCGTCTCATTCGGCCGTCGACGGCTCGGCCTCCTCGCCCGAGGGGTCCGGCGAGCGCCAGGTTCCCCGGCACGTCGCGTGTGTGATGGACGGGAACGGCCGGTGGGCGGCGCAGCGGTCGCTGCCGCGTACCGCTGGTCACCGTGCCGCGGAGGGCACGGTGATCGACGTCATCGAAGCGGCACGATCGGCCGGCGTGAAGTGGCTGAGCCTGTACGCGTTCTCGACGGAGAACTGGCGTCGGCCCGACGACGAAGTCGACTTCCTCATGCGACTGGGGCGCCACGCGGTGCGCAAGCACGCCCCGCTGCTGCAAGCACGGGGAATCCGCTGCCGTTTCCTCGGCATGACGCACCCGCGGATTCCTCCGGCACTCGCCCAGGACTTCGCCGACCTGACGACGCTCACGGCCGGGAACCGGGGCATGACGCTGACCGTCGCCTTCGATCACGGCGGGCGCCGGGACATCGTCGCGGCCGCACGGTCGCTGATCCGCGCCGGGGTACCGGCCGAGGCCGTGACCGAGCGGAGCTTCGCCGCCCATCTGCCCTTCCCCGACACCCCGGACGTCGACCTCGTCATCCGGACCTCCGGGGAACAGCGCATCTCCAATTTCATGCTCTGGCAGGTCGCGTACGCCGAGTGGGTCTTCCCGCAGGTCCTGTGGCCCGACTTCCGCGCACCGCACTTCCTCGAATGCCTGCACACCTACCAGCAGCGCCGGCGTCGTTTCGGCGGCGTGCCGCCGAAGCAGAACGGAGAACCGTGACCGCGAACAACGCAGACGACGACCGTCCCGGCAGCCGCGGCGCCCACGAGGAGCACCCCTCGGAGCCCGGGACCGACGCCGGGCAACCTCCCCTGTTCGGGCCGGGTTCACAGTTCCACGAGCTGTTCGACGACCCGCGCTGGGCATTGGCCATGGTCCGGGCCACGGTCCTGGAGGCCGCGCACCCGCAGATCGGCGGCGCGCTGATCGACAACTCGACCTTCGTCACCCATCCATGGCGCCGGTTACGCAACACCTTCCTGAGCCTGCAGCGCATGTTCGGCGCCGACGACCAGGTACGTGCCAAGGAGGCGGCGCGCCTCAACCGCCTGCATGCCCGGCTGAAGGGAAGGGACGCGAGCGACCGGCCGTACGACGCGATGGACCCGGGCGTACGGGCCTGGGTGGTCGCGACGCTGTTCGAGAGCGCAGTCACCATGTGCCGGCTGAGCGGCAGCCCTCTGCCGCCGAGCGCCGTGGAGAGGCTGTACGTGGAATTCCGGGCGTATCACGCCGCCTTGGGGGACGAGTCGGGTCAACTGCCGCCCACGCTCGCCGCGTTCTGGTCCTACTACGACCGCATGGTCGAGGAGGAACTGGAGAGCACCGAGGCGATGCGCATCATCCTCTACAAGCTCTTCGACCACCTTCCCGCTCCCCCGCTGCTGCAGGGCCTGCCCACCCTGTGGGCGATCGGCCGGGCCGTCGTCGGCCCGGCCATCGGAGCGATCACGGTGGCCTCCCTGCCCGAGCCCTTCCGCCGCCGGGCCGGCCTGCCGGAACTGCTCGGCGCGGGGACCCTGATGCAAGGCGCCTACCTGACCGCCGGCCTGGCCCGCTTCCTGCCCGAGGGCTGGCTCCGAGCCCAGACCATCGCCGACCTGCTGGCCCTCTCCCCCGGCAGTGACGACCCCCGAGCCAGGACGGTCCAGGCCCTACAAGAGCGGATGAAGCGAGCGGGAGCCCTGCTCAGACTCATCACCCCCGCGCCTTTCCAACCCGAGCCCGCGGCACCGGAGCCCGGACAGCGCAGCGCGGAGGAGTTCTTCCGCGACGTGCTCGACCAGACCGGCGACGGCTACCTCACCTGGCCCGATCTCGCCGCCATGGCAAGGGAGTTGTGCGGCCGTCTGGATCTGGACGAGCCCGCGGAGACGAGGCTCTACGCCGCCTTCGCCGACTGGTGGCGCGAACTGCAGACGGCACTCGACACCGACGGCGACGGCCGCGTCAGTGCCGCGGAATACGCCGCTGCCGCCCCGTCCCTGGCCGGTCCCGCACTGATCAGGACCGCCGAGGTTCTCTTCGACGCCGCCGACAAGGACGGCAACCAGCACATCGACGCGGCCGAGTACCGCGCCCTGTTCCGCACCGGGTTCCACCGCGACACCACCACCGACAGCGCCCTGTACACCCGTGGCGTCTTCGTGCGGGACTTCCTGTCCTTCATGTCCGGCCGCCGGCACTCCACTCCGTACGACCCCCTCCTCGCCGACGCCTGAACACCCGTCCCGGCGGCGGGAGTCAGCGCCGTGTCAGCGCCCTCTGTCACTCTCTTCCATGTGAACGGCGACGGGCCGCAGACCCGCCGCCGGGAACGTGGAGAGGTGCCCGGAGCGGTTGATCGGGGACCAGCGAGCACGCCTCAAGGTCGGGCCTCCAGGGGCCCACGCAGGTTCGAATCCTGCCCTCTCCGCCACATGCCCCGGTCTCCGGGGCACGCCGTCATTCGCCGCTTCCCCAGCGGACCTGAAGTGCCGTCCGTCGCCGCCGCTTCCGAAAAGACCCGGTTCATGGGCAACGGTCTCGTCCAGGTACCGGGAGCGCCCACTGCCGGCCGCCCACCAGGCCCACCGAGACGTGCCGTTGAGGAGAATGGGGGCCGTTCGGAAGCGGCGAGGTGGGAGTCGGGTATGGCAGGCGACGGCGGTCCGGTGACACTGCGCGGCATCGCGGAACGGCTCGGACTGCATGTCTCGACGGTGTCCCGGGTCCTCAACGGCCCCTCCGGTGAGCAGAGCCGCGCCGCGTCGGCCCAGACGGTGCGGCGGATCCGCGATCTGGCCGACGAACTCGGCTACCGGCCCAACCCGCACGCCACCAGCCTGCGCACCCGGCGCAGCAACCTGGTCGGAGTGCTCTTCCCCCGGCTGTCGGAGATCGTGGTGGCCACCATCTACGAGGGCGTGGAGGAGGAAGCGACCACACGGGGTCTGTCCACCTTCGTCACCAACACCCACGACGACCCCGCCACCCAGCGCGAGCGGATCGGCATGGTCCTGGGCCGCCGGGTGGACGGCCTCATCATCGGCGACGCGCACCTGGACGGGGCCGCGCTGGCCGAACCCGCCCTAAACGGAACGCCGTTCGTGCTCGTCAACCGGCGCACCGACACCGGTCACCCGGCGGTCACCTGCGACGACTACCTGGGCGGGCGCCTCGTGGCCGAGCACTTCCTCGCCCTGGGGCACCGCCGGGTGGCGGTCATCGCCGGTGAGCCGTTCGCCAGTACCGGCACCGATCGCACCTCCGGCTTCACCGACCGCTACCGCGAGGCCGGGCTGCCCGTGTCCCCCCACCGGGTGCGGCACTGCCGCTTCGACACGGCGGGCGGGCACCGGGCCGCTCGCGAGCTGCTCGCGGAACCCGACCGGCCGACCGCGCTCTTCGCCGTCAACGACCTCGCGGCGATCGGCACCATGGGCGCCGCCCGCGACCTGGGGCTGCTCCTGGGCGAACACCTCGCGCTGGCCGGGTTCAACGACACCCCGCTCGCCGCCGAACTGCCCGTCCCGCTCACCAGCGTCCACTCCCCCATGGCCGAGCAGGGCAGACGCGCCGTACGGCTGCTGCTCCGCCGCATCGCGGGCGAACCGGTCGCCTCGGAGGTGCTCGCGCCCGAACTCGTGGTGCGGGCCTCCACGGGCAGGCCGATCGGGCCGGACGCGCGGTGAACTCCGCTCCCTGATCCACCGTCAGGACCTTGCGGCGCAGCTCGTACGCACTGTTGCCCAAACGATTGGCGCAAACGATTGGGTGGAGCATACTGACCCCTCGGCAGGCGTCCGGCTACGGCGATGGGGGTGGCCCGGTTGAGGTGGTTACGCAGACGGCAAGAGGGGACATCGGATGCCGCCGGCCCCCGTGAGAAGTCGGTCGCGGCGCTGCGGGAGGGCAGTGGCAGGGCCGAGCTGACCGGTCGTCAGGGCGATGCGCAGGGGGCGGCGGCACGCTACGCGGAACTGGCCGCGCGGGCGGAACGCGACCTGGGGCCGCAGGACACCAACACGCTGGCGCTGCGGCACCAACTCGCCCACTGGGTCGGCGAGTCGGGCCAACCGGAGGCCGCGGTAAGCCTGTTCACCCGGTTGGCGGCCGACCGGGAGCGGAGCCAGGGGCCGCGTCATCCGGACACCGAACTGGCACGGCACCAACTGGCCCACTGGCACGGCCGGTCGGGCCGGCCCGAGGAGGCCGTACGCCGCTACGAGGCCATGCGCCGGACCGCCGAGCAGGAGAACCGCACCGAGACGGCGCTCATGCTGCTGTGCGACGTGGGCTACTGGCAGCAGAAGTGCGGCGACAACGCGGCCGCGCTGCGGGCGTTCGCCCAGATGCTGCAGACCGCCCAGCAGGAGTTCGGCCCCGGCCATCAGCTCGTCAACATCGCGCGCCAGCGTTACGCCGAGGTCGCCGGCACTCTGCCGTTCGGCAACGAGGGCGGCCACGACGGGCTGCGGGACCTGCGCGCGACCGCCGCCGCGGTCGAGGCGGCGGGAGACCTCCAGCGCGCGGGACGGATGTACGAGCAGATAGCCGCGCGATGCGAACAGCTCTACGGGGCGGCCAGTCCCGACACCCTCTCCGCGTACGTGGCACAGGCGAATTCGGCGGTGACGGCGAAGGACTGGGTCACGGCCACCGAATGTTTCGGCAAAATTCTCGCCTGCATGGAGCTTCAGGGGCAGGGGCCGGGTTCACCGGAGTACGACACCCTCGTCGGTCAGCGCGACGAGCTGGCCCGGATGGCCCGGCGCACGGTGCTCCGCGTCGCGCAGCGGACCGCGACGCTGCTGGGCGAGGCCGTGCAGGCCGCGGCGGAGACGGCCTGCGCGGTGCTGGCTCGCGAGGCCGGCGCGTCCCAGTCGTCCTGCCTCACGTTCGTGAACGACGGGGCGGACGACGTGACATGGCGCGGCTGGACCATCGCGCAGTGGACGGCCGTACTGCGGGACCTTTCCCGGCAGGGGTACGACGCGACGGCCCTCTGCTTCGCCCGCGACGACCTGCGCCCGACTTCCGAAGAGGCCCTGGTGTGTGGGCGGTTGGGGCTCCCGGGCGTCTATGTGTCCCGCCTCGGCGAGGAGAACGTACAGGTCATGGCATACGTTTTCGACGGCGACGAGCCGACGGCGGCGCACGTCGTCGTGGTGCCGGACGAGCAGCCCGGGACGGACGGACGGGACACGCGGAAACCGGTGCCCGGCGAGGCCGAGGACGGCCGGGTCCCGCTGCACCCGCGGGCCGCGGCGATCGGGACCTGGCGGGAGATCGAGCGGGCGCGGCCTCCTGCCGGGACGGACGAGGCGCCGGACTTCGGCCCGTACGAGGTGCTGGAGTGCGTCGGCGAGGGCGGCTTCGGCCGTGTCTATCTGTGCCAGGACCCCGACGGACTGATGGTCGCGGTCAAGACGCTGCACGCCCACCTCGCGGCCGCTCCCTCGATCAAGCTGGGCTTCGCCCACGAGGTGCGGGCTGCCCAGCGGGTCGGAGGGCGGTTCACCGTGCCGTTGATCGCCGCGGACACCGACGGGCCGACGCCGTGGATGGCGGTGCCGTATGTGGCAGCCCCCTCGCTGCAGGAACTCGTGCTCCGCTGCGGGCCGTTGGAAGCGGGCCTGGTGCGCACCCTGGGGGCGGGCATCGCCCTGGCCCTGAGCGCCATCCACGCGGAGGGCATCGTGCACCTCGATCTCAAGCCGGCCAACGTGCTGCTGACCGAGGACGGCCCGCGTGTCATCGACCTCGGCATCGCCCAGATCGAACAGCTCACCGAACCACGACGCGGCTTCGCCGGCACCTACGCGTACGCCTCTCCTGAACAACTGCGCGAGCAGCCCACGTTCGCGCCCGCAAGCGATGTGTTCTCCCTGGGAACCGTCCTCGCTCTCCTCGCTCTGGGGCGCAGCCCCTGGGGCCTGGACACGTCGTCCGTGGTCGCCGCCATCCGGGCCGGCACGCCCGATCTCACCGGGCTGCCGGGAGACCTTGAGGCAGTGGTCCGGTCCTGCCTTCACCTCGATCCTGACCAGCGCCCGACCGCCGCAGCCGTGGCCGAGGCACTGGTTCCGGGAGCCGGTGAGGGCAGGCTCGGGCAACCGGAACTGTCGGAGCGGGCGCGGGCGCTCGTGGCGGAGCGACGGTAAGGGCCGAGGGGCGTCCGGGTCACCCCTGGCCGGGGAGGCCCCGGTCGCCGGGTCGCGATCGAGTCCATTCGCGACCGCGAACTCCGCTGCCATAGGCCCGTACAGCACTCATGATGGCCCCTACCTTGCCTCAGCCGAGGCCCGAAATCGGCAGAGTGGCCCACGAGTTCGAGACCGCCCGACGCCATCGGGGAGCGGATCGATACGTATACGGATCCTCCGGGATTTCGGCCGCGGTCATAGCCTGCGCAGAGGGATTGTCCAGGCAAGTCGACGGCGTCCACACAGATCGGTTTCATCTCGGACCCAACTTGTTCGAATAGAGTGCCGCTGGCTACAGTCGGCCGCCATGACCGCTGACCTCTCGCCGATCCGGAGCAGCTTCGCGGCTGTTCGGCCGCACGGCTCGCAGGTGACCGAGTACTTCCACGACCACCTGTCCGCCCACCGCCCCGGCGTGCGCCCGCTGTTCGCGGCTCTGGCTCACTTCGCGGGCGACGCGTGGACACTGGCCGCCGGGGAGTCGTGGACGGCGGTCCAGGACGTGATCAGCGGCACGGTGATCGCGGCCGCCGAGGCAGCCCCGAGCTGACCCCGTCACCGTTCGGCCCGCCGCGACGAGGCGCCGAACGGCTCCCCATCTTTGGAGGTCAACCCCAAATGCCAGTCACCGGAGGGCGGACGTGAGCGATTCCCAGGCGCTGAGAGATTCCTTCGCTCTCGTCGGCAAGTCGGGGGACGAGGTGCCACGGTACTTCTACTCCTACCTGTTCCTCATCGCGCCGGAGGTCCGGCCGATGTTCCCGGTGGCCATGGGGGCGCAGCGCGACCGGCTCGTCGCCGCCCTGGGCCGGATCGTCGCGGAGGCGGACGACCCGGACCGGCTCATTCCGTTCCTCCAGCAACTGGGCCGGGACCACCGCAGATTCCAGGTCGTCACCCAGCACTACGAGGCGGTGGGACAGGCGCTGCTGGCCACGCTGGCCTACTTCCTGGGCGACGCGTGGACCCCGGAACTCCAGCGCGGCTGGACCGATGCGTACACCCTGGTGGCCCGCACCATGATCCAGGCCGCCGAAGCCGACAGCATGACGAATCCGTCCTGGTGGAACGCCCAGGTGGTACGGCACGAGGCTCGCGGCTTCGACCTGGCGGTGCTGACGCTGCGTCTGGACCAGCCGATGGCCTACCAGGCCGGGCAGTCCATGATGGTGGAAGTCCCCACGCTGCCGAGCACCTGGCGGCCCTACACCCCGGCCAACGCCCAGCGCCCCGACGGGACCCTCGAGTTCCATGTACGCGCGGTCGACGGCGGCCTGGTCAGCCCGGCCCTGGTGTACGGGCTGCGCCAGGGTGACGTACTGCGCCTCGGCGCCCCGGTCGGTGACGGGCTCACCCTCCGGGCGTCCCAGGGCAGGGATCTCGTGCTGATCGCCGGGGGCACCGGCCTGGCCCCGCTGCGCGCGCTGGTCGAGGAGATCGCCCAGCACGGCCCGCACCGCCGGGTCGACCTGTTCGTCGGGGCGCGCGACAACAACGGCCTGTACGACCTGCCCGCGCTCAGGCAACTGGCCCACGCCCATCCGTGGCTTCGCGTCACGCCGCTGGTCGGTGCCGATGCCGGCACCTTCGACAACCGGAGTATGGCCGGCCCCGTCCTGCGCTCCGTCCCGTTGAGTGGACGCTCCTTCTACGTCTGCGGCTCGTCGTCCATGGTCTCCGCGACGGTGCGCGATCTGGCGAACGCGGGCATCCCCCACGACCTGCTGCACTACGAAGACACTCGGTGATCGGAGACACGTGAACGAGACAGGAGCCCACCAGCCACAGGCGGCGCGGGAGCCCGGGGTGACGCCCGAGGCGCTGCGGTCGATGACCTTCCCCCGCGCCCCCCTGACCCGTCGCGGTTACAGCGAAGACGCCGTGCACGACGCCCTGCGGCGCTGCTCCCAGGCGATGACCGCGCTCATGGAGGAGAACGACCGGCTCCGGGGGGACATGCAGCGTCACCGGGACTGGATCCGGGCGAACAACATCGGCGACGGCAGCGGCCCCACGGGGGTGCCGACGGTGGACGCGGTGCTGCAGCAGGCCCGCGCGCAGCAGTCGGCCGAGCAGACCGTCTCGGCGGCCCGTGACCAGGCCCGCAACATGGTGCGGGCCGCCAGGGCGCAGGCCGAGGCGATCCTGCAACAGCGGTGGGAGCAGGCCACCCAGGCGACCGAGAGCGACCAGGAAGAGACCGAGCGGCTCATCACCTACCTGCGCCAGATCGCGCAGTCGCTGACCGTCACCGCGGACCAGTACGACACCAAGCGCACCGTCGCCCCCTCCCCGGCCGCGCCCCCTGTATCGCACGAGGCCTGACGCGGGGTGGAGATCACAGTGCGGGCTCGTTTCGTTCCGTCCGGGCCCGCAGGCGGATCCGGTCAGGTGCCGAGCGGCAGTTCCAGCAGTTCCTCCGAGGGCTGGAAACCGGAGCGCCGGTAGAGGGGGGTGCTGCGCTCCGACGGCCAGACGATCAGGGTGCCGAGGCCCGCACGGTCGGCGTGCTGCTTCAGCGCGTCGAGGAGCGCCGCGCCGGCCCCCTTGTTCCGATGTGACGGCATGACGAAGAAGTTCGTCACGTAGCCGATCGGGACATTGTCGTCGTAGGGCTCCGGCACCCTCTCCACCAGGCAGAGGAAGACGTGCCCGCGGATCTCGCCTTCGCTCTCCACCACCCACCCCAGCCACTGGCCCGCGCCGATCCGGTCACGGATCCACCGCTCGGCCTCTTCCAGGGGGCGGGCACTGGCCGGTGGCGCTTCGTGGTCCTCCCGCTTGAACATCCAGCGCAGCACGGCCAGTTCCCGTGCATCGGCGGGCCGTGCCGGACGCACGACGAGATCCATTGTCATGAAAGCGAGTCTCGCTTCCGCGGCGGGATGAGACGAACTGTTTTCCCGCGTCCTTCCCAGCCACTCGCGGTCTTCGAGCCGGGTCCCCCCGGGCCGTTGCGGTCAGTCTCGCTGTGCAAGCGCCTTGGCGTACCAGTGATCCGCTCTGCCGTGACCTTCGTACGGCTGGGTCTCCTCATATCCGTTCCGTGTGTACAAGGCCCTCGCCACGGTGAGTTGGGTGTTGCTCTCGCACACGATCCGTACCGCGCCGAGCCTCCTGGCGGCCTCCTCGACGGCGAGCAGCAGACCACGGCCCAGCCCCGTCCCCCGCCCAGCGGGGCGCACGTACATCCGCTTGAGTTCGGCGGTCCTGGGACTGCCGCCCAGCAGCCGCCGGGTTCCGTCGGCGGCGCCGCGATGTCCGCGGCCGGCGGAGGGGGCGTCGGCGGCTCCTCGAAGAGGAAGCGCCACAAAGCCAGTTGGGGTCCAGGTCGAGCGGTCCCGCGTGCTCACGGCTGGTACTTGCTTCGGTGGGGTGCGGGTCCCGGCCGGCCGCGACGGGGTAGCGGCACGCCGCGTGTGCGGCTCGGCCGGGTGTGCGGGCGTCAGGCGATACCGCCGTTGGCGAAGAGCACCTGGCCGTTGATCCAGCGGCCCGGCCCGGCCAGGAAGGCGACGGTGTCGGCGATGTCGGCGGGCGTGCCAAGGCGTTCCAGGGGAGCCTGCGCCGCCAGCCGTTCCACCGTCGCCTCGTCCTTGCCGTCGAGGAAGAGCGGGGTGGCCGTGGGGCCGGGCGCGACCGCGTTGACGGTGACGTCGCGCCCGCGCAGCTCGCGGGCCAGCACGAGTGTCATCGCCTCGACGGCCCCCTTGCTCGCGGCGTAGGCGGCGTAGCCGGGGGCGGCGAGCCGGGTGATCGAGGTCGAGAAGGTGACGATGGCCCCGCCGGCCCGGACCCGGCGCGCGGCCTGCTGGGCGACGACGAAGGTGCCGCGGATGTTGGTGCGGTGCATGCGGTCCAGGGCGTCGAGGTCGAACTCGGCCACCGGTCCGAGGGTCATCACCCCGGCGGTGTGGACGACGACGTCGAGCCCGCCGAACTCCGTCTCGACGGTGTCGAACGCCTCGCTCATGGCGCCTTCGTCGGCAACATCGCCCCGCACGGCGACGGCCCGCCCGCCGCCGCGCTCGATGGCCTCGACGACCTCCTGCGCGGCGGCCGCATTGCCCGCGTAGTGGACGCCGACCGCCATACCGGCCGCGGCCAGCCGCTCGGCGACCGCGCGGCCGATTCCGCCGGACGCTCCGGTGACCAGCGCGACACGTGTGACCTGGGACATCGGGATCTCACCTCGTGAGGAAGAGGGACGCTGTAATGAACGACGCGTTCATATAAGCAGATTGTGGACGCGGCGTCCATATGTCACAGTGAGTGTTCCACAACGGCTGCGGGAGACATCACGATGCGAGAAGAGGCGGAACGGACGCCGGGCACGCCGACGCGGCGCGGGCGAGGACGGCGGCCCGCGGACGAGGTACGTGCCGAGGCGCTCGCCGCCGCGGGGGCGCTGCTTCTCAGGGACGGCATGGCGGGGTTCACCATCGAAGGGGTCGCGCAGGAGGCCGGGGTGAGCAAGACGACC
The DNA here is from genome assembly GCF_040706415.1 of Streptomyces sp. NPDC048106. Taxonomy (NCBI): domain Bacteria; kingdom Bacillati; phylum Actinomycetota; class Actinomycetes; order Kitasatosporales; family Streptomycetaceae; genus Streptomyces; species Streptomyces sp. NPDC048106. Next base: position 7,181 of record NZ_JBEZND010000025.1, on the reverse strand, counting down.
CTCTACAAGTGGTGGCCCTCGCGCGGCACGCTCGCGCTCGACGGCTATTTCCACGCCGTCGAGTCCACCCTCGCCTTCCCCGACACCGGCGACATCGCGGCCGACCTGACGACCCAGGTGCGCGCGTTCGTCCGGCTGCTCACCGGGACCCCGGCCGGGCGGGTCATCGCCGAACTCGTCGGCCAGGCCCAGACCGACCCCGATCTGTCCGCCGCCCTCCTGGAGCGCTACTCCGGGCCCCGGCGCGGCCTCGCCGTGGACGCCATGCGGCGCGCCCAGGAGCGCGGCCAACTGCGCGCAGGCATCGACCCCCAGGTGCTGGTCGACCAGCTCTGGGGCGCCTGCTACCACCGCCTGCTGCTCCCCAACGAGCCCCTCACCGAGGACTTCGCGACCCAGCTGGTCGACAACCTCCTGCACGGCGTCGCCGGCTGAGCCAACTCCCGTGCTCTGTAGTGCGGTTGCCCCCGCGTCGTACGAAACGGCCGGCCGACCGGCCGAGACCGGACGCTCCTCTGGCCAATAAACGATCATTGAAGTCACGCCGGTTGCGCGTAGGGTGCCATGTGCACCGCAGCAGTCCCGCGACCTACCTCTGGGAGCACATCGGTGGAGTCAACGCCGCTGCCCGAGTCCCTCCGGCGTCTTGACGCGCTGATCCAGCAGGAGGGCCTCGACCGCTCGGAGTTCCTCAGCGCCAGGAGGCTGGCGGCCAGGACCGCGTTGCCCGAGAGCGTCGTACGCACCCTGCTGCGAGGCGGGCAGCCGCCCGCGGAGACGGTCAACGAACGGGTCCGGTCACGGATCAAGGCGCTCGCGGACGATCGGCTGGCCCGTACCGGCCAGCGTATGTCGGACCTCGCGGGCTCCGTCTCCCGGCAGTTGGGGGTCTCCGCGTTCTGGGCCCGGCAGGTCTGCGCGGGCGACAAGGTGCCCAGTGTGGAACTGCTGCACGGACTGGTCGACTTCTTCGGGGTCGAAGGGGGCGAGGCGTTCTTCACCGCGGCGGCCGCGGAGGCCCTCAACCGAGAGCTGCTCTCCATGCTCGCGGATCGGTCCTCGCCCGAGGGGCGGGCGGCCGCGCAGTCGGATTCGCCGGGCCGTGACGACGTTCGCGGCTTCGCACTGCGGCAGGCGCGAAACCTGCCGGAGGAGCGCTGGAACGTGCTCAACGCGACCCTGAAGGCCCTGCTGGAGCTCGACGACCAAGAGGAAGACCGGTGAGCGCGGGAGCGAGAGCGATGCGCCGGCTGAGCGCCCTGCTCATCGGAAGCCTGCCGACACCGACGGGGGACGAGGACGTGATCCCGCTCCTCGGCCGGGCCCTGACCACGGTACGAGGCCGGCCGGTGCGGTTGCGCGAGGCGGCCTTCCCGCCGGTGACCGCCAGCGGGCTGTGGGTGGACCGCGCGAGCCACGACCTGATCGTCTACGAGAAGAACACCGACCCCGAGCACCAGCTCGTGATCATCGGTCACGAGGCATGGCACATGTTCCACGGTCAGTGTGGTGGCGGTGGCTACGCGCGCGAACATGCCGCCCGCGCGTCGGGCGGCGAGCGGCCGGAGAGCCTCGCGGACTTCGTGGCCGCCGTGTCCACGGCCGACGAGGCGGAACCGCCGTTCACCGACCCGCCGTTCACCGACCGCACCGACGCGGCTCTGCACTACGCCGCGCGCTCGGACAGCCGCAAGGTGGACGAGGAGATCGAGGCCGAGCACTTCGGACTGCGGCTCGCCACCGATCTCCAGGCGGCGCTGCGGCTGGAGGAGTCCCCCGTCGATCCCCACCATGTCAGCGGGCGGATCGGGGCCTCCATGGCCCACCGGTTCCGTCAGCTCTGATCCGTACGTCGCGCAACGCGTGCGCGGCGCGCGAGCGGGAGAGAAGCAGCACAGTGGCATCAGGACCCGGCAATCCCGTCTACTACGCCGGCGGTGCCGCGCTGTTGCTGGTCTGCGCGCTGAAGCTGCCCCCGCTCGCCCGCCGACGGCGCGACCCGCTGCTGTGGTCGGCCTTCACGCAGCTTTTCGCGGGCGGTTGCGTCATGCTGCTCGCCGCCCCGCGGTCCATCGTCGCGCTCAACCGGGCCACCGGCGTCACGAACTGCGCGGCCCTGGTCGTCTACGCGGCGCTCACCGCGTACTCCGGGGCGAGCCTCCTGCTGATCATCCACTGGCGCCCCGCGCCCGCCGAGCGGACCCGGCGCGCCGCACGCTGGTGTGTGGCGGCGTACAGCCTGGCCGTACTCACCGTCGTGGTCCTCTTCCTGGCCGGGCACCCCGCGGTGGAGCAGGTCACGCTGTTCGACTCGTACTACGCCAACACGCCCTTCATCCGGGAAATGATCGTCACGTACCTCCTGGCCCACGGCGTGGCGGCCATCGCCAACGTCACCCTGTGCCGGCGCTGGTCCAGAGAGGTCCACGGTTCGCTTCGCGCGGGCCTGTACCTGCTCGTGGCCGCCTACCTACTCCATGTGGGCTACGACATCGCCCGCCTGGTCGGGGTGGGCGCCCGCTGGACCGGCCACGACCTGGACTTCCTCATCGTCCAGGTCTCCCCCCGCTTCGCCGCCCTGTCCGCCGTCATCGGTGCCGTCGGATACGCGCTGCCGCTGGTGGGCCCCCGAGCGGCGCGGACCGCCCAGGCCGTACGACAGCTACGCCAACTCCACCCGCTGTGGCGGCTGTTGCGGGACGTGCCCACTCCCGGCGCGATCCGTTCCGCGCTGCCGTGGTGGCGCACTTCCTGGCACATGCTCCTGATGAGCCGGAAGACGGCGCTGTACGACGCCATCCTCGCGCTGGCTCCCTACTGTGATCCGGCCGTCCGTGACGCGGCCTATCGGACGGCGCTGAGCCGTTGCCCGGACGAGACGTCGGCCTCGGCGAGCGCCGACGCGGCCATGATCGTCATCGCGCTGGAACGGCAGCACGCCGACCCCGACCAGGTGCCGGGCGGCGCCGGCACCTCGGCCTGGCGGTCCAAGGACCTGGTCCCGCTGTCCCTCGCGCTCGCCTCGCCCGTGGTCCAGGATCTCCGTGCACACCGTTTCCCCGCAGAAAGCAGCCGACCATGAGTGAAGCCTCCTGGCAGAGCCCCACCCGCGCCGTCGTCGTCGGGGGCAGTACGGCCGGCATGCTCGCCGCGGCGGCCGTCCAGGACCGGGTCGGATCGGTGGAGATCATCGAGGCCCACGGGCTTCCCGAAGGACCCGGGCCGCGCGTCGGTGTCCCGCAGGCCGTGCACATCCATCTCCTCCAGTCCGGTGGCGTGGACGCGCTGGAGGAGCTTCTGCCCGGTGTGGTCGACGAGTTGGCGGCGGCGGGGGCGCACCGCATACCGGTGACCACCAACATGGTCATCTACTCGCCCGAGGGCTGGTACCGGCGCTGGCAGCGCGCCACCCACCGCCTCATGACCGCGAGCCGGGACCTGACGGACCACGTCATCCGGGAACGCGTCCTCAGAGCACCTCATGTCCGCGTGCATACGCGGACCAGAGCGGTCGGGCTGCTCGGCGACGGGCGCCAGGTCACCGGAGTGCGCGTCCGCACTCCGGACCGGGGCGACACCGAGCTGCGCGCCGATCTGGTGATCGACGCCTCCGGCCGGGCTTCCCGTACCCCTCAGTGGCTCGCCGAACTGGGTGTCAGCGGTCTCGCCGAGGACCGCGTCGACTCCGGCCTGGTCTACGCGAGCCGCATGTACCGCGCTCCCGTCCCCACCCGCGACTGGCCCGTGGTCAGTGTGCACGCCGACCCGCGCCTGCCCCGGCCGGCCACCGCCGGCGGCATCCTGCCGGTCGAAGGCGGTCGCTGGCACGTCAGCCTGATGGGTGGCCCCGGCGGGCAGCCCACCCGGGACGCGGACGCCTTCGAGCCCTTCGCGCGCACCCTGCGGCATCCGATCATCGCCGACCTCCTCGAACTCGCCGAGCCGGTCACCGACGTCAGCATCACGCACAGCACGGCGAACCGCCGCTTCTACTACGAGCGGCTCAGGGCCTGGCCCGAGGGGCTGGTGGCGCTGGGCGACTCCGTCGCGGCCTTCAACCCCGTGTACGGCCAAGGGCTTTCGGTGACCGCGCAAGGCGCCCTGGCCCTGCGCGAGCTGGCCCGCGGCGGCCTGGTCCCGGGGTTGTCGCGGCGCGCCCAGCGTGCGATCGCGCGGCCGGTCGACGCGGCGTGGGCGCTGACCGTCGGGCAGGACATCCACTTCTCCACGACCACCGGCAGGAGCCCGCGCCTCGCCGACCGGCTGCTTCAGCGCTACGTCAGCCGGCTCTCCCGCACCGCGACGGGTTCCTTCCGCACGGCCACGGCTTTGACCGACGTCCTGACGTTGCAGGCTCCCCCGACGTCTCTGGTACGGCCCGGTGTGCTGCTCTCCGCTCTGCTGGGGCCGCTTCGGCCGCAGTTGGAGGGACCCCAGTTCACGGCGGAGGAGGCCGGTCTGCTCGACGGCCTGCGTGCGCGGGCACTCAGCTGAGCCGAGCCGACGGCCGCCGCCGGAACGGGGCGAGCGTGGCGCGCACGTGGTCGGCGGCGCCCCAGTCGGGGTCGAACTGGGCGATCACTGCCAGGTGTTGGCGCAGTTGGAGGATCGGCATGCGTGCGCGCCAGTCGCGGTCGAGGCCGGTCAGTTCGGCGTACAGCTCGAAGAACACGTGCGCCTCGGGTGGCGGCGCCGTCGTCCACAGGTGGGCCAGGTCGACCTCGGCCCAGGTGTACGACACCGCCGGGTCGATCAGCGCGGGCCGCCCGTCGGGGGTGGCCATGATGTTCATCGCCCACAGGTCGCCGTGCGTCAGGCACGCGGGCCTGGCCGGCAGCAGTTCGGGCAGCCTCTCGCACAGCCGCTCCAGCGCCGCCCGGTCCGCGGCGTCGAGCGCCTCCTGGACGCGCGGCTCACCGAGCCAGCGCAGCAGACGGTGCTGGGCGAAGAACTCGAACCCGTCGTCGTTCCAGGTGTTGACCTGCCTGCGACGGCCCAGCCAGTTGTCCCGGTGCCAGCCGAACCGGGGGTGCCGGGTGGTGGTGTGCAGGTGGGCGAGCCCGTGCGCGAGCCGCTCCCAGAAGGCCCCGGTGTCCGGCCGGGGCCGCAGCGCGGACAGCACGAGCAGGTCGCGGTCCGCGAGCAGTATCTCGGGCGTGGCGACGCCGCCCGCCTCGCGCAGTACGGTGAGTCCCTCGGCCTCGGCGGCGAAGGCATCGTCCGACGGCGGCTCGCCGAAGGCCTTGGCGAAAACCGACGAGCCGTCACCACGGCGCCCGATCCCCGCGGTCGCGGCGAGGCCTCCGACGGCCGGCTCGACCGCGAGGACGTCGGTCAGGCCGGCCGCGTGCAGGCGTTCGAGCAGGAAGGGCGTCGCGTCCGTCACGAGTGTGCTCCTCTCTCCGGGTCACGCATCAGGCCGTCAGGGCCGAGTCCACGGCACCCCCGCTCATCGGGCGCGCCGTCCCGGATCCGGACCACGGCGGCGAGCGCCAGTATGCCCGAGCAGGCCGAGGTGTTCGTCCCATACGTGGCCGCCGTCAGCCCAGGTCCACAGCCACCGCCGCAGTGACCCGGTGGCATGGCGAAGGCCGTCGTGCGCGTCCTCGCCCCGTCCGGGCTCCCAGCCGTCGGCGTCGTAGAGGAGCACGGGGTTGTCGACCGCGATCAACGAGACGTGCCATTCCATCGTGCAGCCGCCGGAGGTGAGGTAGAACCACGACGCCGGGAGCCCCGCCGCGCGGTTGCGCCGGTGGACGCTCACCGCGGCCGGCCAGTCCATCAGGTCGCCCGGCGCGCGTCTGCCGTCGACCAGGGAGGCGAGCCCGCCGTCGGGGCCGAAGCCGCCGTCGGCGACCTCGGTGTACAGACGCCGGAGCAGCTCGGGCAGGGGGCGCCCGATGACGCGCTCCGCGCTCTCGACCTCGGCCGGGGTGGCGGCAGGGAACAGCGGTCCCCGTGGAGCGTCCGCGTAGTAGGCGGCCACTTCCTCCGTGTGCGACTTGAGCGTGATCGTCCCGTCACTGCCGTGCCCGACGATGCCGGCACGGATCTTCGCCGGGTGCTCCGGTCCGTACCGCTCGGCCATCCACGCGGCCGGGACCGTCGCGCTGTCGAAACGACGTCCCGGGTGCCAGGCGCGGGCCCGCAGTCTCTCGATCAACGCGTCGTCGTCCGCCTCCGTGGGCCCCGGCGCCGGGTCGGGTGTCACGAGGGCGTCGTGGGAGGGGAGAGCCATGAGGGGGCAGCTTACCGCCGGGCTCGGCTGCCCTTTACGTGACGTCACCCGAGTCGCCCCCGTCAGTGGCGCGTCAGTCGCCCGTCATGGGACGGTGTCACGCTCTTTCCTGTGAACGGCTCGGGGCACCGCCCGGGCCGGGAGCGAGGAGAGGTGCCCGGAGCGGCTTATCGGGGACCACCGAGCCACGCCTCATGGTCGGGCCTTGACGGCCCACGCAGGTTCGAATCCTGCCCTCTCCGCCATGCCCGGCACGCCCGGGAGCCAGACGGAAACCCGTTTCCGACGCGGCCCGGACGCCTCTACTGTGGCGCGGTGATGACTCAGGTGATCGTGGTCAACGGCGGTTCCAGCTCGGGCAAGTCCGGGATCATCCGGTGTCTGCAGGCGGTCCTGCCGGATCCGTGGCTGGCGCTCGGGACGGACACGCTGGTGGAGGCGATGCCGGCGTCCATGCGGGCGTCGGACGGCGGGATCGGCTTCGCCGCGGACGGAAAGGTCAGCGTCGGGCCGGAATTCCGGGCGCTGGAAGCGGCATGGATCGAGGGAATCGCCGCGATGGCCCGCGCGGGCGCGCGGATCGTCGTCGACGAGGTCTTCCTCGGCGGGCCGTACTCACAGCAGCGATGGCGAAAAGCCCTGGAGGGGCTGCGCGTGCTGTGGGTCGGTGTCAGGTGCGAGGCCACGGTGGCCGCGGGCCGCGAACTGGCGCGGGGCGACCGCACCAGGGGCATGGCCGCCTCGCAAGCGGACGCGGTCCACCACGGCGTGACCTACGACCTGGAGGTCGACACCACGCACACAGAGGCGATGGAGTGCGCCCGGGCCATCGCCGCACGGGTCGACTAGGGGGTGTCCGGCGGATCTTGGTGGAGGGAAGTCACGGCACGGTTTTGACCCAGGTGAGCGGGGTCTGGTGCGTCGAGACGCAAGGCGGAGGAGG
>NZ_JBEZND010000024.1:0-122576 GCF_040706415.1 Streptomyces sp. NPDC048106 | reverse complement strand
CGGATGCGCGCCAACATCGGCATCCGCCGCCGCCTCGCCCCCCTCCTCGACAACGACCGCAACCAGATCGAGCTGTTCACCGCCCTGCTGCTGTCCCTGCCCGGCTCGCCGATCCTCTACTACGGCGACGAGATCGGCATGGGCGACAACATCTGGCTCGGCGACCGCGACGCCGTCCGCACCCCCATGCAGTGGACCCCGGACCGCAACGCCGGCTTCTCGTCCAGCGACCCGGGACGCCTCTTCCTGCCGACGATCATGGATCCGGTCTACGGCTACCAGGTCACCAACGTCGAGGCGTCGATGTCCTCGCCGTCCTCGCTGCTGCACTGGACCCGGCGCATGATCGAGATCCGCAAGCAGAACCCCGCCTTCGGCCTCGGCTCGTACACCGAACTGACCTCCACCAACCCGGCCGTGCTCGCCTTCCTGCGCGAGTACGAGGACGACCTGGTGCTCTGCGTCCACAACTTCTCCCGGTTCGCCCAGCCCACCGAGCTGGACCTGCGGGCCTACGACGGACGCCATCCGGTGGAGCTGATCGGCGGCGTGCGCTTCCCCGCCATCGGTGAACTGCCCTATCTCCTCACCTTGCAGGGCCACGGCTTCTACTGGTTCCGGCTCACCCGAGTCGCATCCCGCATCGGCCGCCGCCGCTGAGCGCACGGCACCGAGGAAAGGACGCGTCACCATGCCGAAGACCATCACCCTCCGGCCGAGAACCGCGGCCGGTGTCGACGGCCCCCTCGCCTCGCTCGGCGGACTGCTGCGCGCGTGGCTGCCCCGGCAACGCTGGTTCGCGGGCAAGGACCGGCCCGTGACCGACCTGTCGGTGCTGAGTGTGACCGAGCTGTTCCCCGGGTGTCTGCATCTGCTGGTGCACGCCTCGCACGCGCCGGTGCCCACCCCCGGCGGCACTCCCCCGCCGGGCGACTGCTACCAACTCCTGCTCGGCGTGCGCGAGCAGCTCGCGCCACGTCTGGAGCGTGCCTTCATCGGGCGGGCCACCGCGGGCCCGCTGTCGGGCCTCGCGGTCTACGACGCGCTGCACGACCCGCGCTCGGCGAACCTGCTCCTGGAGCGGCTGCGCCGGCCCGGCAGCGCGGGCCCGCTGCGCTTCCACGCGGACCCCGCCGCCCCGGTGCCGGGGGGCCTGCCGCCCCGGCTGCTGGACGCCGAACAGTCCAACACCTCGCTGGTGTACGGCGACGCGTACATCCTCAAGCTCTTCCGCCGCATCCAGCCGGGCGTCAACCCCGACCTGGAGGTGTCGGCGGCGCTCGCCGCGCAGGGCTGCACCCGGGTGCCCGCGCCGGTGGCCTGGTTCACCACCAGCGCCCCGCGTCCGGCCACGCTGGGCGTGCTCCAGCCGTTCCTGCCGGACGCCACCGACGGCTGGACGCTGGCGCTGGGCGCGCTCGCCGCGGGCGACGACTTCACCGCCGAGGCCCGTGAGCTGGGCCGCGCCATGGCCGAGGTGCACCTCGCGCTGGCCGAGGCGTTCCCGCCGGCCGGCCCCGGCGAGAGCGGGCACCCCGCCGAGGCGATGTGCGCGCGCCTGGAGGCCGCCGCGCACGCCGTGCCGGGCCTGAAGCCCTTCGTGCCCGGCCTGCGGGCCGCGTTCGGGGCGCTCGCCACGTGCGACACCGGGCCCCCCGCCCAGCGCATCCACGGCGATCTGCACCTCGGGCAGGTGCTGCGGGCCGGCCGCGACTGGTTCGTCATCGACTTCGAGGGCGAGCCGTCGAGGCCGCTGACCGAGCGGCGGGCCCCGCAGTCCCCGGTGCGGGACGTGGCGGGGATGCTGCGCTCCTTCGACTACGCGGCCCGGCAGCGCCGCCCCTGGCGACCCGAGTGGGCGCGCCGCTGCCGGGAGGCGTTCTGCGCGGGCTACGCGGCCCGCGCGGGCTGGGATCCACGCAAGAAGCACGCGCTGCTGCGCGCGCACGAGACGGACAGGGCGGTGTACGAGGTGCTGTACGAGGCGAGACACCGGCCGGACTGGCTGCCGGTACCGATGGCCGCGATCAAGCGGCTCGCGGTGTGGGGAGGCTGACGGCATGGCACTGCGCGACACGTCGCTGCCCGAGACCGCGGGCCCGGTACCCGCCTCGGCCACCGCGCTGGACCCGGCCGAGCGCGACCGGCTGCTCGGCGGGGCCCACCACGATCCGCACGCCCTGCTGGGCGCCCACCCGGTGCCGGGCGGCACCCTGTTCCGGGCGCTGCGCCCGCACGCGCGGGCGGTGAGCGTCCTGGTCGACGGGATGGCCAACCCGCTCGTCTCCGAGGGCGGCGGGCTGTTCGCGGCCGTGCTGCCCTACCCGGAGATCCCGCCGTACACGCTCCTCGTGGCGTACGACGAGGACGAGCACGAGGTGCACGACCCCTACCGTTTCCTGCCCGCGCTGGGCGAGCTGGACCTGCACCTGATCCGCGAGGGCCGGCACGAGCAGCTCTGGCGGGCGCTCGGCGCCGAGCCGATGACCCACGAGGGCGTGGCCGGCACCCGGTTCACCGTGTGGGCGCCCAATGCCCAAGGGGTGCGCGTCGCCGGGGACTTCACCTACTGGGACGGCACGCAGTACCCGATGCGCTCGCTCGGCGCGTCCGGGGTGTGGGAGCTGTTCCTGCCCGGGATCGGCGAGGGCGACCGCTACAAGTTCGAGATCACCTCCCGCTACGGCCACCGGTTCCTCAAGGCGGACCCGATGGCCCGGCGCACCGAGGTCCCGCCGGACACCGCGTCGGTGGTGACGGCCTCGCGCTACGAGTGGGGCGACGCGGAGTGGATGGCGCACCGCGGCGACACCCCGGTGCACGAGGCGCCGTTCTCCGTGTACGAGGTGCATCTGCCGTCCTGGCGACCGGGACTGACATACCGTCAACTAGCCGACGAACTACCCGCGTACGTCCGCGAGATGGGCTTCACGCATGTGGAGCTGATGCCGGTGGCGGGGTACCCGTTCAGCGGCTCCTGGGGCTACCAGGTCACCTCCTACTACGCGCCCACGCCCCGGCTCGGTTCCCCGGACGACTTCCGGTACCTGGTGGACGCGCTGCACCGGGCGGGCGTCGGCGTGATCATGGACTGGGTGCCGGCGCACTTCCCCAAGGACGACTGGGCGCTGGCCCGTTTCGACGGGGATCCGCTGTACGAGCCGGGGAACGCGGCGCGGGCCGAGCACCCGGACTGGGGGACCTACGAGTTCGACTACGGCCGCACCGAGGTGCGCAACTTCCTCGTGGCCAACGCCGTCTACTGGTGCGAGGAGTTCCACATCGACGGCCTGCGGGTGGACGCGGTGGCCTCGATGCTCTACCTGGACTACTCGCGGGACTCCGGGCAGTGGGAGCCGAACGTGTTCGGCGGGCGCGAGGACCTGGCCGCGGTGGCGTTCCTCCAGGAGATGAACGCCACCGTCTACCGGCGCTGCCCGGGCGTGGTGACCATCGCCGAGGAGTCCACCGCCTGGGACGGGGTGACCCGGCCGACCGACGGTGGCGGGCTCGGGTTCGGGCTGAAGTGGAACATGGGCTGGATGCACGACTCGCTCCAGTACATCCAGAAGGAGCCCGTGCACCGCAAGTACCACCACAACGAGATGACCTTCTCGATGGTGTACGCCTACAGCGAGAACTACGTGCTGCCCATCTCGCACGACGAGGTGGTGCACGGCAAGCAGGCGCTGGTCTCCAAGATGCCGGGCGACTGGTGGCAGCGGCGTGCGAACCACCGCGCCTACCTGGGCTTCATGTGGGCCCACCCGGGCAAGCAACTGCTGTTCATGGGGCAGGAGTTCGCCCAGGGCGCCGAGTGGGCCGAGGCCCAGGGGCCCGAGTGGTGGCTGCTGTCCGACGACTACCACTCCGCCGGTGACCACCGGGGCGTGCAGTCGCTGGTGCGGGACCTGAACGCGCTGTACCGGGCGACACCGGCGCTGTGGCAGCGGGACACCGACCCGGGCGGCTTCCGCTGGGTGCTGTGCGACGCGGCGGACGACAACGTCTTCGCGTTCCTGCGCTTCGCCGCGGACGGCACCCCGCTGCTGGCGGTGTCGAACTTCTCCCCGGTGGTCCGGGAGGACTACGGGCTGTGGGTCCCCGAGGAGGTGCCCGCCTGGCGGGAGCTGCTGAACACCGACGACGTCGGCTACGGGGGCGGCGGGGTCCCCGTCGGCGCGCCGGGGGCGCTGAAGCCGGCCGACGGCACCCTGCGGCTCACGCTGCCGCCGCTGGCCACGGTGTTCCTGGGTCCGCTGCGCTGAACGCGCAGGTGTCGGCGACGGTCACAGGGGCAGTCGGGGTCGTAGGAATCCCTGGCTGCCCCTGGTCGCAGGGAGGAAGGGCGGCACCGAGTGCGCACCGTCGGAGTGGAGGAGGAGCTCCTTCTGGTCGATCCGGACAACGGCGACCCGAAGGCGCTGGCGGCGGCCGTGCTGGCACGGGCCGCCCAGGACGATCCCGGGCAGGACGTGTTCGAGAAGGAACTGTTCGGGCAGATGCTGGAGTTCGCCACCCATCCGCAGTGGGACATGGCGGATCTCGGCGACGAGATCGTGCGCTGCCGCAAGGAGGCGGCCCGGCATGCCGGGCAGATCGGCTGCACGGTCGCCGCGCTGGCCACCTCGCCGCTGCCGGTGAACCCCTCCCTCACCGTGAACGAGCGCTATCAGTGGCTGGCCGAGCGGTACGGCATCGGCACCCGGGACCAGCTCGTCTGCGGCTGCCACGTCCATGTGTCCGTGGAGTCCGACGAGGAGGGCGTGGCGGTCCTGGACCGGCTGCGGCCCTGGCTCCCGGTGCTCACCGCGATCAGCGCCAACTCCCCCTTCTGGCAAGGCCATGACACCGGCTACCAGAGTTATCGCACCCGGGTCTGGGCCCGCTGGCCGTCGGCCGGGCCGACCGAGCCGTTCGGGTCCCCGGAGCGCTACCACCGGCGGGTGGCGGACATGGTGGCCACCGGGGTGATCCTGGACGAGGGAATGGCGTACTTCGACGCACGTCTGTCGGCGCGCTATCCGACGGTCGAGGTGCGGGTCTCGGACGTGTGTCTGTGCGCGGACACCGCGCTGCTCATCGCGACCCTGACCCGGGCCCTGGTGGAGACGGCCGCCCGGGACTGGCGGGCGGGCGAGCCCGCGTCCGACCACAGCGTGAGCCTGCTCGGGCTCGCCTCCTGGCAGGCCGCGCGCGCGGGGCTCGACGGGGATCTGCTCGACCCCACGACCATGCGGCCCCGGCCCGCCGACCGGGTGCTGCGGTCACTGCTGGAGCGCGTCGGGGACGCGCTGGACGCCAGCGGGGACGCGGACCGCGCGGACAAGGGCGTCGAGGCACTGCTCCGGCGCGGCAACGGCGCGCGCGAACAGCGCCGCCTGCTGGAACGCGGCGCCACCCTGCGCGACGTCGTCACCGAGTGCGTGCGGCACACCCAGGGCTGAGCGAGGACGACCGGGCAGTCCGAGGGCGTCGAGGGGCCGCCCGGCACGGCGACCGCGCTCGGGGACAGCGGCGGCCGGCGTCGGCTGCCGGAGCGCGGTGGGAAACCGGGCCGGGGTGCGGCACCGGATCCGCTCGGTCAGTGGATCAGGACCAGGGCGTACACCAGGAAGAACGCGGCGATCAGCACCACCAGGCCCAGGATCAGCACCAGTGGCGCCTTGGCCCAGCCGCGCTGCGTCGCGCCCGGCTCCCGCGTCGCCGCCTGGGGCATGCTGCTCTCCGCGGGCGGGGTCTCGCCGGGCGGCACCGAACCGCCGGGCTCCAGGCCGGTGGTGCGTTCGGGTTCCGGATCGGGGTTCACATGGCTCATGTCTGGACTCATGCCCCCCGAGTCCCCACGAGGCGCCGGCCTCACCAGCCGATCGCGTGGGCCGTCGGTCCGGCCGGCAGGCGGTGTGCCGCGCCGGGCGTCCCAGGGTCTACGGTGTCCTGCGGAGCCGTTCGCGCCGGGCCACGGGCTGCTCGCAGCCCGTGAGGGCGCGCCAAGGGGCGATCACGCGGACGGATATCCGGCCCGGCTGTGGGAACCCGCAGCGCGAGAGATCAGCGACGACGACCGTCCTGGCCGCACGGGGCAGCACAGGGGCTCCTCGCGGCCGGGGCCGGGGAATGCGGAGATGGCGACGGAGCCGCGTGGGGACGAGACACCGCCCTCGGAGGAGACGTACGAGCGTGAGTTCTCCTTCGCGGGTGAACTGCGCAACGTCACGGAGGCGCGGCTCGCCGCGGAGGACTTCCTGGGCGCGCTGGCCCGGGTCGCACCGCCCGGCGAGCACGAGTACTGGGACGACATCCTGCTGGTCGTGACCGAACTGGCGGCCAATGTCATCCAGTACGCGCCCGGTCCGTTCGACCTGCGGATGCGGCGCACCTTCGACGGCGTGCACGTGATGATGCACGACACCAGCACGACCAGGCCGGAGCCCCGGCCCTTCCATCCGCGCACGGGCGGCGGCGGCATCGGCTGGCACCTGGTGCACACGCTGTGCTCCCAGGTCAGCGTGGTGGTGCACGACGAGGGCAAGGACATCCATGTGTTCCTGCCCTGGTGAGCGCCGCGAGGTGTAACCGCGCGCCGTCCGGTTACCCACCGCGTGCGGGTGCCGCCCTCACCGTGTACGAGGGACCCGCGTTCGTCTGCCTGCCGCACCCGACTGGCGCAGCGGCCCGGGTCGCGGTGGTATCGGAGTTGGTGCGCAGCGATCCAGGGCATGCGAACGGCGTCGAGTCGGACCGCCGCCTGGAGCCGCAGAAAGGGATGGACACCGTGACACGACCCAGGATCCTGGTGGTCGGCGCAGGCTTCGCAGGAGTGGAGTGCGTCCGCCGCCTGGAGCGGAAACTCGCCCCCGACGAGGCCGACGTCACCCTGGTGACGCCCGTCTCCTACCAGCTCTATCTGCCGCTGCTGCCCCAGGTCGCCTCCGGTGTGCTCACGCCGCAGTCGATCGCGCTCTCCCTGCGCCGCAGCAGGCGGTACCGCACCCGGATCCTGCCGGGCGGCGCGATCGGCGTGGACCTGAAGGCCAAGGTCTGCGTCGTCCGCACCATCACCGACAAGATCGTCAACGAGCCGTACGACTACATCGTGCTGGCCCCGGGCAGCGTGACCCGCACCTTCGACATCCCCGGCCTGACCGACCACGCCTTCGGCATGAAGACGCTCGCCGAGGCCGCCTACATCCGCGACCACGTCATCTCCCAGCTCGACCTCGCCGACGCCAGCGACGACCCCGCCGAACGGGCCGCGCGGCTCCAGTTCGTGGTGGTCGGCGGCGGCTACGCGGGCACCGAGACCGCCGCCTGCCTCCAGCGGCTCACGCACGCCGCCGTACGGCGCTATCCGCGCCTGGACCCCGGACTGATCCGGTGGCATCTGATCGACATCGCGCCCAAGCTGATGCCGGAGCTGGGCGACAAGCTCGGCCGCAGCGCGCAGGAGATCCTGCGGCGGCGCGGCATCGACGTGTCCCTCGGGGTGTCGATCGGCAAGGCCGGACCGCAGGAGGTCACCTTCACCGACGGCCGCGTGGTGCCGACGCGCACCCTGCTCTGGACCGCCGGTGTGGTGGCCAGTCCGCTGATCGCCACGCTGGGCGCGGAGACGGTCCGCGGCCGGCTCGTCGTGGATCCCGAGCTGACCGTGCCCGGGCAGGACGGGGTGTTCGCGCTCGGCGACTCGGCCGCCGTGCCCGATCTCGCCAAGGGCCAGGAGGGCACGGTCTGCCCGCCGACCGCGCAGCACGCCTCGCGCCAGGGCAAGCGGGTCGCCGAGAACGTCATCGCGACCCTGCGCGGCCAGCCGTTGCAGCCGTACCACCACAAGGACCTGGGCCTGGTCGTGGACCTCGGCGGCAAGGACGCGGTGTCCAAGCCGCTCGGCATCGAACTGCGCGGGGTGCCGGCGCAGGCGGTGGCCCGCGGCTACCACTGGTCGGCACTGCGCACGGGTGTCGCCAAGGCCCGGGTGATGACCAACTGGACGCTGAACGCGCTGGCCGGGGACGATTTCGTGCGCACCGGCTTCCAGGCGCGCAAGCCCGCCCGGCTGAAGGACTTCGAGTTCACGGACGCGTACCTGACGCCGGAGCAGGTGCGGGCCCAGGTGGAGGGCGGCGTCACCAGCCTCTGACGCGACGGGGTCGCCGAGGACCGCCGGCCGGTTCACTCTCGATCAGCACGTGCGGCCCTGGCGGAGGACAGCGGTCCGGGCCCACGTGCGATGCTGGAGCAAAGATCGATTTCTGGCACGGGTCCACGGACACGGGAGAGCGCGGCGGCGTGAGGGCAGCGGGACGGTCGGGGCGGGTACGGGTCTGGGACCGGCTGGCGGCATGGGATCCCGGGCTGCTCAGGCTGACCGCGGGGCTGCGCACGGTCGTCTCGATCGCGCTCACCCTCGCGCTGCTCGCCGCGCTGCGCGCCCCGGTGCCGCTGCTGGTCGCCGGGGCCATCGCGGCCATGGTCTCGACCTTCGCGATCCGCGAGAAGCAGCGCCACCGGCAGGCCGTCAGCCTCGCGCTCGGCCTGCCCGTGGCGCTCGTCTCGGTCACCCTGGGCACCCTGCTGAGCCAGTACGTCGTCGCGGGCGACCTGTTCTTCGTCGCGCTCATGTTCAGCGCCGTCTACAGCCGCCGGTTCGGCGACCGCGGTCACGCGCTCGGGCTGATCGGCTTCCAGACGTACTTCCTCGCCCTGTTCGTGCACGCGACCCCGGATCTGCTGCCGAAGCTGTACGGCGTCGTCGGGATCGCGTTCGGCTGCGCCGCCCTGACCCGCTTCGTGCTGCTGCCGCAGACCCCGGCGGGCACGCTGGAGCGGCTGCGGCAGGCCTTCCGGGCCCGGCTCGCCCAGCTGATCGACACCCAGATCGAGCTGCTGGACGCCGGACCCGAGGACGCCGAGAAGGTCCTGGAGGAACTGCGCACCGGCACCGCGCGGCTGCACGACGCGGCGCTGCTGATCCAGGGCCGGCTGGAGGACGGCACCTCCGACGAGACGGTCGCCCGGCTGCTCCAGCGCCGCGTCGCGGACGCCGAGATCGCCGCCGAGCGGCTCGGCCTGCTGCTGCTCACCGCGCGCAGCGCCGAGCGCACCGACACCCTCACCCTGCACCTGCCCGGCGCCCCGCTGCCGTCGGGCGGCGAGCTGCCGGTGCGGGACGAGGCCAGGGCGGAGGTGCGCCGGGACCTCAAGGCGCTGCGGCTGCTGGCCCTGCGCCCGGCCGGCGAGGCCGCGGGCACCGCGCTCGCCCAGGTGCGCAACCGGCTGCTCGGCTATCGCGAGGAGGAGAACCTGCCCGAGGCCACCCCGGCCGTGCAGGACGTCTTCCGCGGTCTCGGCGAGACGGCGCGGGCCGCGCTGGGCCTGCGCCTCGCCCTTGACGGGCCGCAGGACGAGTCCGACGACTCCCCCGCCACCGCCCGCTCACGCGAGGAGCTGGACGCGGAGGACACCGCGATCGAGGTCAGCGAGGAGAACGAGCCCAGGGGCACGGAGCCGACCGGGCTGCGACGGCCCACCACCCGGGCCGCCGTCCAGATCGCCGTCGGCTCCTCGCTGGCCATCCTCGGCGGCGAACTGCTGTCCAGCCAGCGCTGGTACTGGGCTGTGCTGACCTGCTGGATCGTGTTCATCAACACCGCGTCCACCGGGGAGATCCTGGTCAAGGGCTACCGCCGGCTGGTCGGCACGGTGCTCGGGGTGATCGCGGGGATCGGGCTCGCCGGGCTGGTCGGGCCGCACACCTGGACGGCGTTCGCGCTGGTGCTGCTCCTCGTGTTCGCGATGTTCTACACCGCGCCGCTGTCCTACACGCTGATGTCGTTCTTCGTGACGGCGGCGCTCGGGCTGCTCTACACGCTGCTCAACACCTACACCGCGGCGGTGCTGGTGCTGCGGATCGAGGAGACGGCGCTGGGCGCGGCGTGCGGGGTGATCGCGGCGGCGGTGGTGCTGCCGATCCACACGAACCGCCGTACCAACGAGCTTCTCGTCAAGGTCCTCGACCGGCTCGCGGACGTCACCCGGGCCTCCGTCGACCAGCTCAGCGGCGGGGCGGGCGGCGATCTGGTGGAGCAGGCGCGGGAGCTGGACCAGGCGCTGGCCGACCTGCGCTCCGCCACCCAGCCGCTGACGCATCCCATCACCCCGATGCGGGCCCGCCGCGACACCGCCCGCTACGTGGTGGCGCTGCTGGAGACCTGCGCGTACCACGGGCGGTCCCTCGCGGCGACGGCGGAACTGCTGCCCACCCACCCCGCGATCGCGGCGGATCCCCGGCTGCGCGGGGCGGGCGGCCGGATCGTGGCGAACATCGAGACGATCGCCGCGCACGTGGCGGACCCGCGCACGGGGCGGCAGATCGAGACCGGCCCCAGCATCGCCTCGATGCTGGAGCCGGGAACCCTGCGCACCCCGCGTTACGGCCGGGTCACCGACCGGGTGCTGCGGCATCTGCAGCGCCTCGACGAGGCGGTCTCCGGCCTCGCCCGGCCGCTGGGGCTGCGGCCGGAGACGGCCTCGTCGAAGAAGCTGTGAGGCCCGCGGCGGGCGTTCACCCGCGCGCCCGCCGCCCGCGCGTCGCCCACCGCGGGCGCGTCGCTCACGCGGCCCCGCCGGAGCGGCGGCCCAGGACGTCGTCGCGGACGCGGGCGCAGCTACGGCTGATCAGCCGCGAGACGTGCATCTGGGAGATGCCGAGCCGGTCGGCGATGCGGCTTTGCGTCATGTCCTCGAAGAAGCGCATGTAGAGGATGGCCCGCTCGCGCTCCGGCAGCCGGCGCAGCCCCTCCTTGGCGGCCTCGCGGTCGACCACGACGTCGTACGACGTGTCGGCGGCACCGAGGGTGTCGGCGAGGCTGTACCCGTCGTCGCCGCTGGACAGTTCGGCGTCCAGCGACAGCGTGCTGAAGCTCTCCAGCGCCTCCAGGCCGGCGCTCACCTCGTCCTCGGTGAGCCCGGTGTGGGCGGCGATGGCGGCGACGGTGGGTTCGGGGCTGCCCGGGTTCTGGGTCAGCTCGCGGCGGGCCACACGGACCCGGTTGCGCAGTTCCTGGACCCGGCGGGGCACCCTCAGCGCCCACATCCGGTCCCGGAAGTGGCGCTTGACCTCGCCGGTGATGGTGGGCACGGCGTAGCTCTCGAACGCGCCGCGCGAGGGGTCGTACCGGTCGACGGCCTTCACCAGGCCAAGCGCCGCGACCTGGCGCAGGTCCTCCACGGACTCGCCCCGGTCGCGGAACCGGCCGGCGATACGGTGCGCCATGGGGAGCCAGGCGGCGACCAGTTCGTCGCGTACGGCGTCCCGCTCGGGACCCTCGTCCAGGGCCGCAAGCCGGGCGAACAGCTCCGCGGTCTCCGGGGCGTCGTCGTGGCTCCGCCGTGTCGCCTGGGTGGCGGTGGCGGTGGCGGGCGTGCCGGGACGGCTTGTCGACTTGTCGGTCAGCATGCGGAATCGCTCCTGAACGTGAGTCTGGGCGCGGCCGGAAGATTCCGGTTCTGGCCCGAACGGTGCTTGTCAGGGTTGCCGCGGGAACATCGGGGCCCGCCGGAAGGGGGGCCCAGTCATCCGACGTTTCCCACTGGGCGCGCGCCTCCGGTCCGAAGCACGAGATTCCGTCTGCCCCCCGGCCCGGTGGGCAAACACCCTTGCAAGGGAGAATCGGAGGCGCGGTGAAGGCGGGGGGCTCGGAGGCTTCACGGCTCGTGGTGAAGGCGGAGGTCGGGGGCTTGGCCCGCACACGTGTGCGGGCCGATGGTTCGCGGGACGACCCGCGGCGGCCTTCCGTTTCGGATGACCTGGCGACCGGCGACCCGGTGCCCCGGCCGCCCCCTTCGGACACCCGGACCCCGACGCCGCCGGCCGGAGCGCCCCGGCTCACGCCAGCGGCACGACCGCGGTGATGCGTTTGCCGCCGCAGGGGAGTTCGCAGACGCGGACGTCGCGGGAGAGATGGCAGATGATCGGCCAGCCTCGGCCGTGGCGCCGGGGGCAACCGGGCGGGGGCGCCTGCGCGACCGGCAGTTCGGTACTGCGGTCGCTCACCGAGACGCGGACGCCGGCGGAATCGACGTCGACGTCGAAGCCGGTGATGCCGCCGCCGTGAACGATGGCGTTGGTGGTGAGTTCCGAGGCGACCAGGAGTGCGTCGTCCATGGCCTCCGGGTCGAGCGGCAGATGGCGGGCCCGGCAGCGTTCGGCGACTGCGCGTCGTACCGCGGTGCGGGCGTCGGCCGGCCGGCGCGGGGGTTCCTCGACGGGTATGGAGTACGTGTCTGGCATCCCTTCCCTCCCTGAACGGTGCCGGAATCGCGCTCTCTCCCTCTTCGGCTGACCCTCAGCACGGCCCTCAAACACGGTCGGTACCGAAGTCATCACCGCGCCCGGAGGGGGTACCCGATGCGTATGACCGATGGCGTGGACGGCGACGAACTGCTGCGGCGCATCCAGCGGGGCCGGGACCGCGCGGCCGAGGAGCAGCGGCTCTGGGCGGACCGCGCCCAGAGCCTCGCGGCCGGCGAGCCGGAGCGGGCCCGGGAGGCCGCGGCCTCGGCGCGGGCCTACGAGGCCGTGTGGCGCGTGCTCGACGAGATCGTGCGGCCAGGCGCGCACCCCGTGGAGGCGGAGGGCGTGAGACGAGTCACCTGACCCCGATTACCAGGACGTACGTTCAGTGGTTTATCGTTCATCCATACGTGATGGCGGCGTGGGCCACGGAGCCCGCCGTGTCACCCGTGACTGCCCTGGCTGGTTTCCCCCGTCCAGCCAGGGCTTTTTCCTGCCCGGATGACGGCCGGTGCGAAGAAATCCGGTTCCTTCGAGGTGCCCTGCCCGCCGCCAGCGGCTGAAATGGGTGTACGCAACGCACCGGCCCCCACGAGAGGCACCGCAGTACCCGAACCGTCGCCGGCGAGGAGCCCGCGCCATGACCAAAGCGATAAAACTGCTGACCGCCCTGCCCCAGGCGCAGCGCGAACGCCTGATGGAGCTGGCCAAGGAGGTGTCCTTCCCGGAGGACACCCGCATCTTCGAGGCGGGCGGCGCGGCCGACCGGTTCTGGGTGATCCGCTCCGGCGCGGTCCACCTGGACCAGCAGGTCACCTCACGGCAGCGGGTGACCGTGGCCACACTCGGCGCGGGCGATCTGCTCGGCTGGTCATGGCTCTTCCCGCCGTACCAGTGGGACTTCGGCTCGGTGGCCTTCAGCAACGTCCGGGCCTACGAGTTCGACGGGCCCGCGGTGCTCGCCCTGTGCGTGGAGGACCCGCTGCTCGGCCTGTCCCTGGTGCGTTCGGTGGCCGAGATCCTCGCCCACCGCCTGGAGACCACCCGCGGCAAGCTGATGGACCAGTACACACTGGGCCGCCGCAGCCCGCTGTAACCCGCCTTCGCGGGGCGCGGTCGCCGTGCGCCGCGCCCCGCCCGGGCTCCCTCAGATCCGGTACCGCCGCAGCGCGGGCACCGCCGCCGCCAGAGCCAGCATCGCCGCGACGACCAGCACGCCGCCGCCCGCCACGGCCGCGCGCGGGCCGAACACGGAGCCGGCGGTGCCGTGCAACACGTCCGCGAGGCGCGGGCCGCCGGCCACCACGACCGTGAACACGCCCTGCATCCGGCCGCGCATCTCGTCGGTCGCGGCGGACAGCAGGATCGCGCCGCGGAACACCATCGAGACCATGTCGGCGATGCCGGCCAGGGCGAGGAAGGCCAGCGCGAGCCAGAGATTGCCGCTGAGCCCGAACCCGGCGATGGCCACGCCCCAGCCGACCACCGCCCCGATGACCATCCAGCCGTGCCGGCGGGCCCGCGAGAACACGCCGGAGAACAGCCCGCCGAGCACCGCGCCGACCGGGATCCCCGCGAACAGCACGCCGAGCGCGAGCCCCTCGCCCCAGGAGTGGTACGTCTGCGCGGCCAGTTGCGGGAACAGGGCGCGCGGCATGCCGAACACCATGGCGACGATGTCGGCGAGGAAGGACAGCAGCAGCACCTTGTGCCGGGATATGTAGCGGAACCCCTCGGCAATCTCGCGCACCCCGGCGCGGCGCGCGGGGCCGTCGCCGAGCGGGAGCAGCGGGGGCAGCCGGAAGACGGCCCACACGGTGACGCACAGCGCGAGGGCGTCGATGAGGTACAGCTCGGGCAGGCCGATGACCGGGATGAGCACACCGGCGAGCAGCGGGCCCGCCACCAGTCCGGTCTGCATCACCGTGGAGTTGAGCGCGTTGGCCGCGGGCAGCTCCCCGGCGGGCACCAGCCGGGCGATGGAGGCGTTGCGCGCCGGGGAGTTGAGGCCGAAGAACGCCTGCTGGAGCGCGAGCAGCACCATCAGGACGACGACGGAGTCCAGCTTGGTGGCGGCCTGCGCCCAGAACAGCAGCGAGGTCACCGCGATCCCGCTGTTGGTCCACAGCAGCAGCTTGCGCCGGTCCACGGTGTCCGCGACCGCCCCGCCCCACAGCGCGAACACCACCATGGGCACGAGCCCGGCCAGGCTGGCGTAGCCGACCCAGGCGGACGAGTGCGTGATGTCGTAGATCTGCTTGGGCACGGCGACGGCGGTGAGCTGGCTGCCCACGGAGGTGACGATGGTCGAGGACCACAGGCGCCGGTAGGCGGGGATGCGCAGCGGGCGGGTGTCCATCGCCCAGCGGCGCCAGCCGCGGTGGGGCGGAGTGTCGGCCGCCGGCGCGTCGCTGCCGGTCTCGGTACTGCTCTCGCTGGTGTTCACGGATGTCCTGGTTGCTCGTTACATCTTTTCGATTCGAGAGCCTAACTATCTCATCGGACAACGGCCGCGGGGGCAGGCGTGTGCGGCGCTCCCCCGGTCGCGGGTAGCTCCACGGTGACGCGCAGCCCGCCGGCGGGGCGCGGGGTGAGGGTGAGTGTTCCGTCGTGTGCCTGGGTGATGGTCTTGGCGATGGCCAGGCCGAGGCCGGCCCCCGCGTGGTCGGTGTGCACGCGCTCGGTGCCCCGCCGGAACGGTTCGGTGAGTGTCGGGACCAGCTCCGGGGCGACCTGCTCGCCGGTGTTCTCGACCGTGAGCACCACGCTGTCCGGGCGGACGCCGGTAGTCACCCACACGATGCCCTGTTCGGGCAGGTTGTGGATGATCGCGTTCTGCACGAGGTTCGTGGTGAGCTGCCGCAGCAGCGCCTGCGATCCGGTCGTGGGGGTGATGTCGCCGCGGGTCCCGAGGGTGACGCCACGCTTCTCCGCGAGGGGCAGGAGCGTTTCGGTGACGTCCTCCGCGATGAGGGACAGGTCGACGTGTTCTCGGGTGAAGGACCGCTGCTCGGCTCGGCTGAGCAGGAGCAATGCCTCGGTGAGGCCGATCGCCCGGGTGTTGACGGTGTGGAGGCGGTCGAGGACCTCCCCCGCGTCGCGGTGCGGATCGGCGCGGGCCACATCAAGGATGGCCTTCGAGATCGCCAGCGGGGTGCGCAGCTCGTGCGAGGCGTTGGCCGCGAATCTCCGATGTTCGGCGACGTGTGCTTCCAGGCGTCCCAGCATCGTGTCGAAGGCGTCGGCGAGTTCGCGGAACTCGTCTTCGCGGCCCGGCAGCCGGATCCGGTGGGAGAGCGATCCGGTGGCGGCCAGGCGGGTGGCGTCGGTGACGCGGGTCAGCGGGGCGAGTATCCGGCCGGCGAGAGTCCACCCGCCCACGAGACCGAGCACCAGCAGGAACGCCAGGACCACGGCCGCCCTCGGAACGAAGACGCGCAGGAGGTTGGACCGGATGGGGAAGACGCCATGCGTGGGGGTGCCCGTGACGATGAGCGCGCGCTCGGGCACGTAACGCAGGAGGAACACCCACACCGCCGCGAGCAGCAGGACGCCGGCGAGGAGGAGGAATCCGGTGTAGCTGAGGGTGAGCTTGAGGCGCACGCTCGGCCCCGGTGCCCTATCCACGCTCGCCACCCGCGTCTGCGGCCCGTGGCCGCGTGTCGATGCGGTAGCCGACGCCTGGCACCGTGGCGATGATCCCGGGTTCGCCGAGACGCTTGCGCAGCGCCGAGACGGTGATGCGCACGGCGTTGGTGAAGGGGTCGGCGTTCTCGTCCCACGCGCGCGCCAGGAGTTCCTCGGCGCTGACGACACCCCCTTCGGCGGCGACGAGGACTTCGAGCACGGCGAACTGCTTGCGGGTGAGCGCGACGTAACGGCCGTCCCGGTAGAGCTCGCGGCGGAACGCGTCCAGACGCAGGCCCGCGATCTCCCGCACGGGTGGTCTGCTGTGGGCGCGCCTGCGGTCGAGTGCTCTGAGCCGGAGCGCGAGTTCCCGGAGTTCGAACGGTTTGGTGAGGTAGTCGTCGGCGCCGAGCGCGAAGCCGGACGCCTTGTCGTCGAGACGGTCGGCGGCGGTGAGCATGAGGATGGGCATGCCGCTGCCGGAGGCGACGATGCGTGCGGCGATCTCGTCACCGGAGAGCCCGGGGATGTCGCGGTCGAGGACGGCGATGTCGTAGGCGTTGACACTCAGCAGTTCCAGAGCGGTGTCGCCGTCACCCGCGATGTCGGCCGCGATCGCCTCCAGGCGCAGACCGTCGCGGATGGCTTCCGCCAGAAAGGGTTCGTCCTCGACGATCAGCACGCGCATGCTCTTGATGCTACGAGCCGGCGCATATCGTCGGCGTATCGGGAATCCCATACGTCCCGGCAACGCGACGCGGCGTTGACTGGCGGCATGAACGGAACAGACACGGCGGAGACCGGGCAGGGCGGCGCCGGCCGCCGGGAGACCGGCGCCGGGACCCGGCGCGCGCGCGTCCGCCGGGCGATACGCGCCGCCTCCCGGCCCGGGCCCTGGCAACGCGGCCCGCTGCTCGCGTCACTGGCGCTGCTGCTCGGGCTGCTCATGCTGCTGCACGCGAAGATCCCGAACCGGGGCCTCGGGAACCTCGGCAGCCTGGTGGAGAGCTTCCTGCCGTGGTTCGGCCTGTTCGTGCCCCTGCTGCTGGCCGGGGCGCTGTGGCGCCGCTCCGCCGCCGCGGTGGTCGCGCTGCTGCTGCCGGTCGTGGTGTGGCTGAACCTCTTCGGCGGGCTGCTCGGCGACAAGTCCCACCCCGGCGGCGACCTCACCCTGGCCGAGCAGAACGTCAACGCCGACAACCCCGACCCGGCCGGCACCGCACGCGACCTGGCCGCCTCCGGGGCGCAAGCGCTGGCCCTGGTGGAGCTGACCCCGCACGCGACGCCGCTGTACGAGAAGGGCCTGGCGAAGGCGTACCCGTACCACACGGTGCAGGGCACGGTCGGGCTGTGGAGCAAGCTGCCGCTGTCGGACACCCGGCCGATCGACATCATGGACTACGGGCCGCTGGCGGCCACCAAGCCGGCCGACAAGAAGCTGGCCGCGAACCGGGCGCTGCGCACCACGGTGGCCACCGACCACGGGCCACTGACGGTGTACGTGGCCCACCTGGGGTCCGTACGGGTGAATCCCAGGGCGGGCTTCTGGACCGCCTCGCGGAACATAGGCGTGCGGGCGCTCGGCAAGGCCGTCGCCGCCGATCCAAGTGAGCGGGTGGTGCTGCTCGGCGACCTGAACGGCACCACGGACGACCGCGCGCTCGCCGGCCTCACCGCGCGGATGCACTCGGCCCAGGACGCGGCCGGGGACGGCTTCGGCTTCAGCTGGCCGGCCGGGTTCCCGGTGGTGCGGACCGACCAGATCCTGGTCAGAGGCGTGCGGCCGGAGAAGGCGTGGGTGCTGCCGGCCACCCGCAGCGACCACCTGCCGGTGGCGGCCGCGATCAGCTGGTGACCGAGCAGGACGTCAGCCGACGAGCAGCGAGGCGCCCAGCACGAGCATGGTGAGGGCGACCAGACCGTCCAGGATCCGCCAGGCGCCGGGCCGGGCCAGGTACCGGCCGAGCAGCCGGGCGCCGAAGCCGAGCGCGGTGAACCAGCACAGGCTGGCGAGCGCGGCGCCGAGCCCGAAGGTCCAGCGCAGCGGACCCCGGTCGGCGGCGAGCGAGCCCAGCAGGAACACGGTGTCCAGGTAGACGTGCGGATTGAGCCAGGTCATCGCGAGGCAGGTGAGCACGGCCCGGCGCCGGGATCCGGCCGCCTCGCCCGCCACGGTCAGCCCGGTCCCGGTGGGCCGGACGACCCGCCGGGCGGCCAGCGCGCCGTAGCAGATCAGGAAGACGCCGCCGACGATCCCGACCGCCCTGACCGCGCCGGGCCACGCCACCACGACCGCGCCGACGCCGCCGACGCCAAGCGCGATGAGCACCGCGTCGGACAGGGCGCAGATGCCGACCACGGCGAGTACGGCGTCCCGGCGCACCCCCTGCCGCAGGACGAAGGCGTTCTGGGCGCCGATGGCGACGATCAGGGACAGGCCGGTGCCGAAGCCGGCGACCGCGGCGGTCAGGGCGGTGTGGTTCATGGGACCGACGCTAAGGAAACCGGCCTCTCAAGTACAGCTAAAGATTCTTACGTATCATTAGCGCCTGTGATGGACCTTCCCCTGGACCAGGTGCGGACGCTGCTCGCGGTGGTGGACGAGGGCACCTTCGACGCGGCGGCCGCCGCCCTGCACGTGACGCCGTCGGCGGTCAGCCAGCGGGTCAAGGCCCTCGAACAGCGCACCGGGCGGGTGCTGCTCCAGCGGACCAAACCGGTGCGGCCCACGGACTCCGGCGCGGTGCTGGTGCGCTACGCCCGCCAGCTCGCCCGGCTGGAGCGGGACGCATGGGGCGAGCTGGGTCTCAGCGGCGCCGGGGAGCCCACCCGGGTGTCGGTCGCGGTGAACGCGGACTCGCTGGCGACCTGGTTCCTGCCCGCGCTGAGCCGGGTGCCGGGGCTCTGCTTCGAGCTGCACCGCGAGGACGAGGGCCATACGGCGGTCCTGCTGCGCGAGGGCCTGGTGATGGCGGCGGTGACCTCGTCGCCCGACCCGGTGCCCGGGTGCACCGCGCGTCCGCTCGGCCGGATGCGCTATCTCCCCGTCGCCGAGCCGGAGTTCGCCCGCACCCGGATCGCCGGGCGGCCCCTGCCGGAGGCCCTCGCCGCTGCGCCCGTGGTGGTCTTCGACCGCAAGGACGACTTCCAGGACGGCTACGTCCGCCGCCTGGGCGGCGTCTCGGCCGCTGCGCTGCGGCATTACGTGCCCACCTCGGAGGGCTTCCTGGACGCCGTCACCGCGGGCCTCGGCTGGGGCATGGTCCCGGAGGTCCAGGCGCACCCCCTGCTGGACGAGGGCCTGCTGACCCTTCTCGCGCCGGGCGAGTGGATGGAGGTCACCCTGTACTGGCAGCAGTGGAAGCTCGACTCCCCCGCCCTGGCGGCGCTGGCCGACGCGGTGACGGCCACGGCGGCACGGGCGCTGCGGGGTTGAGGCAAAGGAGGGTCGAGGCACAGGAGGTGCCAGGGAGACCTCGCGGTGGCCGAAGTCCCGTGGGGCGCCCGCGGATTCGCCGCCCGTTGCGGTCGCGGCCGTTTCACACCGCTCCGACCGGTCACCCGCAACCGGAACGCCTTCGACAGGACACGGACGACCCCCGATCCGATCCAGGAGACTTCCATGGAGAACTGGCGCGATCATGCCGCGTGCCGGCACGAGGACCCCGATCTCTTCTTCCCCATCGGTACCACCGGGCCCGCGCAGGTGCAGGCCGAGCGGGCCAAGGCGGTGTGCCGGCGCTGCCCGGTCCGAGAGCAGTGTCTCGACTGGGCGTTGGACACCGGTCAGGGCATCGGCATCTGGGGCGGTACCGACGAACCGGAGCGCCGGTCGCTGCGCCGCCGGGCTGCCCGCTCCCGCCCGCGCTCGGGCTGAACCGGCACCGGCTCAGCGTCCGCCGCGGCGCAGGGTCCCCCACTCCCGTTCCTGGCGGGCCACCTCCGCCCTGGCCGCCTCGATCACCTCGTCGGCGATCCAGCACAGCGGCTCGGCGTCGGCGACCAGGGGCTCGTTGTCGGGGCCGCGGCCGCTCTCGCGGCCCTTGAGCACCCAGGGGCGCACGCCGGGGCCCTTGTCGTGCGGGAGGTGCGCGTAGTCGTACAGGCGGCGGGCCACCCAGAGTTCCGGTGAGCGGTCACCCCACCAGTCCTCCACGTCGAGCGGGTTGGCGGACAGGCCGGGCATCGGGACGCCGGTGAGCTCGTCGGTGCTGGAGACGGCCTGGAGATCGAGACCGGGACCCTTGGACCAGCGCACGTACAGGCCGCGGTGCCGGCCGAGCAGGGCGGCCGCCTCGGCCAGCGTGGAGACGGTCGGCAGGGAGTCCGGTGCGCTCATGACCTCCGGAGTACCCACGGCGCGCACCCGGAACCGGACCACCGCGTTCCGGTGCTACGGCTCCCCGGCGCCGCCCCACGGCTCCTCGCCCGGCGCCGGTGCCGCGGGCAGCCGCAGCGTGAACACCGCGCCCTGGCCGGGCTCGCTCGCGGCCCGGGCCGTACCGCCGTGCGCGGCGAGCAGGTGGCGGACGATCGGGAGCCCGAGGCCGCTGCCCCCGGTGCGGCGGCTGCGGGACTTCTCGGCGCGCCAGAACCGCTCGAAGACGTGCGGCAGGTCCTCGGCGGCGATGCCGGAGCCGGTGTCGGCGACGGTGAGCACGGCGTCGGCGGCGTCCCGGCGGGCCGTCAGGGTGACCGTGCCGTCGGCCGGGGTGTGCCGCAGGGCGTTGGAGACGAGGTTGCCGAGCGCCTGCCGCATCCGTACCGGGTCGGCGTCCAGCCAGACGGCCGGCTCCGCCTCGGTCACCAGCGTGACCCCGGCCGCGTCGGCGGCCACCCGGTGGGCGGCGGCGACCTGGTCGAGCAGCTCGCCGGCGGACAGCGGTTCGCGGTGCAGCCGCAGGGTGCCGGCCTCGGCGGCCGCGAGGTCCTGGAGGTCGTCGATGATCCGCTGGAGGACGAGCGCCTCCTCGTGCAGGGAGTCCAGCAGGCCCGGGTCCGGGTCGACGACGCCGTCGCGCATCACCTCCAGCCAGCCGCGGATGTTGGTGAGCGGGCTGCGCAGCTCGTGCGCGATGTCGCTGACCATGGCCTTGCGCTGGGCCTCCAGGCGTTCGCGGCGCTCGGTGAGTTCGTTGAACGCCTCCGCGAGGATGCCCGTCTCGTCGCGGGTGGTCACCGGCACCCTGACGTGCTGCTCGGGCGGCGCCTGCGCGGCCGCGGTCAGCGCGCGCAGCGGCCGGACCAGCCGGATGGCGACGGCGGCGGTCACGGCGACGGTGACGGCGAGGACCAGTCCGGCCGCGGAGACCACCTTGGCCTTGTTCTGGGGGGACATGTCGAAGCGGGACGGGTTCCGGTCGCCGATGCCGAGGAACAGGTCGGCGGCCGGGGCGACATAGGGCTCCAGCTGGGCGCGGCGGGCGGTGAGCACACAGGTCCGGGCCGAGCGCACGGTGGCGCCGTCGGCCTGCCCCGTGAGCTTGGCGAGCAGCGGGCCGCCGCCGAAGTGATCCTCGGCGGTCGGGTCGAAGGCGAGGAACAGCGGGCCGTCGCCGGTCTCCAGGCCCGCCTGCTTCAGACAGGGGCGGGCGAGGTCGGACAGCGCGTCCAGGGCCTTGCGTTCGGTGGGCGTGGGGGCGACGAGCCGGTCGTCCTCGCACCCCGTCACGCCGTAGCGGGAGGGGGTGGCGCCGTCGGTGCCGGTGAGCACGGGGCGCCCGCCGGGGGTGTGCAGCACCGTGGTCCGGAGGCCGTAGTCGGCGTAGCACTTCCTGCCCCGGGTGGCCAGCGCGTCCAGTTCGGCGCGTTCGCGCGCGGGCAGCCGGTAGGGGCCGACGGCGCGCGGGTCGATGCCGCTGAGCTGGGCGCCGGTCTCGCTGTAGGTGTCGGTGCGCAG
The DNA here is from genome assembly GCF_040706415.1 of Streptomyces sp. NPDC048106. NCBI lineage: Bacteria > Bacillati > Actinomycetota > Actinomycetes > Kitasatosporales > Streptomycetaceae > Streptomyces > Streptomyces sp. NPDC048106. The sequence goes on along the minus strand of NZ_JBEZND010000024.1, from coordinate 100,755 downwards.
CGGGTCGACGCTCGCGGCGGGCCGGGGCGGCAGCGGGGTGCCGCGCGGCGCGGAGTCGGCGACGAGGGTGCGGTCGGGCGTGGTGAGCGCGATCCGGCGGCCGGTCCGGGCGGCCAGGTCCCGCACGGACCGCCGGACGCCGGACCAGTCGGAGTGGGTGGCCGCGTACCCGCTGAGCTGGGCGAGGATGCTGTTGTCGGCGGCGAGGTCCTGGCCCTGTTCCTCCTTGAGGGCGCTGGTGGTGGTGGTCACCGCGAGCCAGGCGGTGGCCGCCACCGAGCAGACGGCGATCAGGGCGGAGACGGACAGCAGCCGGACGAGGAGCCGCTTGCGCAGCGGGATCCGCCGCCGCGCGGGGGGTCTCACGGCCGGCCGCTGAGCTTGTAGCCGACGCCGAACACGGTGAGCAGCCGTACCGGACGCCGGGAGTCGGCCTCTATCTTGCGGCGCAGGTTCATGATGTGGACGTCGACGGCGCGTTCGGTGGAGGACCGGTCGAACCCCCGGGTGCAGTGCAGGAGTTGTCGCCGGGTGAACACCCGCTCCGGCTCCGCCGCCATCGCCAGCAGGATCTGGAACTCGGCCGGGGTGACGTCCACCGGCACGCCGTCGCAACGTACTTCGTGGCGCCCGGGGTCGACGCTGATCCCGGCGGCCCGCACCGCCGGGTCGTCGCCGCGGACGCCCGCGACGCGTCCGCTGCGCCGCAGCACCGTGCGGATGCGGGCCATCAGCTCGCGCGGGCTGTACGGCTTGGTGAGGTAGTCGTCGGCGCCCAGTTCGAGGCCGAGCAGCAGGTCGTCCTCGCCGGAGCGGGCGGTGAGCATCACCACGGGGACGTCCAGCTCCCCGTCCTCGCCGCGTAGTCCGCGGCAGACGCCGAAGCCGTCCAGGACCGGCAGCATCAGGTCGAGGACGAGGAGGTCGGGCCGCAGGCGCCGGGCCGTGGCGAGCGCGGCCGCGCCGTCGTGCACCACCGTCGCGGTGTGTCCCTCGGCCAGCAGGGAGCGGCGGATCAGTTCGGCCTGCTTCTCGTCGTCCTCGGCGACCAGCACATGTGCGCACACGAGTCGGATCCTAAGCCGCTCCTGAGCCGCTCAGGTCGCGAGCCAGTCGGCGTACCCCATCGCGACGACCGGGTGCCGGGCCGGGTCGAGGGTGCGCAGGAGGTCCTTCATGTGCGCCTTGGCCACGCTGACACAGCCGTGGGTGGGGCCGCCGTGGTCGACGTGCAGCCAGACTCCCCCGCCGCGCTTCGGGCCGAGGGGGCGGGTCCAGTCCAGCGGTGAGGTGCCGGGCTCGCGGTTGTAGTCGATGGCGATGACGTAGTCGAAGGAGCCGTCCAGGGGTTCGCCCTCGAAGCCGGTGCCGGGCGAGTGGAATCCGCTGGACCGGTGGTACGGCAGCCGGCTGCCGGGGTCGGGCAGCAGTCCCCCGGCGTCGGAGAGGGTGTACACGCCGAGCGGGGAGCGCAGGTCGCCCAGCATGTGGTGGGCGCTCCAGCCGTGCAGCGCGTTGTGTGCGGGCCAACTCGGGCTGGGCCGCCAGCCGTTCGCGGTGCGCTGGTGCAGGACGACCGTGCACTGCGGGGAGTCGGGGCCACGTCCGGTGGCGACGACGGCCTGGGTGCACTGCCGCGGTATCGCCGCCGACCGGGTGGGGCCGAGCCCGGGTATGCCCTGGGGGGTGTGCTCGGCCTGGGAGGTGGTGCCGGTCGCGGGCGCCGGGCGGCTGGACCGCGCCCGGTGCCCGGCCTTCCCGGCTCTCCCGCCGCAGCCGGTGAGCAGCAGCGGGGAGGCGAGGAGGGATACGGCGGTTCTGCGGTTGATCATGTCGTCGACGATGGCCGACGAATATGAGGAATTGGTAAGAACTCAGGCCTTGTTCGGCTTGCCCTCGGTGTACAGCCAGGTCCGGAAGAGGGAGTTCAGCGACGTGCCCGACTCCCGTTCCGCGAGCCGTTCGAACTGCGTCGTGGTGCCGTGTCCGTCGCGGTGCTCGGTGGCCCAGCCGCGCAGGATCCTGAGGAACGTCCGGTCGCCGACCGCCTTGCGCAGCTCGTGCAGGGCCATGGCGCCGCGGTCGTAGACGGGCGTGCCGAAGATGTTCTCGCCGCTGCCCGGGTCGCCGGGCGGGTAGGCCCACAGCTCGTCGCCCGCCGGGCGGGCGTAGAGGGCGTCGAAGGTCTTCTGGGCGCTGTCGCCGCCGTGTTGTTCGGAGTAGAGCCACTCGGCGTAGGTGGCGAAGCCCTCGTTGAGCCAGATGTCCTTCCAGGAGGTCAGCGACACCGAGTCGCCGTACCACTGGTGGGCGCTCTCGTGCACCAGGGTGAGGATGTCGGGCGCGGAGTCGTAGAGCGGGCGGGTCTGGGTCTCCAGGGCGTAGCCGACGTCGGCGTGGTCCACGATGGATCCGGCGGACTTGAACGGGTAGGGCCCGAACAGCTTGCTCTCCCACTCCAGGACCGACGGCAGTTGCCTGAGCACCGGGGCCGCGTCCTCGGCCTCGCGGGGGTCCACGGCGTCGTAGATCCGGATGCCGTCACGGGTGGTGTACTGCCGGACCTGGAAGGTGCCGATGGTGGCGGTGGCGAGGTAGGCGGCCATGGGCTCGGTCTCGCGCCAGCGGAAGGTGGTCTCGCCCTTGGCGGTGCGCCGGCCGAGCAGGGTGCCGTTGGCGACGGCGGTGCGGCCCTCGGGCACGGTGATCGTGAAGTCGTACGACGACTTGTCGCTGGGGTGGGCGTTCGCCGGGAACCAGGTCATCGCGCCCTGGGGCTCGCCCGCGACGAAGGCGCCGTCGTCGGTCGGGATCCAGCCGTCCGCCGAGCCGTCGGGGTCGGTGACGGGCTCGGGGGTGCCGTGGTAGGCGACGGTGACCCTGAAGTCCTGCCCGGCGCGCAGGGCGTGGCGCGGGGTGACGAGGAGTTCCTGCCCGGAGCGCTTGAAGGACGCTGCGGTGCGGTCGACGGTGACGCCGCCGACCGTCAGGCCCTTCAGGTCGAGGTCGAAGCGGGTGAGCGGCTGGGTGGCGCGGGCGGTGAGGATCGCGGTGCCGTCCAGCCGGCCGCCGCTCCGGTAGCGCAGCGTCAGGTCGTAATGGCGCACGTGGTAGCCGCCGTTGCCGCTGAGCGGGAAGTAGGGGTCGCCCGCGCCGGCCGCGCCGGTGGTGCCCGCCCCGGCCGGTCCGGCGCCGAGGAGTGCGGCCACGGCGACGGGGACGGTGGCGAGGACCGTCCCGCGGCCGAGACCGGGGGTACGACGGCGTGCGGGCTGTCTGCGGCGTGGCGTCACGTGCGCTCCTCGGAAGGTGGCTGGTGCTCGGCTGGCCCACAGACTAGAGGCGCCGATGTCGTCGGGTCTCCGATTCATTCTGGCCATCCGCCGGCCGTGTCGCCGCCCGGCACATTCCGGGCCCGCCGGACGGCCGAACGGCGGTGCCGGGTGCGGGCCGCGCCCTCGTCGCCGAACGGCGGCTGCGCGGCCCGCGCAGTACGCTCGCCGAAAGCGGCCGCCGTGATGAAGGAAGGGCCAGACCGTGAGCGTGCGCGTACGCCGGATCTATGAATCGCCCGAGCCGGACGACGGGCTGCGGGTGCTGGTCGACCGGCTGTGGCCGCGCGGCCTCGCCAAGGAGGCCGCGCACGTCGACGAGTGGCCCAAGGGGCTCACCCCCTCGGCCGAGCTGCGCACCTGGTTCCACGGCGGCGGCTCCTACGAGGAGTTCCGCCACCGGTACGAGGCGGAGCTGGACGCCCCCGAGGCCGCCGGGCTGCTCGACGGCCTGCGCACGTCGGTCCGCAAGGGGCCGGTGACCCTCCTGACGGCGACGAAGACGCCGGAACGCAGCCACGCCCAAGTGCTCCTGGAACTGCTCGGCGGCTGAGGTCAGCCGGTGTGCCGGGCCGCGTGCCGGCCCGCGGCGCGTCCCGAGAACAGGCAGCCGCCGAGGAAGGTGCCCTCCAGGGAGTTGTAGCCGTGCACCCCGCCGCCGCCGAAGCCGGCCACCTCGCCCGCCGCGTACAGCCCCTCGACCGGGGTGCCGTCGGCGCCGAGGGCGCGTGAGTCGAGGTCGGTCTGGATGCCGCCGAGCGTCTTGCGGGTCAGCACGTGCAGCCGTACGCCGATGAGGGGGCCCGCCGCCGGGTCGAGGAGGCGGTGCGGGGCGGCCACCCGGCCGAGGCGGTCGCCCAGGTACCGGCGGGCGTTGCGGATGCCCTGGATCTGCGAGTCCTTGCTGTACGGGTTGGCCATCTGAAGATCGCGGGCCTCGATCTGGCGGCGCACCTCGGCCGCGTCCAGCAGCGGCTCCCCGGTGAGGCCGTTCATCTTCTCGACCAGCCGCTCCAGCCGGTCCGCTGTGACGAAATCGGCGCCCTTGTCGAGGAACGCCTGCACCGGCCCTGGGGCGCCCTTGCCGAAGACGCGGTCGCGCAGCACCGCCTTGCGGTCCTTGGCCGTGATGTCGGGGTTCTGCTCGGAGCCGGAGAGCGCGAACTCCTTCTCGACGATCTTCCGGGTGAGGATGAACCAGGAGTGGTCGTAGCCCGCGATGTCCTCGGTGGTGCGCAGGTACTTGAGGGTGCTCAGCGTGTCGTAGCCGGGCAGGCAGGGGTCGGGCAGCCGGCGGCCGAGGGCGTCCAGCCAGATGGAGGAGGGGCCGGGCAGGACGCGGATGCCGTGGCCGGGCCAGACGGGGTCCCAGTTCCGCAGGCCCTCGGTGTAGTGCCACATCCGGTCCCGGTTGACCAGGCGTACGCCGGCCGCCGCGCTGATGTCGAGCATGCGGCCGTCGACGTGGGCGGGGACGCCGGTGACCATCCGGGCGGGGGGCGTGCCGAGCCGCGCGGGCCAGTAGCGGCGCACGATGTCGTGGTCGGCACCGATGCCTCCGGTGGTCAGGACGACGGCCTGGGCGGTGAGTTCGAAGTCGCCGGCGCGTTCGCGGCTGGAGGCGACGCCGCGCGGGGCGTCGTCGGCGGCGAGGACGGTGCCGCGCACGCCGCGGGCGGTGCCGTCCTCGATGACCAGGTCGTCCACCTGGTGGCGGTGGTAGAAGGTCAGCAGTCCGTCCCGGGCGGCCTGCCGGGCGTACCGGACGAAGGGCTCGACCACTCCGGTGCCGGTGCCCCAGGCGATGTGGAAGCGGGGCACGGAGTTGCCGTGCCCGTCGGCCCTGAGGTCGCCGCGCTCGGCCCAGCCGACGGTGGGCAGCAGTTCGATGCCGTGTCCCTGGAGCCAGGACCGCTTCTCGCCGGCCGCGAACTCCACGTAGGCGCGGGCCCATCGCACCGCCCAGGAGTCCTCGTCCGCGATCCGGTCGAACCGCGCGCTGCCCCGCCAGTCGTTCCAGGCCAGGTCGAAGGAGTCCTTGATGCCGATGCGGCGCTGTTCGGGCGAGTCCACGAGGAAGAGCCCGCCGAAGGACCAGTACGCCTGGCCGCCGAGGTTGGCGGCGTTCTCCTGGTCCACCAGGGCCACCCGGCGCCCCCGGCTGGTGAGTTCGTGTGCCGCGACCAGGCCGGCGAGGCCCGCTCCGACGACGATGACGTCCGCGTCCATGGCGTGGAGGTTCCTTCCTCAGTACGTCGATCCAGCACTTCGCGTCAGTGCGTGAGTGCGTCAGTGCGTGAGTGCGTCAGTGCGTGAGTGCGTCAGTGCGTCTGTGCGGCGCCGTCCGGCGTGCCGCCGCCGTCCGTGAGCAGCGCGGTGAGCAGCTGCTTGAGCCAGATCCGCGCGTGCTCGACGTCCTTGTCCAGGAGGAGCTGGGTGGTGACGCCGTCGTAGGCCGCGACCACGGCGTGCGCGGCACCGGCCACGTCGCCGAGCACGGCGGGGAGTCCGGTATGGCCCCGGGCCCGGAAGAGGCGGTCGGCGACGGCCTCGCGGAGCCGGGCGCGATGGTCGAGGAGGGCGCGGGCGACCCGCGGGTCCCGGGCCGCGTGCACCAGGAAGTCGGTCTTGACCAGCAGCCAGTCCACGTCGAGCAGCAGCACCTCGGTGACGCGGTCCACGGCGGCCGGTACGTCGAGGCCGGGGCCGTCCTCTGCGAGGGCGCCCGCGACCTGGTCGGCGATGAGGTCGGCGCGCTCCTGGTAGAGGGCGAAGAACAGCTCGTCCAGGGTGGCGAAGTTCGAGTAGAAGGCGCCCCGGCTGTACCCGGCCGCCTCGCAGATCTCCTCGATGGAGACGCGCCCGAAACCCTTGGCCGCGAACACCCGGAACGCGGCGTCGAGCAGCCGGGCGCGGGTGTGCACCCGGCGCCGGGTGACGCGTCTGGCGGTCTCCTGCACCACGGCACCTCCGTTCGATACGCGAATGTATCCGATACGGCGATGTATCGAAAGAGCCCTGGACCGGCGACCTCGTCGGCGATCAAATGGGAACGTATTTTCGAATAAGAGGTACGCTGGCCTCATGGCCACGCACCTCCAGGGCTCCCTGTTCGACCAGACCGACGAGCTGCGCCTCGGCCCCCTGAGGGGGCTGAGCCGGACCGTGCTGGGCGCCGGCGCCTGGATCGACGTGCTGCCCGGCTGGCTGACCGGTGCCGACGCCCTCTTCGAGCGGCTCGCGGCGGAGGTCCCCTGGCACGCCGAGCGGCGGAAGATGTACGACCAGGTCGTCGCCGTACCCCGCCTGCTGGCCTTCTACGGGGCCGCGGACCCGCTCCCCCACCCCGTCCTGGACGAGGCCCGCGCCGCCTTGTCCCGGCACTACGCGGGAGAGCTGGGCGAGCCGTTCACCACCGCCGGGCTGTGCTACTACCGCGACGGCCGGGACAGCGTGGCCTGGCACGGCGACCGGATCGGCAGGGGCGCCCGCGAGGACACCATGGTCGCGATCCTCTCCGTGGGCGAGCCCCGCGATCTGCTGCTGCGCCCGGCCGGCGGGGGCGGCGCCACGGTACGGCGGCCGCTCGGGCACGGCGATCTGATCGTGATGGGCGGCTCCTGCCAGCGCACCTGGGAGCACTGCGTGCCGAAGACGGCGCGGGCGGCGGGACCGCGGATCAGCATCCAGTTCCGGCCGCACGGCGTGCGCTGATCTGATTGGCTGTCCCCCCGACGATCACTGGCACTCGGGCGCGGAGAGACCATGCGGGCAGAGGTACACGAAGTCGCCGACGGCACCTACCTGGTGCACGGCAACCACGTCAACTGGGTGATTCTGAAGGACGGGGACGATCTCACCCTGATCGACACCGGTTACCCCGGGGACCGGCCTGGGGTCCTGGAGTCCCTCGCGGCGGTGGGCGGTTCACCGGAGGCGGTCGCCGCGGTGCTGATCACCCACGCGCACAACGACCATCTGGGCTCGGCCGAGTACCTGCGCGCCACGTACGGCACGCCCGTCTACCTCCACCCGGCCGAAGTCCCGCACGCCCGGCGGGACTTCCTGCACCAGGCGACCATCGGCGACGTGGTCCGCAACGCGTGGCGGCCGGGCATGCTGCCCTGGGCCGCGCACGTCGTCAAGGTCGGCGGCACCGCGCACAACCCGGTCACCGCGCCCGAGCCGTTCCCCGGCGCGGGCGCGCTCGACCTGCCGGGCCGGCCGGTGCCCGTGCACACCCCCGGCCACACCGACGGGCACTGCGCCTACCACCTGCCCGAGGCCGGCATCGTGGTCTCCGGCGACGCCCTGATCAGCGGGCACGCCGTGTCGCGCGTCAAGGGGCCGCAGCTCCTGCCCGGCTTCTTCCACCACGAGCGCGGCGGGGTGCTGGCCTCCCTGGACGTGATCGCCGCGCTCGACGGCGACACCCTGCTGCCCGGTCACGGCCCGGTCCACCGGGGCGCGGTGCGCGCCGCCGCCGAACAGGCCCGGGACCGGGCCACCCGCGGCTCCCGTACGCGCGGCGGGAGTTGACGCGGATCACGTGTGCGGGACCACCGCCACCGGGCAGTCGGCGTGGTGCAGCACCCCGTGTGCGACGGAGCCGATGCGGGCGCCCACGGCGGTGCGCCGGGCCCGGCGGCCGACGACCATCAGCTGGGCGCGGCCGACGAGCGACAGCAGCACCTGCGCCGCGCTGCCCATCTCCACCTGCTCGGCCACGGGGACCTCGGGGAACCGCTCGCGCCAGGGCCGCAGGGCGTCGGCCAGCGCCTGCTTCTCGTACGGTTCGAGACCGCCGGCCTCGTCCAGCAGCCTGAGCGAGCCGGGGCTGTAGGCGAAGACCGGCGGCAGGCTCCACGCCCGTACGGCGCGCACGGTGGCGCCGCGGGCCGCCGCCGCCTCGAAGGCGAAGCGCAGCGCGTCCGCGCTGTCCTCGGCGTCGCCGTGCTGGCCGACCACCACCTCCCGCCCGGCGGCCTCCAGGGCCGCGCGGTCGCCCGCGCGCACCAGCACCACGGGCCGGGCGGCCTCGGCGATGACGTGCTGTCCGACCGAGCCCAGCAGGAAGCCGACCACCCGCCCGTGTCCGCGCGAGCCCAGGACCAGCATCTCCGCGTCCCGGGCCGCGCGGCCCAGCGCCTCGACGGCGCCCTCCTCGACCACGTCGACGCCCACCGTGAGTTCCGGATGCCGCCCGGCGACCTGACGCACCGCCTCCGCGACGCCCTGCTCGGCCCACCCCCGCTGGGTGTCCCGGTCGCCGGCGAGCTTCTCGGCGTGGTGCCACGCGTGCAGGACCCGCAGGGGCAGCCCCCGGCGCACGGCCTCCCGGGCCGCCCAGTCCAGCGCGGCCAGGCTCTCCTCCGTGCCGTCCAGCCCTGCCGTGATCGCGCGTGTCATGCGTGGCCTCCTCGTGGTGCCGCCCGTTCCTGCTGCTGGTGCCCACTATCGGACACCGCGTGCCCCCGGCGGACCCCGGCCCTCCGCGCTCCCGGGCCGAGCCGGGGTATCGGGGCGAAGCCGGACGATCGAACATACGATGGGCTCGTACCGGTGCGGTGGCCCGACGCCACCGGCCCGCGGTATTCCGACGCTCGGGGTGGGAGATCCATGACAGAGGCCGCGCCCAGCGCACAGGCCCCGATGACACCGGCCGCCGACGCGACGCGGACCGTCATCCTGACCGTGGACGACGACCCGGGGGTCTCCCGTGCCGTCGCCCGCGACCTGAGACGCCGCTACGGGGCGTCGTACCGGATCGTGCGCGCCGAGTCCGGGCCGTCCGCGCTGGAGGCGCTGCGCGAACTGAAGCTGCGCGGCGATCTGGTGGCGGTGATCCTGGCCGACTACCGCATGCCGCGGATGAACGGCATCGAGTTCCTGGAGCAGGCGCTCGACGTGTACCCGGGAGCGCGGCGGGTGCTGCTGACCGCGTACGCGGACACGAACGCGGCGATCGACGCGATCAACGTGGTCGACCTCGACCACTATTTGCTCAAGCCCTGGGATCCGCCGGAGGAGAAGCTCTATCCGGTCCTGGACGATCTCCTCCAGGCATGGCGCGCCAGCGACCACAAGCCGGTGCCGAGCACCAAGGTGGTCGGGCACCGCTGGTCGGCGCCGTCCTCGGACGTGCGGGAGTTCCTGGCCCGCAATCAGGTGCCCTACCGCTGGTACTCGGTGGACGAGCCGGAGGGGCGGCGGCTGCTGGCCGCGGCCGGGCAGGACGGGCAGCGGCTGCCGGTGGTGGTCACCCCGGACGGCTCGGCGCTGGTCGAGCCGGAGGCGCCCGAACTGGCCGCGCGGGTGGGCCTGGCGACGACCCCCACGGCCGACTTCTACGACCTCGTGGTGATCGGCGGCGGCCCGGCCGGGCTCGGCGCGGCCGTGTACGGGGCCTCGGAGGGGCTGCGCACGGTGCTCGTGGAGCGCTCGGCGACCGGCGGGCAGGCCGGGCAGAGTTCCCGCATCGAGAACTACCTGGGCTTTCCCGACGGCGTCTCGGGCGCCCAGCTCACCGACCGGGCCCGGCGGCAGGCGGCCCGGTTCGGCGCCGAGATCCTGACCGCGCGCGAGGTGACGGGGCTCGAGACGGGCGGCGCCGCGCGGGTCGTGCGGTTCTCGGACGGTACGGCGATCGCCGCGCACAGCGTGATCCTGGCGACCGGCGTGCAGTACCGGCAGCTGGCGGCGGGCGGCTGCGCCGAGCTGACCGGCTGCGGGGTGTACTACGGCTCGGCGCTCACCGAGGCGGCCTGCTGCCAGGGCCAGGACGTGTACATCGTCGGCGGCGCCAACTCGGCGGGCCAGGCGGCGATGTACCTCGCCCGGGGCGCGAAGTCGGTGACGCTGCTGGTGCGCGGGGCGGACCTGTCGGCCTCGATGTCCCACTACCTGGTCCAGCAGATCGACGAGGCGCCGAACATCGAGGTGCGCTGCCGCACGGTGGTGGACGCGGCCCACGGCTCGGGGCACCTGGAACAGCTGACGCTGCGTCACCTGGAGACCGGCGAGACCGAACGGGTCGACGCCCAGTGGATGTTCGTGTTCATCGGCGCGGCCCCGCTGACCGACTGGCTCGGCGACAGCGTGCTGCGCGACGAGCGCGGCTTCATCCTGGCCGGGCCCGACCTGACCGCCGACGGGCGGCCGCCGGCCGGCTGGGAGCTGGACCGGCCGCCGTACCACCTGGAGACCAGCGTGCCCGGGGTGTTCGTGGCGGGCGACGCGCGCGCCGAGTCCGCCAAGCGCGTCGCGTCCGCCGTCGGCGAGGGAGCCATGGCCGTCATGCTCGTCCACCGGTACCTGGAGCAGTCGTGAGCGGGCAGGTCATGCCGTGCGACCCGAAGGAGATCCGGTCGCTCTTCCTCTTCGAGAAGCTCGACGCCGGGCAGTTGGGGCGGCTGTGCGCCCAGGGGCGGGTGGAGCTGTTCCAGCCGGGCCCGGTGTACACCGAGGGCGACCCGGCGACCTGCTTCTTCGTGATGGTCGAGGGCACGGCGGTGATCTCGCGCCGGGTCGGCGGGGACGACGTGGAGGTCGCCCGCACCTCGCAGCGCGGTGTGTACGGCGGCGCGATGCAGGCGTATCTGGGCGACCGGGTGCGGCAGGTGTACACCAACTCGATGCGGGTCACGGAGCCGACGCGGTTCTTCGTGCTGCCCGCGGACCTCTTCGCGGACGTGATGCACGAGTGGTTCCCGATGGCGGTGCATCTGCTGGAGGGCCTGTTCATGGGATCGAAGAACACCCAGGCGGCGATCGGGCAGCGGGAGCGGCTGCTGGCGCTCGGCTCGCTGTCGGCGGGGCTCACGCACGAGCTGAACAACCCGGCGGCCGCGGCCGTGCGCGCCACCGCCACCCTGCGGGAGCGGGTGGCGAAGATGCGGCGCAAGCTGGCCGTGATCGCCGAAGGGCCCTTCTCCCGGGACGCGTTGGCGAACCTGGTGGAGATCCAGGAGCGCACCGCGGAGCGGGTGGCGAAGGCCCCGGCGCTGAGCCCGCTGGAGGCCGCCGACCGGGAGGACCTGCTCGGGGACTGGCTGGACGACCACGGCGTGGGCAACGGCTGGCAGTTGGCACCGGTCTTCGTCCAGGCGGGACTCGACGTCGACTGGCTGGAGCAGGTCGCGGCGGCCGTGGACGAGGAGATCCTGCCGGGCGCGATGGGCTGGCTCAACTACACCGTCGAGACCGAGCTGCTGATGAGCGAGATCGAGGACGCCACCACCCGCATCTCGCACCTGGTGGACGCGGCCAAGCAGTACTCGCAGCTTGACCGGGCGCCGTACCGGGCGGTGGACGTGCACGAACTCCTGGAGAGCACCCTGCTGATGCTGTCGGCGAAGACCGGCTCGGGCATCCGGGTGGTCAAGGACTACGACCGGACGCTGCCGCCGGTGCCCGCCTACCCGGCCGAGCTGAACCAGGTGTGGACCAACCTCGTCGACAACGCGGTGTCCGCGATGCGGAGTTCGGGCGGCGAGGGCACGCTGACGGTGCGTACCGCGCGCGAGCACGACCGGCTGCTGGTGGAGTTCCGGGACACCGGGCCCGGCATCCCGCCGGAGATCAGGGGCCGGATCTTCGACCCGTTCTTCACCACCAAGCCCGTCGGCGAGGGCACCGGGCTCGGCCTGGACATCTCCTGGCGGATCGTCGTCAACAAGCACCACGGCACGCTGCGGGTCGACTCGGAGCCCGGCGACACCCGTTTCCAGGTGTTGCTGCCGCTGACCGCCGAGCGGCCCGGACCGGCCGGGGAACGAACGAAGGAGGCCTCATGAGCGGCGTCGAAGGCATCGAACCGGGCGTCCCGCCCAGCGGCACCGGTTGCGTGGAGTGCGAGGCGACGGGCGGCTGGTGGTTCCATCTGCGCCGCTGCGCCCAGTGCGGGCACATCGGCTGCTGCGACGACTCGCCCGACAAGCACGCCACCGCGCACTACCGGGCCACCGGTCATCCGGTGATCCGCAGCTTCGAGCCGGACGAGGGGTGGTTCTGGAACTACGCCACCGAGGAGTTGTTCACCGAGGGACCCGAACTCGCCCCGCCGGCCTCGCATCCCGCCGACCAGCCGGTGCCGGGCCCGGCGGGGCGGGTACCGGAGGACTGGGCGCGGACGCTGGGCTGAGCCGGCGCCTCAGCCTCGGCGCGGGCAGTCGAGCCGGTCCAGGTCGACGGTGTCGGCGAGGGCCCGCATGCCCCGGTCGCCGGGGTGCAGATGGTCGCCGCCGTCGTACTCCGGGCGCAGCCGCTCGGGGTCGCGGGGGTCGCGCAGCGTCCGGTCGAAGTCGGTGACGGCGTCGAACTGCCCGCCCATGCGGATGTATCGGTTGACCTCCCGGCGCACGGCCTCGGCGGCGCGGTCCCATTCCGGCCAGCCCTTGAACGGGCCGATGGTGGCGGCCACCACGCACCGGTGGGCCGCGTGGGCCCGCCGTACCAGCCGCCGGTACCCGGCGACCAGGTCGGCCGCGGTGACCCCGGTGCCGGCCTTGAGGTCGTTGACGCCCGCGAAGAGGACGATGGTGCGCACTCCCGGCTGGGACAGCACGTCCCGGTCCAGGCGGTGCAGGACGCTCTGCCCGGCGCCGTCCCCCGCGCCGTCCGCGAGCAGCCGGTCGCCGGATATGCCCTCGTCGGCCACGCCCCGCAGGGCGCCGCGGGCCGCGTGCAGGCGCCGGGCCAGGTAGTCGGGCCAGCGGCGGTTGCGGTCGGCGGTGGACTGCCAGCCGTCGGTGAGGGAGTCGCCGAGCGCGGCCACGGCGCCGGTGGCCGGGTGGTCGGGGCGTACGGCGACGGCGTCCACGTACCACCAGGAACCGGTGGTGCGCGTCCAGTGGGCGGCGCCCTCCTCGGCGGTGCGGTCGCCGCCCTGCGCGGTGTACGAGGTCTGGAGCGCCAGTTCGTGGCCGCTGGCCGGTCCGGCGGCGTCCGGGGTGCGCAGGCTCACCGCGAGGTCGGATCCGGCGGGCACCCGGCCGGGCAGCGGGTCGCTCCAGGCCACGGCGCCGGCGGGGAGGGTGATCCGGTGGGCGCCGCCGAAGGTCAGGGGCCGGTTGCCGCCGGGGCGCAGGGCGGCGCCCTGCGCGCGAAGGCCCGCGTGGACGCGGTCGAGGGTCAGCGGGCGGTCGCCGAAGGCGTTGGTGAAACGGATCCGCGGCGCGGTGCCGCCGACGCTGGTGTGCACGATCAGCCGGTACTCCGCGCCCGCGGTGCCCGCGCCCAGGCGTTCGGCGCTCGCCGCCCAGGTGACCACGCCGGAGGGCCGGCTCGGTTCGCCGGGCGGATGGGCGACGGCGCGGGCGGGCCCGGCCTGGCAGGCGGCGACCGTCAGCAGGGCGGCGGCGACCCGGCAGACGCGCCCGGCCCGGCCGTTCACGGCGCGCGCGGACCGTCGGAACCCGGCCGGGCCCCCACGGCCGTACCCGTGTGTCCCACGCGGGTCATGGTCCCGCCGCGGGAACGGTTTCGCACCTCGGTGGGCGGTCATCCGCTTCCCCTCCTCGTCGGCTCGCCGCCGTCCATGATGCCCACGGCATCGGGTGGTGCGGATGCCCCGCACGGGCCCGGACATGCGGATGCCCCGCGCGGGGCGGGGCATCCGGTCGTGCGCGCCGGCCGTCAGCGCCGGGCGGCCGGGGTGTTGGCGGCGGTCACGTCGACCGCGGCCCACGCCTGGTCCACCGTCTTGTACTCGGTGCTGTCGGCGCCGTACAGGTCCTGGGCCGCCTTCAGCGTCGCGACGCGCGCGCCGTGGAAGTCGGTCGTGGAGACCATGTAGCGGGTCAGCGCACGGTAGAAGACGGCGGTGGCCTTGGTACGGCCGATGCCCTTGACCGTGGACCCGTGGTACGTCGGCGAGTCGTACGCCACGCCGTTGATCGTCTTCTTGCCGCTGCCCTCCGCGAGGAGATAGTAGGCGTGCGACGAGACCCCGGAACCGGCGTGCACCTCGGTGTAGTGGGTGGCCGGTGTCCAGTAGTCGATCGTGCCCTCCAGCTTGTCGAGCGAGGGGTGGTCCAGGCGGCGCAGGAACTTCTGCGAGAGGCCCAGCTTCTCGCCGATCAGGTAGTCGGGCGTGTCCTGCTTGTTGGCGGCGGAGAACTCGACGCCGGAGCCGAAGATGTCCGCCAGCGACTCGTTGAGCGCGCCCGGCTCGCCGTACTGGTTGCCGTCGGAGTCGACGTAGGTCGGCTCCAGCCTGGCGGTCGCGTCCACCACGCCGTGGGTCAGCTCGTGGCCGGTGACGTCCAGGACGACCAGCGGCTTCTTGAAGGTCCGCCCGTCGCCGTCGCCGTACAGCATGCAGGTGCAGGTCGGGTCCCAGAAGGCGTTGGCGACCTTGCTGCCCCAGTGGACCAGGCCGTGGGCGGCCTTGCTGTCGCCGGCGATGCCCTTGCGGCCGAAGGTCTTCTGGTAGAAGTCCAGCGTCTTGGCGATGCCGTACTGGGCGTCGGCGGCGGCGCTGGCGCGGTTGGCGGTCGTGCCGTCGCCCCACACGTTGGTGGTGGCGGTGAACTTCGTGCCGGCGCCGAAGCTCTCCGTGGTCCGGCCCTTGGCGTCGCGGACCTCGGTGCCGTAGCGGCTCGGGTCGGCGAGCTGGTAGTGGCCGCGTGAGGTCTGCGTGGTGGTGAGACCGACGCTGCCGACGTAGAGCGTCTTGCCGGTGCCGCTCGCGGCCGACGGGTAGTAGGCCGTCTTGGCGCCGGTGGGGGCGTCGGCGCGGGCCAGGGCGGCGGCGCGGGCGGCGCCGGTGCTCGGGGTGGCCGTCACACCGCTCTTGAGCAGGCTCTTGACCAGCTTCGGCGACAGGAACTGGTCGCTGTCGGGGGTGTTGCTGCGCACCTTGCCGGTGACGGCGTCGACCACGACGGTGCTGGTGCCGTCCTGGTCGGTCACGGTCACCTGGTAGGCGAGTGCGGAGGCGCCGTCGCGGGCGTCCACGACGAGCCGGGCGGTGCCCGCCTCGCCCTTGGCGGCCCGGGCGGCCTCGGTGGCGGCCTGGTCCGCGGTCAGCTTCGCCTTCGTGGCGGCGGCCGGCTTCACGGTCCGGTCGGTGGCACGGGTCACGCCGGTGTAGGCGAGCCGGTGGTCGAGGTGGACCACAAGGTCGCCGCCGAGCACCGGCATGCCGTCGTGGGTGCGCTCGAAGCGGACGTGCCGGGCGCCCTCGGGGTCCAGCATGACGTCCTTGGCGTGCAGTTCGTCGCCCGTGGAGACGCCGGTCGCGGACGCGTGCGCGAAGGCCGCGGTGCGGGCCGCGGCCACCACGGCGCCGGTGTTGGTGACGAACGCGGCGGCGCGCGCCTTCCCCGTGGCGGGTCCCGCGAAGGCCGTACCGGCCAGGCCCGTGGCAGCCGTCGCCACCGCGACGGCGAGCGCGATCGAGCGTATGTGCGGTTTACGCAATCTGATCAGGGTTCCCTCTGTGAAGGGCGGCGAAGTCCTCAACCGCCCTGCGACGTGGCGCGGTTCGGCGCCACCGGGGCTGGTCGGGCCCCGCGGGATTCACCCTTACGGATCAGTCATGTGCACGTAAACCTGAAATGATCCATTTCGCGACCTTCTAGGGCAATACTTTGCAAACGAGCGCCGAAGAGTGATCGAAAAATGACCAACTGTGTGTCGGCTGTGGAGACGTGGCCTCGATCCCCTAGGTTCCCAGGCCGGAATGTGACCGATGTCGCATCAACGGACGTACGGATGGGAGTGGGTGCCCGATGGTGTCAGCCACGGTGAGCAGGGGTGCGGTCCTCGGAGCGGCGGCGGTGGCGCTGTCGCTGCTCGCGGTCCCGGCGCGGGCCGCGACCGGGGAGGTGAAGTCCCCCGCGGCGGCCGGGCTTCCGGCGCCCGACACGGCGGGCCTGGCCGCGGTGCTGCGCTCGGCGGTGGCCGCGGGCGCGCCGGGCGCACTTGCCCGGATCGACGACCACGGCACGACGTACCAGGCGACGCGCGGCTACGCCGACCGCGGCACCCGGCGGCCCATGGGCGCCGGTGACCGGTTCCGCGTCGGCAGCGTCACCAAGACGTTCTCGGCCGTCGTCCTGTTGCAACTCGCCGACGAGCACCGGCTGGTGCTGGACGCGCCGGTCGACCGCTATCTGCCGGGGCTGCTGCCGGACGACCGGATCACGGTGCGCCAGGTGCTGAGCCACCGCAGCGGGCTGTACGACTTCACGAACGACATGTTCGCCGACAGCGTCCGCGGGTTCGAGGCGGTCCGCGACAGGGTCTTCACCTACCGCGAGTTGGTGGCGCTGTCCCTGCGGCATCCCCGCACCAACGCGCCCGGCGCGGCGTACTCGTACTCCAACACCAACTTCGTCGTCGCGGGCATGCTCATCGAGAAGATCACCGGGCACTCCGTGCGGACCGAGTACGAGAACCGCGTCTTCGGGCCGCTGAAGCTGCGCGACACCTTCTACGTCCACCCCGACACCAGGATCCCGGGCACCCACGCGCACGGCTACCTCACCCCCGACACGGCGGGCGATCCGCTGGTGGACGCGACCGAGCAGACGGTGTCGTGGGCGCAGAGCGCGGGGGCGATCGTCTCCAGCGCGCGGGACCTCGACACGTTCTACGGCGCGCTGCTCGGCGGGCGGTTGCTGTCCGCCGCGCGGCTCGCCGAGATGGAGAGGATGACCCGGGTCGACGCCACCACCGCGTACGGGCTCGGGCTGCGCCGCCGCGATCTGCCGTGCGGGATCTCGGTGTACGGGCACACGGGGACGGTGCAGGGCTACTACACGTACGCGTTCGCGACGAAGGACGGCGGGCGGAGCATGACGGCGCTCGCCACCACGTCGAACAACGGCAAGGTGCTCAACACGCTCGCCGGAGCGCTGGATTCGGCGTTCTGCGGGAAGCAGGGCAAGCGGTGGCCGCAGGCGGCGGGCAAGGAGTAGGCCCCGGGCGCCGTGATCTTGGCAGAAGGCGTGCCGCCGGGTCAGGATGCCCGCATGAAGGGTGATCTCTTTTCCGGCCGCCACATGGTGCGGGCGACCGCCGAGCCGGGCATGTCCGTCGAGAACGCCAAGTGCCTCAGGTACGTGGTGGACGGCGAGATGTACGCCCGGCAGGGCGCGATGGTCGCCCACCGCGGTGACCTGGCTTTCGAGCGCAAGGGGCAGGGGGTCGGGGGCATGCTCAAGCGGGCGGTCACCGGTGAGGGGCTGCCCTTGATGGCGGTGCGCGGGCAGGGCGAGGTCTGGCTCGCGCACGAGGCGCAGAACTGTTTCGTCGTGGAGATCGAGCCCGGCGACCGGTTCACCGTGGGCGGTCGCCATGTGCTGTGCTTCGACCCGTCGCTGTCGTACGAGATCAGGACGGTCAAGGGCTCGGGCATCACCGCGGGCGGCCTGTTCAACAGCGTGTTCAGCGGGCACGGCCGGCTCGGCCTGGTCTGCGAGGGCGAGCCGCTGGTCGTCCCGGTCTCGCCGGAGCGGCCGGTGTACGTCGACACGGACGCGGTGGTCGGCTGGACCGAGCGGCTGGAGACCTCGCTGCACCGCTCGCAGTCGATAGGCTCGATGCTGCGCGGCGGCTCCGGCGAGGCCGTACAGCTGATGCTCCGGGGCGAGGGCGTCGTCGTCGTACGCCCGAGCGAGCTGACCCAGCACAAGCCGCAGCAGCACTGAACGGAAGGCACGACACCTTGATAGGCATCTCCGAGATCGAAGCCGCGGCCGAGCTGATCGCCCCGCACGTGGTGCGGACGCCGACCGTGGCGAGCCCCGGGCTCGGCGCGCTGCTCGGCGTCCCGGTCACCGCCAAGCTCGAACTGCTCCAGCGCACGGGCTCGTTCAAGGCCCGCGGGGCCGTGGCGAAGCTGCTGTCGCTGAGCGAGGCGGAGCGGGCGGCGGGCGTGGTAGCGGTCAGCGGCGGCAACCACGGGATCGCGCTCGCGGTGATGGCGGCGGCCCTCGACGTGAAGGCGACCGTGGTGATGCCCCGCACCGCGCCCGCGCGTTCCCGCGCGCTGGCCGAGGAGGCCGGGGCGTCGCTGCGACTGGCCGACGGCATGGCCGACGCCTTCGAGCTGGGAGCACGGCTCGGGGAGGAGGGGCTGACGGTGGTCCACCCGTTCGACGACCCCGCCGTGATCGCCGGTCAGGGCACGGTCGGCCTCGAACTGGCCGAGGACGCGGGCGAGGAACTGACGGACGTCGTCGTCAGCATCGGCGGGGGCGGGCTGATCGCGGGCATCGCGGCGGCGCTGCGGGCGCGCCGCCCGGGAGTGCGGGTGTGGGGCGTGGAGACGGCGGGCGCCGAGGCGATGTCCGCCGCGCTGAAGGCGGGCGGCCCGGTGCCGGTGCCGGTGTCCTCGCTGGTCACCACGCTCAGCGCGCCCACCGTGTCCCGGCTGACGTACGAGCATGTCTCCGAGCTGGTCGAGGAGGTGCTGGTGGTGCCGGACCGGGAGGCGGTGCGTGGCTGCCTGGAACTGGCCGACCACGCCAAGGTGTGGGCCGAACCGGCCGCGGGCTGTCTGCTCCCGGCGGCCCGCGAGGTGGTCTCGCGCGTCGGTCCCGGCGCCCGCCTGGGCCTCGTGGTCTGCGGGGGCAACACGACCCTCGCGGAGGTGACCGGCTGGGCGGACCGCTTCGGGCTGCGCTAGAGCTGGTTTCGGAACACACCCCCGGCCCGCCGATCCGTCGTCGGCGGGCCGTTTTCGCGGTGGCCGGTCCGGGGACTCGGCGCTCATGGTGCGAATCGGATACACGATGATGACCGAGCAGGCCGGGCCCCGGGACCTGGTCGACCATGTGGTGCGGGCCGAGGAGGTCGGGTTCGACTTCTCGGTGACCTCGGACCACTACTTTCCGTGGCTGCGGGCGCAGGGCCACTCCCCCTACGCGTGGAGCGTGCTGGGCGCCGCCGCCCAGGCCACCTCGCGGATTCCGCTGATGACCTACGTGACCTGCCCCATCCGGCGCTACCACCCGGCCGTGGTGGCGCAGAAGGCGGCGACCATGCAGTTGCTGTCCGAGGGCAGGTTCCGGCTCGGGCTCGGCGCGGGCGAGAACCTGAACGAGCATGTGGTGGGCGGTGGTTGGCCTCCGGTGGACGTGCGCCACGAGATGCTGGAGGAGGCGGTGGAGATCATCCGCGCGCTGTTCGAGGGCAAGCACGTCACCCACCACGGGCGGCACTACCAGGTGGAGTCGGCCCGGCTGTGGGACGTGCCCGAGCAGCCGCCGCCGATCGGCATCGCGGTCTCCGGCGAGCAGTCCTGCCGGCTCGCGGGGCGGCTCGGCGACGTGATGATCGCGACCGAGCCGAAGCCGGAGCTGCCGGCGGCGTTCGACCGCGAAGGCGGCCGCGGCAAGCCCCACGTCGGCCAGCTTCCGGTCAGCTACGACCCCGACCGGGACACGGCCGTCAAGCGCGCCCACGCCCAGTTCCGCTGGTTCGGGCTCGGCTGGAAGGCGAACGCCGAGCTGCCGCACCCGGATTCCTTCGAGTCCGTGACCCAGTTCGTGACCCCCGACGACGTCGCCTCCGCCGTCCCGTGCGGCGACGACCCGGACGCCTTCGTCGAGGCCGTACGGCCGTACGCGCAGGCCGGGTTCGAGGAGATCGCCCTGGTGCAGATCGGCGGCGACACCCAGCCGGAGTTCCTCGACTGGTCGGCGAAGACCCTGCTGCCCGCCCTGCGGGAGGCGCTCGGCTGACGGATGCTCGACCCGCGCGAAACGGGGGTACCCGTGGACCCTACGCCGATCGTCCCGGGAGGTTCTCGCGTGAACACCTTCGTGAACAAGACCCTGGTGGTGCAGCTCCATACCTCCGGCACCGGCCGCTTCCCGGTCTTCGTCCACCTCGGCTACGACGCCGCCGACCCGTATGCCGTCACGGCCGTCTTCGCCCACGAAGGCCAGGTGCTGGCCCACTGGCGCCTGGACCGGGAGATGGTCGCCGAGGGCCTGAGCAGGCCGGTCGGCGTCGGTGACGTACGGCTGCGGCCGGCCGGCACCGGGATGTGGCAGGAGCTGCGCCTGGAGTTCCTCGGGGACGCGCGCCCGGACGGCGGGCGGCACCGCGCGGTGGTGTACGCCTGGGCACCGGCCGTCGCCGCGTTCCTGCGCGAGACCCATGAGATCGTGCCGCCCGGCCGCGAACGGGCCCCGGTGGACGAGCTGTTGGCGGACATCCTCGCCACGGGCTGAGCACGGTCGGCGGGCGGCGTCGTTCAGAGCGGGCGGCGGTAGGTGAGGCCGGGACGGCCGGAGAGCCGGGTGTCGCCGACGACGGTGAAACCGGTGCGGGACAGCACGGTGCGCGAGGCCAGGTTGTCCACCCTGGCCGCGGCCTTGAGGTGGGTCAGGCCGTACGCGTCGGCGGCCCGTGCGCACAGCTCCCGTACGGCCCGGGTGGCCAGGCCCCGGCCCGCGGCGCGCTCGGCGACGCGGTAGCCGAGGTCGGCGCCGCCGTCCGCCACGTCCATGAGGTTGACCCTGCCGAGGATCTCCCCGTCCGGGCCGGCCAGGACGTGAAAGTGGCAGATGCCCGCCTCCTGCTCGGCGAGCAGGGCGTCGAGCCGCTCGCCGAACCGGGCGAAGTAGTCGTCACCCCGGTCGGGGACGGAAGCGGCGAAGTACGCCCGGTTCTCACGTTCGAAGGCGAGCAGTGCGGGGGCGTGGTCCAGGCTGAGCCGCTGGAGTTCGGGGATCATGGCCGAACCCTACGGGGGACGTTCGCGGGTTCGTCACCGGTTTTCCGGGTGGGCGGTGTGCCGGCGCCGCGCCCACAGCGGAAGGCCGTACCAGCACACCAGGTACCAGGCGACGACGGCCGCGACCAGCCAGGGCACGTAGCCGGCGTGCGTGGCCACCCGGAGGATGAGCAGCAGGGCCGAGGTCATGGTGGCCAGCAGCAGCACCAGGCCGACGAAGGTCAGCCGGGAGGCGAGCCGCACCGCCCGGGGTTTGACCCGGCGGCCGGAGACCAGTCGGTGCAGGGAGACCGGCCCGATCAGGGCGCCGGTGGCGCAGGCGCCGAGGACCACGGTGACGATGTAGATGCGCTGGTCGGCGTCGGGCAGCCGGGCGTACTTCGGCTGGAAGGCGACGGTCAGCAGGAAACCGAACAGGATCTGCACGCCCGTCTGGGCGACGCGGACCTCCTGGATGAGTTCACCCCACATCCGGTCGGCCCGCTCCTCCTCCGTCTCGTTCCGCCCTGTGCGCCGCACTTCGCCGCGCCGTCCGTCACCCGGCCGTCCGTCCCCGCGCCGTCCTTCCTCGGTCATGCGATGCAAGTAACCGCCGGGCCGTTCCTTCAAACGGTGTGCACCGGCGCGGTCACCAGCGGTGTTCGACCTGCTCCGCGATGCGTCGCTCGTACAGGTCCCGGATCGCGGTGAACGTCTCCGGCTCCAGCGGCGGCAGCTTCGCGGCGGCCGCGTTGGCGCGGGCCTGCTCGGGGTTGCGGGCGCCGGGGATCACCGTGGTGACGCCCTCCTGCCCGATGATCCAGCGCAGCGCGAGCTGGGCCGGGGTGTAGCCCTCGGGGGCGAGCGCCGCGAACTCGGCGGCCGCCTCCACGCCCGTCTCGTAGTCGACGCCGGAGAAGGTCTCGCCCTGGTCGAAGGCCTCGCCGTGCCGGTTGAAGGTGCGGTGGTCGTTCGCCGCGAAGACGGTGTCCTTGGTGTACTTGCCCGACAGCAGCCCGGAGGCGAGCGGTACCCGGGCGATGATGCCGACACCGGCCGCGCGGGCGGCGGGCAGCACCTCGCGCAGCGGCTTCATGCGGAACGGGTTGAGGATGATCTGCACGCTGGCCACGTTCGGCCGGGCGATCGCCTCCAGTGCCTCGGCGCAGGTCTCCACGCTCACGCCGTAGGCGGCGATGCGCTCCTCCTCGACCAGGGTGTCGAGGGCGTCGTACACCGCGTCGGTGGAGTAGACGGGAGTGGGCGGGCAGTGCAGCTGCACCAGGTCGATCCGGTCGACGCCGAGGTTGCGCCGCGAACGGTCGTTCCACGCGCGGAAGTTGTCGAGGACGTAGTTCTCGGGGAGCTGGTCGACGCGGCGGCCCATCTTGGTGGCCACCAGCACATGCAGATCCGGGCGGCTGCGCAGGAAGGTGGCGATCGTCTGCTCGCTGCGCCCGTCGCCGTAGACGTCGGCGGTGTCGAAGAAGGTGACCCCGGCCTCGGCCGCGGCCTCCAGGACGGCCAGGGCGTCCTTGTCGGCCACGTCACCCCAGTCCGCGCCCAGCTGCCAGGTGCCGAGCCCGACCACCGACGCCCTCTGTCCCGACCTGTCGATTACACGTTCGTCCATGACGACAGTCTGTCACCCGGTGCCCGCTCCCGCGGAACCGGGCACTCCGGGGAGACCCGATCGGACACTCCGGGGAACCGGTGGTCCGGGGCCGTCTGCGTCGCGGACGGCCCTCGGCGCACGCCGCCTGCCGTCACCCGGCCTCGGCGGTACGGCAGTCCGGATGCCCCCAGCCCTGCGCGTTCTTGGCGATGGACTCGCCCGCCGCGTAGGAGCGGCCGCAGACGCAGCGCCCGGGGAACTTCGCCTTGATGGTGCGCGACGAGGACGCGGCGCCCCCGGCGCGACGGACCGTCTTCTTCCGGGGGGCGGCCGACTTGGGCGTGTCCGGCGAGGGCGGCGGCACCGGCGAGCCCAGCTCGCTGCCCGCCGGCTCCTGCACGGTGGCGGCCTGGCTGGCCGCGCGGTCGGCGAAGTCGTTGAGCGGGTCGCCGTCGACCTGATGGGCCGGGACGTAGCGGAACTCCACCGACCGGCCGTCCAGGAGCGCGTCGATGCGGACCACCAGCTCCTGGTTGGCGACCGGCTTGCCCGCGGACGTCTTCCAGCCGTTGCGCTTCCAGCCCGGCAGCCAGGTGGTGACGGCCTTCATCGCGTACTGGGAGTCCATCCGGATCTCCAGCGCCACGCCGGGCTCCACGCTGCTCAACAGCCGCTCCAGAGCGGTGAGTTCGGCGACGTTGTTGGTGGCCCGGCCGAGCGGGCCCGCCTCCCAGC
Source organism: Streptomyces sp. NPDC048106 (assembly GCF_040706415.1). Lineage (NCBI taxonomy): Bacteria > Bacillati > Actinomycetota > Actinomycetes > Kitasatosporales > Streptomycetaceae > Streptomyces > Streptomyces sp. NPDC048106. The sequence goes on along the minus strand of NZ_JBEZND010000024.1, from coordinate 77,399 downwards.
GAGCGGGCGTCCGCTCGTCGTCGTCCGAGACCACCCACGCCCATCCGGCCGGTCCGGGGTTTCCCTTCGAAGCCCCGTCGCACGCGGCCACCACTCGTTCACGCATGCGCACGATCATCCCATGACGGCCTGGGTGCCCCGTCCCGCTCAGGCGTCCCGGATCCTCGGCATCTCCCCCTCGGTGGTGGTGATGTCGATCACCGAGAAGTCGGCGCCCTGCGGATCGCTGAGCGTCGCGAACCGGCCGAAGGGGCTGCTCATCGGCCCGAAGCGCACGCTGCCGCCGAGCCTGGTGGCCGTGGCGACGGCCTCGTCGCAGTCTGCGACGGTGAAGTAGACGTTGATGTACGAGGGCACCTCGGGCGGGAAGTCGTCGGTCATCCGCATCCGCCCCAGCACGGTCTCCTCGCCGACCTGGAACATCCGGAAGTCCACCGCGTCGTCCACGATGTCCTTCGTGCGGTACGGGAAGACCGCGCGGAGGAAGTCGTCCGCCTTCGCGGGCTCGCGGGTGAACACCTCGGCCCAGCAGTAGGCGCCCGGGGTGGCCGTCGCCTCGAAGCCCTCGTGGGTGCCCGCCTGCCACACCCCGAACACGGCCCCGCTGGGCTCGCGGGCCAGGCACATGGTGCCGAAGTCGCCGACCCGCATCGGCTCCATCAGCACGTCACCGCCGTGCTGCCGGATCTTGTCGGCGGTGGCCGCGGCGTCCGGCGAGGCGAGGTAGAGGCACCACCGCGACTGGCCCTCCTGGCCGGGCATGGGCGGCACGACGGCCGCCACGGCCCTGCCGTTCACGGAGGCCTGCGTGTAGTGGCCGTACTCCGCCCTGGACGCGCCGAAGGTCCAGCCGAGGACGTCGCCGTAGAACTTCTTGGCCCCCTCCAGGTCGGTGAACATCGCGTCGGCCCAGCACGGCGTTCCCTCGGGTTGTACGGCCATGCCCGCCGCCTCCTGATGTCGTCGCGGCCCCCGCCTGCTCACGCTAGCCAGCCCCCGGCCGGGCCGCGCGCGGAGCGGGGCGCTGCCGGACACTGGGGAGGGGACACCGGCGGTCCCGGAAGGGCACGGGCGATGACGATGCGGGCGTGGTCGGTGGTGGCGCGGGGCCCGGTCGAGGGCGAGCCGCTGCGGCTGGTGGAGCGGCCGGTGCCCGCCCCGGGACCGGACGAGCTGCTGGTACGGGTGCGGGCGTGCGGGGTGTGCCGGACCGATCTGCATGTCACCGAGGGCGATCTGCCGGCGCGCCGGGCCGGGGTGACGCCAGGCCACGAGGTCGTCGGCGAGGTGGCCGGTCTCGGGTCGCAGGTGTTCGGCTTCGCGCCGGGCGACCGGGTGGGCGTGGCCTGGCTGCGCCGCACCGACGGGGTGTGCGCCTACTGCGCGCGGGGCGCCGAGAACCTGTGCCCGCGCTCCCAGTACACCGGCTGGGACGCGGACGGCGGCTACGCCGAGTACACCACCGTGCCGGCCGCCTTCGCCTACCGGCTGCCCGAGGCGCTGGACGACGTGTCGGCGGCGCCGCTGCTGTGCGCCGGGATCATCGGGTTCCGCGCGCTGCGCCGCTCCGCGCTGCCGCGCGGCGGACGCCTCGGCCTGTACGGCTTCGGGGGCAGCGCCCATCTGTGCGCGCAGGTCGCGCTCGCGGAGGGCGCCACCGTGCACGTGATCACCAGGGACGAGGTCTCGCGCAGGCTCGCCCTGGCGCTGGGCGCGGCCTCCGCGCGGGACCTCGACGAGCCGCCGCCGGAGCCGCTGGACGCGGCGGTCCTCTTCGCCCCGGTCGGCGATCTGGTGCCGGTCGCGCTGCGCGCCCTGGACCGGGGCGGGGTGCTGGCGCTGGCGGGCATCCACCTCAGCGACGTACCGCCGTTGCACTACGAGACGGACCTGTTCTACGAGAAGGAGCTGCGCAGCGTCACCGCCAACACCCGTGCGGACGGGCGGGAGTTCCTCGCTCTGGCGGCCCGCTACGGCGTCCGCGCGACCACCCACCCCTATCCGCTCGACCGGGCCCTGGACGCCCTGCGCGATCTGAAGGCGGGCCGCTTCGACGGCGCGGCGGTGCTGGTGCCCGAGTGAATTCGCTCGACAGCGAGGACGCCGGCGCGCTCGGATGGGTGCCGTGAACCCACAGAAGATGCGCCCGGACGAGCTGGACCTCGACGCCCCCCTGGTCCGGCGGCTGGTCGCCCGCCGCTTTCCGCGGTGGTCCGCGCTGCCGGTACGGCGGCTCGCGTCCTCCGGCACGGAGAACGCCATGTTCCGGCTGGGCACCGAGCTGGTGGTACGGCTCCCCCGGCACCCGGGGGCGGTCCCGGACCTGAGGCACGAGCAGCGCTGGCTGCCCCGGCTGGGGCCGCTGCTTCCGGTGGCCGTGCCGGAGCCGGTGGCGTCGGACGAGCCCGGCGACGACGACGCGTATCCGTGGCCCTGGTCCGTCTACCGCTGGCTGGAGGGGACCAACCCGGTGGCGGGGGCGGTGACCGAACCGGCGCGCCTGGCCGAGGAATTGGGGCTGTTCGTGCGGGCACTGCGGCGCGTCGGCACCGAGGGGGCGCCGACCGGCTACCGGGGTGGTCCGCTGCGGGAGCGGGACGGGGCGACCCGCGCGGCCGTCGCCGAGCTGGGCGACCGGGTGGACGCGGGTGCGGTCACGGCGCTGTGGGAGCGGGCGCTGGCCGCCCCGGCGCACAGCGGTCCGCCGCAGTGGGCCCATGGCGATCTGTCCCCCGGCAATGTGCTGGTCGAGGACGGCCGGCTCGGCGCGGTGATCGACTTCGGCTGTGCCGGGGTGGGCGATCCGGCCGTGGACCTCATGCCGGCGTGGAACCTGCTGCCCGCCCGCGTCCGGGACACCTTCCGGAAGGCGGTCGGCGCGGACGACGCGGAGTGGGCGCGGGGGCGGGGCTGGGCGCTGTCGGTCGCGCTGATCCAGCTGCCGTACTACTGGCACACCAACCCGCCCCTGGCACGGAACTCCCGGCATGTGATCGCCGAGATCCTGGCCGAGGCCGGGTAGCCGGGTAGCCGGGAAGGCGGGAAGGCGGATAGCCGGGAAGGCGGGTAGCCCGAAAGCCGGATGCGGGCGGCGCGCCGGGCCGGCTCCGGGCCCGGCCCCGTGTCCCCCGTGTCACTCCCCCGCGTACGCCTTCTCCAGGGCGGCGACGTCCAGTTTGCCCATGCTCATCATGGCGCGGGCCGCGCGGGCGGCCTTCTCGGGGTCCGGGTCGCTCATCAGGGTGGGCAGCCGGTCGTAGACGACCTGCCAGGAGACGCCGTACCGGTCCTTGAGCCAGCCGCAGGGGCCGCCCGCGCCGCCGTTCTCGGTGAGCCGGTTCCAGTAGTGGTCGATCTCCTGCTGGTCGGAGCAGAGGATCTGGAAGGAGATCGACTCGTTGAAGGTGAACTGGGGGCCGCCGTTGAGCGCCAGGAACCGCTGGCCGTTGGCCGTGAACTCGACGGTCAGCACCGAGCCCTCCGGGCCGGGACCGGCGCCGGTGTGGCGGCTGACGCGGTCGACGCGGGAGTTCTTGAAGACCGACACGTAGTAGTGCGCGGCCTCCTCCGCCTGGCCGTCGAACCAGAGACACGTGGTGAAACCGTCGGTGGTCATGAGCACCTCCTCGTTGGGAGAACACGGTCGGGATACAGACCCGCGTGCGGCCGGAAACTCATCGGTGGCACCCGCCCGGGGCCCGCGGGTGCGCGCCGACGCGGGGAGAGCGTCGGTTTCACGCCAGTGCCGTGCGGCATGCGCATGCGTCGGGTCACCAGGGGTACCCGTCCCGTGAGCGACCCCACCGGCGGGAATGGAATGCCGGATCCGGGGTACGCGCCGTGGACACAACAGCGCAGGGACCGGACGCACAGGCCGAAAAGGCAGACGTCGAACCGTGACTTTCGTGGGAGAGGTAATGAATACCGCCGGGATGCGGTCGCAGACAGTGGTCACCGAGAGGACCGGGCAGGACGGGACGGACGCGGGGGCACTGCCCGGCATCGCGGACCCCACTTCCGTGGCCCCGCGGGACGCCCGCGAGCTGTCCCGCCAGTTCTTCCGTCGGCTGACCGAACTGGAGGAGGGGACCCACGAGTACCAGTACGCGCGCAACACCCTCATCGAGATGAACATGTCGCTCGTACGGTTCGCGGCCGGCCGGTTCCGGGGCCGCGGCGACGACATGGAGGACATCGTCCAGACCGGCATGATCGGGCTGATCAAGGCCATCGACCGGTTCGAGCTGTCCAGAGAGGTGGAGTTCACCTCCTTCGCGCTGCCGTACATCGTCGGCGAGATCAAGCGGTTCTTCCGCGACACCACATGGGCGGTGCACGTCCCCCGGCGGCTCCAGGAGCTGCGGGTGGAGCTGGCCAAGGCGCGCGAGGAGCTGTCCAGCCGCCTCGACCGGGAGCCGACGGTCGCGGAACTGGCCACCCTGATGAACCTCTCCGAGGAGCAGGTGCTCGAAGGCCAGCTCGCCGCCAACGGCTACAACTCCTCCTCCCTGGACGCCGCGCTCACCGGCGAGGGTCCCGAGAACGGCGAGGCCGTGCTCGCGGACTTCATCGGCGTGGAAGAGGAGGGCCTGAGCCTCGTGGAGGACTTCCACGCGCTGGCGCCGCTGATGGCGGAGCTGAGCGAGCGGGACCGGCAGATCATCCATCTGCGGTTCGTGGAGGAGGCCACGCAGGCGGAGATCGGGGAACGGCTCGGCTGCTCCCAGATGCACGTCTCACGGCTGATCAAGCGGATCATCACCCGGTTGCGGCAGGGGATGCTGGGCGAGCTGGGCTGCGCCTGAGCCCCCGCTGAACGCCCGGCACCGCGGCCGGGCGTTCAGCGCCGCAGGTCGAACCGGGCGATCACGCGCTTGCCGACCGGGACCCGCTCGACGGCGACCTCGACGGCGAGCGCGTTGACGATCTCCAGGCCGTGCCGCCCGACGCGCTGCGGGTTCTTCGGGAAGATGTGGGGCACGGCCGTGCTGCTGTCGCAGACGGAGACCGTGACGGATGTGTCCGTGCCCTCCAGTTCCAGGATGTAGGGGCCGTTGCTGTGCCGGTCGGCGTTGGTGACCAGCTCGCTGACCAGCAGCAGCAGCTCGCCGTCCGCACCGCGGTCGATGCTCGCGCACCACTCGGTGCGCAGCTGCTCCAGGAACTGGGCCGCGAAGGCCCGCGCCTCGGCGATGCAGCCGGGCTCGCCGGTGAAATGGGTCGCACGTCTCAGCGGCTCGACGGGTACGTCGAAACCGGTCGGTATCACTGCCCCGCCCAGATGATCCGTCATGCTGTCTCTTTCGCAGGCCGGTGGCCCGGTCCATTCGGTGATATTCGCACCAGTCCTCTTACCCCGGGCCGCGCCTCGCAGTCCAGGCGTTCGCCGTGCGCGCACAGTGGCGCGCGTCACGGTCCGTACCGGCGCGGACGGACCACCCCGGCGGGCGGGGCGTCCGGCCGCTGCTTAGCGTGGCAGGCGTGAGCCCTGTGACCGTCTCCGCGCGGCCCGCCGCCCGGCACGGCTGGCCCGAGGCCCTGGCCGTGGTGCTGACCGGACTCGCGGTGATGGTGCTGGTGGCCGCGGCCGGCCTGTGGGCGGCGGGCGCGGCCGGCCTGCCGGACGGGGCGTTCCCCCGAGTGCTGGCCGCGACCGTGGTCACCGCGGTCGGCGGCAGCGTCCGGCTCACCGGGAACGCGGGCGCCCTGGCCAGGACCGAAGCCGGGATCACGGTACTCCCCCTGTCCGTGGCGCTGGCCGGCGCCCTGGTGGTCGGCACGGGTTTCCTGCGCCCGCTGCGGCACGGGACGGTCACCGCGGCCGGGGAGCTGGCCGGGTGGGCCGTCCGGGTCGTCGTCCTGTGGCTGCTCGCGCTGACCGGGCTCGCCTTCGCCGCCCGGCAGACGTTCGCCGTCGACGTGGGCAGCGGGACCCTCAGCGATCTGACCTCGCTGTTCGAGGCGGAGCCGCGGATCGGGTTCACCGCGGACGTGCCGCTGACCGTGCTGTTCGCGCTGCTGTGGCTGGTCGGGGTGCTGGTGGTGGCGCTGCTCGCCGCGCGCCGCGTGCCGTTGCCGGGGCGAGCGCCGAGGTGGCGGGAGCGGGCGCGTCCCGCGGCCCGCGCGATGGTGGAGCTGCTGCTGGCCGCGGTCGCCGTGGGGCTCGTCGTCGCGCTCGTCACCGCGGCTACCCGGGGGCACGCCAGAACGACTTTCGCGCTGATCCTGCTCGGCCTGCCCAACCTGGTCTGGCCCGCCCTGACCATCGGCCTCGGGGCGACCTGGCACGGCCGGGTGGACGGTCCGTTCGGGCTGCCGGTGCCGCACATCCTGGACGTGCTGCTGCGCACCCCCGACGTCTCGGAGGTCGATCTGCGGACGCTGAGCGACTACGACGCCCGGATGGCCTGGCTGCCGGTGGCGGCCGGGGTGCTGCTGCTCGCGGTCGCCGTCCGGGCGGCCCTGCGCTCACCGGCGGGGACCCCGCTGTGGCTGCACGCCGTACGGCTGGGCGTCGCGCTGGCCCTCACCACGCTGATGATCTGCCTGCTGTGCCGGATCTCCGCGCACTACGGGCTGTCCCTGCTCGGCATCGGCAACCTGGGCGGCGGCCTGTCCGGGGAACTGCTGCTGCGGCCGCGGACGTGGCAGGCGGTGGGCCTGGGCGCCCTGTGGGGGCTGGTCGCCGGGTTCCTCGGCGGTCTGCTCGCCCTGGCGGCGCGCCGCCGGCGCCGGTCATCCGATGGGCACCACGAGCGCCGGAATGGTGCGCTGCATCCGTAGGGCGTCGACGGACTCGGCGAGCAGCTCGTACTCCGTGGTGTCGTCGCTCGCGGCGATCCGCACCAGCCGACCCGCCGCCAACTCGTCGGCCACGCGCTCCTGTTGGTCGTCGTCGGCGCACCAGCCGCGCAGCAGGGCGGGCACGTCGGCCACCGTCTCCGCGACCGGCACCAGCGCCCCCGCCGGAAAGGGGACCGCTTCCGGACTGGGGTCGAGCCGCTCGGCGATCCAGGACGCGCGGTCGCGCAGCCACCACAGAGCCAGCGCCAGGGTGGGCGCACGGTAGGTGCCGAGCGGTACGCCGATACGCCGGCCGCCGCACACCCCGTATGCCGTGACATGGCACAGGAATTCGTCGTGCACGTATCACTCCCCCGTCGCCTCGTCCGGCTCCTGTGCGGTGAAGTGCCCCTCGATGTTCGAGTATCGCCCCGGCCGAAACGCTGTCACCACGACTTTCCGGCCACTCTGTTGACATGTTCCCTACCTTTTTCGATGGAAATGGTGGGGTTCCGCGGGGCGGTCCGGGCATGACCCCGGAGGTAATCGACCCGCCGGGCGGCCTTCGGGCATGGTGGTCACACCGGGTCGGCGAAACCCCGAACCCGGCTCCGACCAGCACAGACGACATCGATGGAGGCTGATTCACCATGTCCGTGATCACCGAACGCTACGAGATCGCCGCCGCCCGTTACTTCGAGGCCTGGAACGCCACCGAGCCGGAGGCGCTGAGCAAGGCGGTCGCCGCCGCCTGGGCCGCGGACGGCTCCTACACCGACCCGCTCGCCGACGTCCGCGGCCACGAGGGTGTGGCGGCGGTGATCGCCGCGGCCCACGAGCAGTTCCCGGGGTTCGTCTTCCGCCCGCTCGGCGCGGTGGACGGCCACCACGACACCGCGCGCTTCGGCTGGGAGCTGGTGAACGAGGCCGACAGCTCGGCCCCGGTCGCCGGCTTCGACGTGGTCACACTGGACGCGGAGGGCCGCATCCGCCAGGTACTGGGTTTCCTGGACCGGGTACCGACGAGCGCGTGACGTCACGAAGCGACGCCACGGGCACAGGGGCGGCGGTGGCGGCACTCCGGCCCCACCGCCGGGGCGAGGCGCGCTGCAACCCGCGCTACAGCCATACGACCGGAGCCCGGCAGCGCGGAAGAGGCGCGCTGCAACCGCATGGGCGGCGCGGGCGGGGCGAAGCGCTCGCACCCGCCGCGCGGCCGGTGCGAGGCTACGGTCGGATGATCGCGTCGATCCGCTTCAGTTCCTCCGTGTCGAAGTCCAGGTTGCGCAGGGCGCCGACGCTGTCCTCCAGTTGGCGTGCGCTGCTCGCGCCGACCAGGGCGGAGGTGACCCTGCCGCCGCGCAGCACCCAGGCCAGGGCCAGCTGGGCGAGGCTCTGGCCGCGGGCGGCGGCGATCTCCTGGAGGGCGCGCAGCCGTCCGACGAGGTCCTCGGTGACCGCCTCCGGGTTCAGGAAGGGGCTGTCGCCCGCGGCGCGGGAGCCCTCCGGGATGCCCTTCAGATAGCGGTCGGTGAGCAGGCCCTGCTCCAGCGGGGAGTACACGATGGAGCCGGCCTGGATTTCGTCCAGGGCGTCGAGCAGGCCCTCGTCCTCGGGGCGCCGGTCGAGCATCGAGTAGCGCGGCTGGTGGATGAGGAGCGGAGTGCCGAGGTCGGCGAGGATGCGGGCGGCCTCCCGGGTCTGTGCGGCGGAGTAGTTGGAGATGCCGACGTAGAGCGCCTTGCCCTGCTGGACCGCCGTGTGCAGGGCGCCCATCGTCTCCTCCAGCGGAGTGTCCGGGTCGGGGCGGTGCGAGTAGAAGATGTCGACGTACTCCAGGCCCATCCGCTTCAGGCTCTGGTCCAGGGAGGCGAGCAGGTACTTGCGCGAGCCCCATTCGCCGTACGGCCCCGGCCACATGAGGTAGCCGGCCTTGGTGGAGACGACCAGTTCGTCGCGGTACGGCGCGAGATCCGCGGCGAGGGCGGCGCCGAACGCGGACTCGGCGGCGCCGGGCGGCGGGCCGTAGTTGTTGGCCAGGTCGAAGTGGGTGATGCCGAGGTCGAAGGCGCGGCGCAGGATCGCGCGCTGCGTCTCCACGGGGCGGTCGGGGCCGAAGTTGTGCCACAGGCCGAGCGACAGCGCGGGGAGTTTGAGGCCGCTGCGTCCGGTGCGCCGGTAGGGCATCTCGGCGTAACGGTCGGGGGATGCGGTGTACAACGCGACTCCAGGGGGTGGGCATGGATCTACCGGTCCAGGATTCCCCGCGCGGCGGCCGGCGGTCCAACGGGAGAATCGGATGGAATTGAGCGGATAGGCTGCTCAATCATGGAACTGCGCCATCTCCAGCACTTCGTCGCGGTCGCCGAGGACCAGCACTTCACCCGGGCCGCCGAACGTCTGATGGTGTCCCAGTCCGGCCTGTCCGCGTCCATCCGGGCGCTGGAGCGGGAGCTGCGGGCGCCGCTGTTCGTACGCACCACGCGGCGGGTGACGCTGACGGAGGCGGGGCGGGCGCTGCTGGCGGAGGCCGAGCGGATCCTCGCACAGGTGCGCGCGGCGCACGAGGCGGTCGCGGCGGTGCAGGGCGTGCTGCGCGGCACGCTGGCGCTGGGCACCGAGCAGTGCATCGCCGGCGTGCACGTGGCCCGGCTGCTGGCGGCCTTCCGGGGCGCGCACCCGGACGTGGAGATCCGGCTGCGCCAGGCGGGCTCGGGCGCGCTGGCCGAGGAGGTCGCGGCGGGCCGCCTCGACCTGGCCTTCGCGTACCGCACCCGGGCGGACGGCGACCAGTTGCGCTCGGTGTCGCTGACCAGCGAGCCGATGACCGTGCTGTGCCACCCTCGCCACCGGCTCGCCGCGACCGGGGCGCTGCTGTGCCCGGACGACCTCGCCGGTGAGGTCTTCGTCGACTTCCACCCGGACTGGGGCCCGCGCCGGGCCACCGACGCCGCCTTCGCCGCGGCGGGGGTGCGGCGCACCGTCGCGCTGGAGGTCAACGACGTGCACACGCTGCTGGACCTGGTGGACGAGAACCTGGGCATCGCGGTCGTACCCCGGCACTTCCGGCACAAGCGGCCCACGCTCACCGCGCTCCCGCTGAAGGGGACGGGCGAGGCCGAGTACGAGACGGTGGCCCTGCTGCCGCCCGAGCGGTCCACCAGCCCCGCGGCCCGCGCCCTCGTCGCCCTCCTCGAAGCGGAGGGCCGGACACCGCCCCGGTCCTCCTGATTCCGGACGCGTGCGCGCCGCCGATCTGTGATGGTGGACGGTATGCATGCGAAGGACATCCTCATCGACGGCTACGGCCGCATCCGGGAAGAAGTCCACGAAACCCTCGACGGCCTGGGACCGGACGAGTTGCACCACCGCCCGGCGCCCGACGCCAACACCATCGCCTGGCTGGTCTGGCACCTCACGCGGGTGCAGGACGACCATGTCGCCGACGCCTTCGGCCTCGACCAGGTGTGGCTCTCCGACGGCTGGGAGAAGCGCTTCGGCCTCGACCTGCCCCGGTCCGACACCGGCTACGGGCACAGCCCCGCCAAGGTCGCGAAGGTGCGGGTCGAGAGCGCCGACCTGCTGACCGGGTACTACGACGCGGTGCACGAGCAGACGCTCGGCGCGCTGCGCTCACTGGCCGCCAAGGACCTCGAAGGCGTCGTGGACGAGCGCTGGGACCCGCCGGTCACGCTGGGCGTGCGCCTGGTGAGCGTCCTGTCCGACGACCTTCAGCACATCGGACAGGCCGCCTACCTCAAGGGGCTGGTTCAGAGCGCGGCCGCGTAGCCGGGCAGGATCACGTCCTCGATGAGGGCCTTGCGCTCGTCGAACGGGATGAACGCGCTCTTGACCGCGTTCACCGTGACCGTCCGCAGGTCCTCGACGCCCCAGCCGGCCTCCTCGACCAGCAGCGCCATCTCCCGGGTCATCGTCGTGCCCGACACCAGACGGTTGTCGGTGTTCAGGGTGACCCGGAAGCCGAGGTCCTTCAGCTCCGTGATCGGGTGCTCGGCGATCGAGGTGGCGGCGCCGGTCTGGAGGTTGGAGGTGGGGCACATCTCCAGCGCGATACGGCGGTCACGCACCCAGGACGCGAGACGGCCGAGCTTGCCGTCCACGATGTCCTCGGTCAGCCGCACCCCGTGCCCGACGCGCTGGGCGCCGCACACCTGGACGGCCTGGTGGATGCTGGGCAGGCCGTACGCCTCGCCGGCGTGGATGGTGAAGGGCACGCTCTCTCGGCGCAGGTGCTCGAAGGCGGCCAGGTGGTCGGCGGCCGGGAAGCCGTCCTCGGCGCCGGCGATGTCGAAGCCGACGACCCCGGCGTCCCGGTAGGCCACGGCCAGGTCGGCGGCCTCGCGGACGCGGTCGAACATCCGCATGCCGCACAGCAGGGTGCCGACGCGCACCGGGGTGCCCGCGGCGGCCGCCTTCGCCATGCCGGCGGCCAGGCCCTCCTGCACGCTCTCCACGACCTCGGCGATGCCCAGTCCGCCCCGGGTGTTCAGCTCGGGGGCGTAGCGCACCTCGCCGTAGACCACACCGTCGGCGGCGAGGTCCAGGACGTACTCCTCGGCGGTGCGCAGCAGGCCCTCGCGGGTCTGCATCACGGCGAGGGTGTGCTCGAAGGTGGCGATGTAGCGCACCAGGTCGCCGGAGTTGGCGGCCTCGACGTACCAGGCGGCCAGCTCGTCCGGGTCCGTGGTGGGCAGCCGGTGCCCGGCCTCGGCGGCCAGCTCCACGACGGTGGCGGGACGCAGACCGCCGTCGAGGTGATCGTGCAGCACGGCCTTGGGGAGGCGGCGGAGGGTGTCGGTGTCGATGCGGGGGGCGGTCATGGCAGGGCGTTCCTCAGCAGGTTGTACCGGGGTCGATCAGGCGGCCGACGGTGCCGACGGGAGTGGTTAGCCGGTGAGGTTATACGTAAAACCAGTGGGTTGTCTACGCGCGTCGCCAAGGGTGTCGAACGGGGTGCCGCGGTCTGCTCCGCCGCGGTGAAATTGGGCGTCTACCGCGAGGGGCCGTGGGGTGGCGCGGAGGCCAGTCGTGCCGCCGGTGGCAGCGGTGCGTGCCGGGGGCATGTTTCGAGCGCCTGGACCACCAGCCCGGAAAAGCGCCGGGAAGCCTGGACCTGGGCGGCGGTCGAAGCGGCGTGGATCCCCTTGTTGGCCATGAGGACGAGAATCAGGTCGTCCAGGACGAAGTCGGACCGCAGGCGCCCCGCTTCCTTGGCTCGCCGGGCCAGTTCGGCGACCGCTTTCACCGTGTACTCACGACCGGCGGCGACATCCCTCACCCCCGGGTAGGCCGCCAGGAAGGCTTCGGTGAAGCCCCGGTCGCGAGCGTGCAGCTCACAGATCTTCTCGATCACCAGGCACAGGCCACGCCACGGATCGGGATCCGCGCACCCCTCGTCGACGATCGCGCGGCACGCGTGCAACTGGTCCGCGAAGGCCTCGGCGACCAGCGTCTGCTTGGTCGGGAAGTGCCGGTACAAAGTGGCGGGTCCCACCCCGGCACGCCGCGCTACCTCCCGCATCGGCACGTCCAGGCCATCGGCGGAGAACAGCGCCCGGGCCGCGTCGAGGATGCGTTCGCGGTTGTCCAGCGCGTCGGATCGCAGCGCATGAGGCAAACGGTCGGTCACCGCTCTCACTTTACCGAAACGGACGGGGGCGTCCGTTACCGTCCGTGACGTAGAGGCTCTCGCGCTTGAGCGGTCCGAAAACCAGGAGATCACATTGAAGGCAATCTCGATCCGGACGTTCGGAGGTCCTGAGGGTCTGGCTGTGGTCGACCTGCCGGTGCCCGCGCCTGCCGCCGGGCAGGTGCTGATCGCCTCCGAGGCGGTGGGCGTCGGTGGTGTCGACATCCTGATCCGAAGCGGGGCTCTGGCCGCCTACGGCTTCCAGGAGGGCCACATCCCGGGTGGCGAGGTGGCGGGCACCGTCACCGCGGTCGGTGACGGCGTCGACGCGTCGTGGATCGGCCGACGGGTGTGGGGCTCCACCGGCACCGGCGGCGGCTACGCCGAACAGGCCGTCGCGCCGGTCGAGCAGGTGCTTCCCCTGCCCGACGACCTGTCCTCCGCCGCCGCGGTGACGCTCGGCAGCGCCGGTGCGGTGGCCCACTTCGGGCTTCGCCACGCCCGTTTCGCTCCCGGCGAGACGGTCCTGGTGCGGGGCGCGGCGGGCAGTATCGGGATCATGGCGGTGCAGCTCGCGGCTCGCGGTGGTGCCGCCGCGGTGGCGGTCACGACGTCGTCGTCCGAGCGCGGCGAGCGGCTGCGCCGGCTCGGCGCGACCCATGTGCTGGACCGGTCCGGTGACGGAGGGGAAGCGGCTCCGGCGGGCTATGACGTCATCATCGACGTCGTGGCCGGTGCGGACATGCCGTCGTTCCTCGACCGGCTCAACCCGAACGGCCGCATGGTGGCCGTGGGCGCCGTCGCGGGTCAGCCGCCCGCGGACTTCGGTACGAGGATCATGGCGGCGTTCCAGAAGTCGCTGTCCTTCGCCGCCTTCAGCGCGGCTACCGTCCCCCCGGCCGAGTTGAGTGCCGTACGCGGCGAGCTGTTCGGCGCGGCCGGCCGTGGCGAGCTCGAAGCGGTGGTCCACGAACTGCTGCCCCTGTACGACGCCGGGCCGGCCCACCGGAAGATGGACGCGGGTGAAGTCTTCGGCAGGATCGTGCTGACACCGTAGCCCGCCTTGCCCGCACCCAAGGCGCTCGCCTCAGGGCGCTTCCTCGCCCTGGGCCACCTCCACCCGGTGGTGGAAGTCCGCCAGCCCGGCCGCCGAGGTCGCCCCGGACAGGACGGTGCAGGCGATGAGCAGCGCGGCGACGGCCCGGCCAGCGCGGGGCCTGCCGGGCGACGCACCGAGGAGGGCCTGCACCCGCTGCGGAACCGGCCCCGTGGTCGCCGCGGCCGCGAAGGCGGGCCGCGGGGTGGCGGACGCGTGCCCGGCGAGGGCCGCGCGGGCGATGGCCCGCGCGGTCAGCCGCCGGTCCCCCACCCACGCGGCCGCGGCCTCGTCGGCGGCCCGCTCGGCGGCGAGCCGGATCGTCGTACGGACCGGCCGCAGCGCGGGGTGGCAGTGCGCGGCGAGTTCGGCGGCGGCGAGGAAGTAGTGGTGGCCGCCCTCGTTGTGCGCCCGCTCGTGCGCGAACAGCGCCTCCCGCTCGGGCCCGTCCAGGCTGCGCAGCATCGCGGTGGTGACGACGATGCGGTGCGGGCGGCCGGGCAGCGCGTAGGCGTCGGGGCGGGGCGAGTCCACCACGCACAGATCACCGGCGGCGGGCCGCCGCCCGGCCTCGGTGCGGGCCACGCGGAAGGCCCGGCTCTGGCGCAGCACCGAGCGGACGAGGGTCCAGCAGCAGACGGCGAGGACACCGACCGAGGTGGCGGCGGCCGGTACGACGATCATCGCGGGGGCGGTGTGCAGGGGGTGGGTGAACTCGCCGAACGCGGCGAACACGGGAAGCCGCAGCAGACCGATCAGCACGAAGGCGCCGAGCGCGGCGAGGGAACAGCCGGCGAGGACCACCGCACAGCCCGTGACCGCCCACAGCGCGGCGGCCGGGGCCAGCCGGGCAAGGGCCCGCCGGGCCAGCGCCGGCAGGACGCAGGGCAGCAGCAGCGGCAGCAGAAGCAGGGCGGTCATCGGCCGGGCGCTCTCATCAGCCGTCGGATTCGAGGAGGTCGCGCAGGATGCGCTCGTCGTCCGGGCTGAGCTGGGCGACGAAGCGGGCGAGCACGGTCTCCCGGTCGCTGTCCCGGTCCAGCTCGCTGTGCATCCGGCGGGCGGTGAGGCCGTGGGCGTCCTGGACCTCCTGGACCGGGAAGTACACGAAGCCGCGGCCGCTGCGCTGCCGCTCGACGACGCCCTTGTCGTGCAGGCGGCTGAGGATCGTCGTCACCGTGGTGCGCGCCAGGTCCGTGCCCAAGCTCGACTGGACCTGCCCGGGGGTCCGGGGCCCGTCGGCGGCCCAGAGCGCGGCCATGACGCTCGCCTCCAGTCCACCGGCCGGCCGGCGTTCGTCCTTGCCGTCGGTCATGGGAACGTCCTCACCCTCCTCGTCGTCCGCGTGCGGACCGTCTACACGATGGTAGTCATACGGGCGCGCGAGCCCGCCCTGTCCGCCGCGGGACACCCCGGTACGGCGTGCCGCCCGCCCGTGACCTGCGCGGCGGCCATTGCGTACCCGGCGGGCGGTGCCGGAGTCTTCGACGTCGACCCCGACCAGACAGGGCTCAGCCAGGACCCGGACCACGCGGTCACCTCCGACATCGAGGCCCTCGACGACGACTGGGAGCTGTGACATGGGCACCGCGCGGGGCATGATCGCCGCCGCACGCAAGCCGCTGGGCACGGCCGAGCACCCGCCCGGCTCCAACCACAACACCGTCACCTCCTGGTACGGCTTCACCGGGCAGTGGTGCGACATGTCCATCAGTTACACCGTCCAGCGCGCCGGCCTCACCGTCGACGGGCAGTACGGCCCGCACGCCGCCGCCGTGGTGAAGGCCGCGCTCACCGCTCATCAAGCACCTCGGCCTCACTCCGCAGAGCACCTGGGACGCGGCCACCACCACGCAGCTCCAGAAGGCGCTCAACGCCCACGCCTTCCGATCCGCCCGGTGCCGGGCACCCCGACGGGATGCCCGGCCTGAGCACGGCGCCCACGCGCGACCGGGCCTACCGGAGGTCAGCGGGCGCGCCGGCGGACGAGGGCGACGGCGAGGAGCCCGGCGAGCGCCACGGCTGCCGCGCTCCCGGCCACGACCCATGCCGTCGTACCGGACCCGCCCGCACCGTCGGCCGCCCCGCCGACCGCCTCGAAGGTGATGGGAGCGGTGCTGTTGCCGGGGTCGGCGTCCGCCCGCAACCGCTCCTCGGGGGCGTCGACCCGGACCGTGCCGCCGGTGAGCCGGGACGTGTCGTCGATCCGCACCTTGAAGGGGTAGTCCCTGTGGAACCCGTCCCGGAGCAGCGGTATGTCGAAGCCGTTGGTGTACAGGCCGTATTCGCACAGGTAGTAGGGCGGTCTCGACCGGACGTCGCCGCGTTTGCAGTCCTTCGGAATGTTCAACACGGTCACGCCCTTGGGGAACTTCACCTCGACACGGGCGAACGGCACGCTGTTCTCGGCGTCCAACTGGGCCTGGAGATCGGCACCGTGGAAGTCCAGGGCCAGGCCGGCCGTGAGCGTCTCGCCCTTCCTGCCCCTGAGCGCGGCGCCCGTCACCGCCATGTCCCACGTGTTGTCCACGCTCACCGTCAGCATGCCGCTCTCCATGCCGTCGGTCTGCCGGTCGGCGGGCGGCACGCTGCCGGTGCGCCGCGCGAGGGTCAGCGGCTCGCCCCGGCCCCGGTGGACGTCGGGCCACTCGCCGCCGGACCAGTCCATGCCCGTCGCGTCCCCCACGGACACTCGTTCCGTCAGCGCGTGCTCGCCCACTTTCAGGGAGATGGGCGCCAGGTCGACGGACTCACCGGGCTCGACCCTCACGTCGATCCGGCACAACGCCCTGCTGGACGTCTGCTCCGAGCCTTGCCGCACCTTGCTGCCGTAATGGCAGTTGCCGTACTCGGTCGTGAACGGAAGCCCTTCGGACGTGAAGAGATACACCATCACCTGCCGCAGCGCCCGCTTGCCGTGGTAGGTGAACCCGGCCCGCACCTTGAGCGTGGACCCGACCTTCAGGGTCTCGCCGCCGTCGCGGCCGAGTCGGTCGATCGTGAGCCGGTCCGCGTCGCCCGGGGCCTTCACCTGGAGCGTGCGGGCACCTGTCGCGGACGGCGTCCCCGCGTCCGCCCGCGCCACCGGCGCGCCCAGAACCACCACGGCTGCCGCCACCGCACCCACCCGACCGAACCGGACTCGCCTGATCATGTCTCCCTTTCGACAGCGCCTCGCCTGCGCCTGTGAAGACAGGTTCGACCGGCTCGGGGTTGTACCGGCCCTCGCGGGAGGCCCTGAGCCGCTGTGCATGACAAATCACTCCAGCGCTACACATAAACCGCGAAGAAGCGCAAAATGGGAACTGCGGCACTGGCTGAACACCGCATCCGGAAGTGGTCTGGCCTGCGCATTCGAAGGAGACGAAAGTCATGGCCAACGTCTCGCACAGGGGTGACATGTCGACCCACCCCGATGTCCCCGAAATGCGGGAACGCTACGCCCGCATGCTCGGCGGCCGTGATGTGGCGCTCGTGGACGGGCCGGTGTTCCTGCTCGGCCTGTACTGCGCGGCATCGCCCTGGATCCTCCACTACACCGCCAGCCAGCCGGCGCTCATGACCCACAACCTGATCATGGGCATCGCGATAGGCCTGCTGGCACTGGGATTCACCAGGGCCCCCGAGCGGATGTACGGCCTCAGCTGGGCGATGTGCGCCCTGGGCGTCTGGATGATCATCGCACCGTGGATCGTGGGCAGCGCCCCGGACACCGGTGTGATCATCAACAACGTCATCATCGGCGCGCTGACACTCCTCCTCGGACTCGTCTGCGCCGCCACGTCGGCGAAGAGCACTACCAGGCCTTAGCGGGGAAGGAAGCACGAGGACAACGCGTGGGAAAGGAGCGGAACGTCGAGAAAGGAAAGAAGAACACGGAAGGAAGAAAGACGGAGGGCCGGTCCGCCCAGCGCGAACCGGTCCTCCCCTGTGTCAGCGGCCCACGGTGAAGCTCAGCCACAGGTCCGGCGGCAGCTCCGGGCGCCCCGGCACCGCCCGCTCCGCACAGCTCCACCCACCCGGCGCGGAATCCTCGGCGACCCGGTGCCAGAAGGCCACCGCGCCCGCGTTGCCCCGCTGGAACGGGATCTCCCACCGTCCCGGATGCCGCCGCAGCACCTCCACCGCGGCCCGCAGCCCGACCTTCCCGCGCCGCGCCCCCCGCACCACGAGGAAGCTGTTGAACACCCGCACCGGCCCGTCGAGCCCCCGCACGAAGGCGAAGCCGGCAAGGTGATCGCCGCGGGTCAGCAGATAGGGCGCCCACCCGGGCGCGGTGAACGCGGCCTCCACGCGCTCGCTGCGGAAGGTGCCGTCGGCGGCGGGCAGCCCGCCCTGGTACTCGGACATGTCATGGCGGAACATCAGCCACAGCCGCTCGACGGCGGGCCGGTCCTCGGCGCTCGCGGGGCGGACGCGGACGTCCGCGCTCATGGTTTCGACGCTGGTTTCGGTCATGAACGAAAGCCTCCCCGGCGGACTCAAGGTCCTGCCGGGGAGGCTCGTGCACGTCTGCGTGGATCATAGCCCCTCCACGCTCAGACCGTCTCGGTGTCCAGCCCGGCCGGGCGCTGCTCACCGGTCTCCTTCGTCCCGAACGGCCAGACCTTGTCCACCCGCGCCCAGATCAGGAAGGCCACGCAGCCGAGGGCCAGCCAGGCCAGGGACCACTCGACCGGGTGGCGGCCCGGAGAGTTGCGGTCGGCGTAGCCGTAGATCACGCACCAGCCGGCGAAGGCCACCAGGGACGGCAGCGGGTAGAGCCACATGCGGTACGGGCGGTGCAGCGACGGCCGCCGGACGCGCAGCGCCGTCAGGGCGACGATCTGGGACAGCGCCTGGACGATCACCATCACGGTGGTGAGGAGCTGGATCAGGGTCGCGAGGTCGGTGTGGCGGCCGATGAGGAAGCCGACCGCGGTGAGCACACCCATGGTCGCCAGGCCCACCGTCGGAAAGCGGTGCCGGGGGTGCAGCCTGGCGTACGGCCGGAAGAAGACCCGGTCGCGCGCGGCGTCGTAGGGCACCCGGGAGCCGCCCAGCAGGCCCGTGAACACGGAGGCGAAGGCGGTGATCAGGATGAGCACGGTGACCGTGTCGGCGGCCCCCCTGCCCCAGGTCCGCTCCAGGACCGCGGAGGCCACGGAGGTGGACGCGATGTCGCCGGGGTCGCTCATGCGGTGCCAGTCGACGACGCCGAGCGTGCCGATCTGGAGCAGCAGGTAGATCGCCATGATGCCGAGGATCGAGTAGAGGATGGAGCGCGGCAGCACGCGGCCGGGGTCCTTGATCTCGGCGCCCATGTAGGCGGTGGTGTTGTAGCCGAGGTAGTCGTAGACACCGATGGTCAGGCCCGCGGCGAAGCCGGTCCAGAAGTGGCCGCCGGCCAGGTCGAAGGCGCCCGCCGGGTAGGTGAAGGCCAGGTGTGGGCTGAAGTCCGTCGCGGCGGCGGTGATCACCAGGACCACCGAGGCGATCATCACGGTCCACATCACGGCCGTGATCCGCGCGATGTGCTCGATGCCGCGCCACAGCAGGAGCACGACGAGGGCGATGACGCCGAGACCGGTCAGATCACCGGCCGTGCCGCCGAGACCGGGGGCGAGATAGCCGAGGTACTGGACGAAGCCGACCACGCCCGTGGACATGATCAGCGGCACGAAGAGCATCGCCGTCCACACGAACAGGAACGGCATCAGCCTCCCGGTGCGGTGCTGGAAGGCCTGGCGCAGGTAGACGTAGCTGCCGCCGGAGCCGGGCATCGCGGCGCCCAGTTCCGCCCAGACCAGCCCGTCGCACAGCGCCAGCACGGCGCCCGCGACGAACCCGATGACCGCCTGGGGGCCGCCGAACGCGGCGACCATCAGCGGGATGGTGACGAACGGGCCGATGCCGCACATCTGGCTCATGTTGATGGCCGTGGCCTGGAACAGCCCGACCCGGCGGACGAAACCGGCCGGAGACGGCGGGCTACCGGACATGGGGACTCCTGGAGGCGTCGGGGAGGGGACCCTACGAGAATCCGGGCGCCGGGAGAAGGCGGTTGACGGATATTCAGCGGACGCCGTGGCGACGTTCGTTGACAGTCCTTTGACGGCGACCTAGCTTAAGGCCGGTTAGTAAAGTTTCCTAACTTTACGAGCCTGGAGACCGTCTGTGTTCCCTCGCCCCGCCCCCGGCCATAGGCTCGCCACGGCCATCGGACTCCTCGCCCTGCTGGGCTACCTCACCACCGGCGCCTGGTCCGGGCCCCACTCCCCCGCGCCGCCGCTCCGCCCGCTCGCGGAGCTGAATCCGCCCACCCGGAGCACCCAGGTGTCCTCCGCCGCCGGTTCCGCGACCCCGCTCGCCGGCTACGCCGTCCAGTCCACGGCCAAGGCGGGCGACTCCCCTGCGGCCGTCTCCTCCCCCGGCTATCCGGCGCGCGGCTGGTACCCGGCGGGCCCGCGCTCCACGGTCCTGGCCGCGCTGCTCGCCGCCGGGGTGTACGACGACCCCTTCCGCTCCACCAACCTCGAGAAGATCCCGAGGGCCGACTTCGAGGTGCCGTGGTGGTACCGCTCCGACTTCACCGTCGCCGACACCACGCGGCGCACCCTGCTCGACTTCAGCGGGGTCGTCTCGGCGGCCGACGTCTACGTCAACGGCCGCCAGGTGGCCACGGCCGCGGACGTGACCGGCGTCTACACCCACCACGAACTGGACGTCACCTCGCTGGTCCGGCCCGGCGTCAACTCGGTCGCCTTCCGTGTCCGGCCCAACGAGCCGAGCAAGGACCTGACCACCGGCTGGCTGGACTGGCTCCAGCCGCCGCCCGACCGGAACATGGGCATCGTCCGGGACGTCCTGGTGCGGCGGAGCGGCCCGGTGGCGCTGCGCGACGCGCATGTGATCACCGAGCTGGCCGTGCCGTCCCTCGCCACGGCCGGCCTCACCGTCAGGGCCCAGGCCCGCAACGACTCCGGTACGGCGGTCACCGCGGAGGTCTCCGGCGCCATCGGCGGCACGCGCTTCCGCACCTCGGTCCGGCTCGCCCCGCACGAGAGCCGGACCGTCACCTTCTCCCCCGCCGACGTGCCCGGACTGCGCCTGAGGGCGCCGAAGGTGTGGTGGCCGGCCGGAATGGGCGGGCAGCCGCTGTACGCCCTCGACCTCACCGCGCGCGTGGCGGGCGCGACCTCGGACACCGCCCACCGGACCTTCGGCATCCGCGACGTCCGGGCCCCGCTGAACGCGGCCGGGGCCCGCCGGTACGTGATCAACGGCCGCCCGCTGCTGATCAGGGGCGGTGGCTGGTCGCCGGACGAGTTCCTGCGCTGGGACCGCGGCTACGCGGAGGACCGGCTGCGGTACGCCGTCGATCTGGGCCTGAACACCCTGCGTCTGGAAGGCCACTTGGAGCCGGACGAGTTCTTCGAGCTGGCCGACCGGCTCGGTGTGCTCACGCTGCCGGGCTGGGAGTGCTGCGACAAGTGGGAGGGCCAGGTCAACGGCACGGAGAACGGGGAGAAGTGGACGCCGGCCGACTATCCGGTGGCGAAGGCGTCCATGGCCGCCGAGGCCGCCCGGCTGCGGGACCACCCGAGCGTGATCTCCTTCCTGATCGGCAGCGACTTCGCGCCCGACGCGACGATCGAGAAGAACTACCTGGACGCGCTGCGGGCTGCCGACTGGAACCTCCCCGTGATCGCCGCCGCCTCCGACAAGTCCTCCCCCCGACTGGGCCGTTCCGGCATGAAGATGACCGGCCCCTACGACTGGGTGCCACCGGACTACTGGTACGCCAAGCGCGAGGGCGGGGCCACCGGCTTCAACTCCGAGACCAGCGCGGGCCCGAGCATCCCCACGCTGGACACCCTGCGCCGGATGCTCACCCCGGCCGAACTCGACAGCCTCTGGCGGGATCCCGGGGCCAGGCAGTACCACCGCTCGCCGTCCGCCACCTTCGGCACCCTCTCGCTCTACGACGACGCGCTCGCCGCCCGCTACGGGGCGCCCACCGGCCTCGCCGACTACGTGCGCAAGGCCCAGCTGGCCCAGTACGAGAACGTACGGGCCCAGTTCGAGGCGTACGGACGCAACGCGACGGACCGCACCGAGCCCGCCACCGGCGTGATCCACTGGATGTTCGACAGCGGCTGGACGTCACTGCACTGGCAGTTGACGGACCGTTACCTCGATCAGGGCGGCGCCTACTTCGGCGCGAAGAAGGCCGGCGAGCCACTGCACATCCAGTACGCGTACGACGACCACTCGGTGGCGGTGGTGAACAACCGGCACGCGCCGGAGCGGGGGCTCACCGCGCGGGCCACGCTCTTCGACCCCGACGGCACCGTGCGCTACGACGGGACGGCCGGCGGGGTGTCGGTGGCCGGGGACGGGGCCCATGCGACCGCGCTGACCTTGCCGGCCTCGGTGCCCGGACTGGCGCGCACGTACCTTCTGCGGCTGCTGCTGACCGACGCGGACGGCCGGGAGGTGAGCCGGAACGTGTACTGGCTGTCCACCGAGCCCGACACGCTCGACTGGGAGCACACCACCTGGTGGTACACGCCGACGACGGGCTACGCGGACCTCACCGGGCTGGCTTCGATGGCGCCGGTCCCGGTGACGGCGACGGCCACCACACGGTCGCGGGGCGGCACCTCGACCACCACCGTGACCCTGCGGAACACCACGGAGGGGCAGACGCCGTCGCTGCTGACGGACGTGCATCTGGTGGACGGGCGCGGGGCACCGGTGCTGCCGGTGCGCTGGTCGGACAACGAGGTCGGCCTGTGGCCGGGCGAGTCGGTCACGCTGACCGCCGTCTACCGGACGGCCGACCTGCGCGGCGCGGCCCCGCGGGTGCGGGTCTCCGGCTGGAACACCCCGGAGCGGACCGTGCCGGCGGCATGACGAGGGGGGTGGGTCCCGCCGGACCCACCCCCCTCGCGTTCAGGACGCTCAGCTCACGTTGAGCGCGGTGTCGTCCACGACGAACGACGTCTGGTACTTGGAGCCCTCGGTGCCGGTGAACTTCAGGGTGACGGTCTGCCCGGCGTAGCCGCTGAGGTCGAAGCTGCGCTGGGTGAAGCCGGAGGCGGCGTTGGCGTTCGAGTACGTCGCCAGGGTGCCGAGGACCGTGCCGGAGCTGTTCAGCACCTGCACCTTGAGGGTGTCGTAGGCGGTGCTCGAGGTCTCGGCCGTGTCGATGTGCAGGTAGAAGCTCAGCTTGGCCGAGGTGCAGCCCGCCGGGATGGCCACCGACTGGGACAGGGTGTCGGTGGTGGCGGTGCCGTAGCCGTCGAGCCAGGCGTAGTACGAGCCCGTACGGGGCGACTCGCCCGTGGAGTTGGTGATGACGCTGCTGGACGCGCTCCAGGTGGAGTTGCCCGACTCGAAGCCGGCGTTGCCGAGGAGCTGGCCCGCGGTGCAGGTGCCGGTGCCGCCACCGCCGGTGCCGCCGCCGCCGGTGCCGCCGCCACCGCCGCTGGTGCTGCCGTCACCGGCGAGCCACGCGGTGGCGTTGAGGGCGAGCGGCGCGTTGGTGGCGCCGGTGTCGTTCCAGCCGTCGTACAGGGTGTTGCCGGAGCTGCCGGTGCCGTCGTCGATCGGGGAGCTGTCGCCCCAGAACGCGACGCGGCCGGCGCCGAAGGTGCTGGTCAGGAAGAAGGCGCCGGTGTTGCCCGAGTAACCGGTGCGGTAGACCAGGCCCTTGACGGAGGAATTGTCGGCGGGCTTGAGGGTGGCGGTCGCGCCGTCGGCGATCAGGCTCTTGGTGACCTTGCCGAACGAGCCGTTCAGCACCGGGTCGGTGCTGTCGCTGATCGCGGGCGGGTAGTCGGAGCTGACGTCGATCGTGTCGATGGAGAAGCCGAACGGGTCGGTGTTGTCGACCCCGTTGTTCGTCATCAGGTCGTTCAGGATCTCGACCGCGTCGTAGCCGTCGTTGTTGCGGTCGGCACCGGTGTGGTCGGAGATCATGAACAGACCGCCGCCGTTCTTCACGAAGGTCATGATCGCCGTCTTCTCGGCGGCCGTGAACATCGTGTTGGGCTCCGGCAGGACCAGCGTGTCGAAGTTCGACAGGTCCTGCGCGGACGTGCCGCCGTAGCTGAGGCTCTGGCCCGCGGGCAGCGTCTTCAGGCTGTAGCTGCCGGTCTTCTGCAGCGCCACGCCCCAGGAGGAGAGCGCGCCGGTCCAGCTCGTCTCCGACGTCGGGTTGGCGTTCTGGCCGAGCGGGTCGGGCTGGCTGGTGGAGATGACCCAGTCGGCGTTGCCCGCCGTCTCGGCGTGGGCGTTGTCGAACAGGACGCGATGGGTGGTCGCCGCCTGGGCGGGGGCGCTCGCACCGACCTGGACGGCGGCTCCGGTCAGGAGCAGGCCGAAACCGGCGAGTGCGGTGGTGAGTCTGCGTCGGGATCTCATCGATCCGAGCATCCGGCGAACCTCCGTTGTGGGGTGTGGGGTGTGGGGTAGAGGAGTTGCGGCGCCAAATCTGCGCGCGTAGAACCCGCTTGAGGGTTCTACACGCGTCGATTGCTTGAAAGGTACATGGCATGAAGCGCCGGTGAACAGAAAGTCCCGGCAATAAACCGCGCCGGACTGTCTCCGCTTCGAGCGGGCACCTTCACCAAGGACGGGATACGCCGCGAAGAGGGGTGGAGATGGAGATTTCAGGGATTATCAGTGCGATCGTCATCGGCCTGATCATCGGCGTGCTGGGCCGGCTTGTGGTGCCGGGGCGGCAGCACATCGGGATCCTGTGGACCATCGTCGTCGGAATCGTGGCCGCGCTGATCGGGTCCGCGATCGCGGCGGGGATCGGGGTCGCGGACACCAAGGGGCCGGACTGGATCGAGTGGCTCATCCAGATCGCCCTGGCGGCGGTGGGGATCAGCGCCCTCGACCGAGCACGGTCACGTCGCTGATGTACCGTCAATTCCCTTTGGCCTCATACAGATACGGGGTCGTGGTGCTCAGCGGAAGGAAGCCGAGGCGTTCCAGGATGGGGCGGCTCATGGGCGAGGCGTCGACCTGGAGGTAGCGGCAGCCGCGGGCGGCGGCGACGCGGGCGCGGTGGGCGACGAGGCCGCGGTAGAGGCCGCGGCCCCGCCATTCCTCGGCGGTGCCGCCGCCCCACAGGCCGGCGAACGGGGTGCCGGGCACCAGTTCCATCCGGGCCGCGCTGACGGGTTCCGTCCCGGCCAGCGCGACGACGGCCACCATCGCGCCCGGATCCGCGGCGAGTTGGTCGAGCAGACGCCGGCGCATCCGGGTGCCGTCGGTGCCGAACGCCTTCTCGTGGATCTCGGTGAACAGGCCGACGCCCGCCTCGTCCACGACCGCCACCAGCCGTACGCCCTCGGGCAGCCGGGCGGCCAGGTCGAGCCGGTCGATCTCGCCGATCATCAGCGTCTCCGCCGGCTCGGCCCGGAACCCGGCCGCGGTGAGCCGGGCGCCGAGGTCGGCGGGCCGGTCGTGGCTGTAGAGCTTCCACTCGAAGTCCTGGCCGAGGGCGGTGAAGCAGGCGATCTGCTCCCGGATCGCCGCGTCCGCGCCCGCCTCGTCGAGGCCGGACCAGAGCACGCCGTTCCAGCCGTGCGGGTCCGCGATCTGCCGTACCACCTGCCCGACGCGCTCGACGCGGGCTCCGGGGCCGTCGGGGACGGCGTGTTCGCGCAGGTCACGGTCGTACAGGGCGAGGATCTCGGTCTTGTCCATGGCGGCCCACTCGATCACGCGGGAGCGGACTCGGCAACGTGTTTACGCGGTCAGCCCAGTTCGAGGGTCGTCACGCCGAAGACGCGGTCCTGGGCGTGGTCGCGGACCGGGCCGGTGTACATGCGGGCCGTCTCGAAGGAGGGGGTGAGGCCTGCGGCCTCGGCGAGGGCGGTGCCGGCGGCGTTGGGTTCGGGTACGTCGATGGCGAGTTCCCGGCCCGCGGCCTCGCCGGCCAGCGCGGCGAACAGGGCACGGGCGTCGTCGGCGGTGTCCGCGAAGAGCGGGCCGACGCGCAGGCTGTCGTGGCCGGGGCGGATCACGCCGTACCCGGTGAGGCGGCCGTCGTGGTGGCGTACCACGGTGCGGTGGCCCGGGGCGGTGAGCCACTCGGCGAGGAAGCGGGGGCGGTCGGCCGGATAGCAGGCGCTGTCGTAGGCGGTGATCGCGGCGAGGTCCGCGGGCGCGGCCGGGCGGACCCCCTCGGGGGTCTCCGGCTCGGGGGCGGTGCCGGTGAACCGGATGGTGCGGTAGGCGAGGCGGAAGCCGGACTGGCGGTAGTTGTCCTGCTGGGCGACGACTCCGTCGAGGCCGACGGTGCGGGTTCCGGCGTGGGCGAGGGCGGTCTTCCAGGTGGTGAGGCCGTGACCGTGGCCACGCAGGCCCGGGCGGACCAGGTAGCAGCCGAGGAAGGCGTAGTCCGCGCCGTAGTTGACGACGGAGACGGCCGAGACCGGTTCCCCGCCGATCCGGCCGATGAAGAAGCCGTCGGGGTCCTGGGCGAAGAACGCGGGCCCGTCGGACAGTCCGGGGTTCCAGCCCTCCGCCGCCGCCCACCCGCTGATCACCGGCCAGTCGGCCAGGTCGGCCCGGGTGACGACGAGGTCGTGGGGGGCGGGAGAAGTCATCGGTGCGCTCCGTCGCGTCGGGGGCCCGCCGCCGTACGGCACGGCCCGTGTCCGCAGCATCCTCGCGGATCAACGGCCTTTGTGCCACGGGAAGATCAGCCGACCGGCACCGGCCGGGGGGTGTTCAGCAGCAGGACGGCGACCAGTGGATCGAGGACGGTCAGCGCGATGAAGAACGCCCGGAGCGGGGGCGCGAAGGAGGAGTAGGCGTGCAGCCCGTGGCGCGAGCGGGTTCGGGTCGCCGCTCGGAGGCTCGTAGGGGGTTTCGCCGCGAGGCCCCACCGGGCCGGCGTCCGGCCAAGTGCTGGACGGTGGGGGCCCGGTGGCCGGTGGAGGCCTGGGACAGGGTGGGGGGTCAGTGCATGCGGGTGGGGCGGAAGCGGCGGTAGAGGATGGTGCCCGTGAGCAACAGCGCCGCGCTGCCGACCGCCGCGGGGGTGGTCAGGTCCGTACCCGTGTGGGCCAGCGAGGCGCTCACCGGATCCGGCGCGGGACGCGGGGTGCTCGGCGCGGCCGGGTGGGACTTGACCGGGGCCGGCGGCTCCGGGGCGGTCGTCACCGGATGGCTCGGGGTCTCCTCGCCGCCGTTGACGGAGGTGTTGCCCGTCGCCGAGTTGCCCACGCCCACCACGTTGATGCTGTTACCGCTGACGTTCACCGGCACGTGGATGGGGACCTGGACGACGTCGCCGGAGAGCACTCCCGGGGAGTGCTCGGCGCTGCCGTGGGCCACGGCACCGCTGGACGAGGTCGATTCGCCCTTCTCGTCACCGCTCTCGTTCGCGCAGGCGTTGCCCGCGGCCGTGTTGAGCAGTCCCACGACGTCGATCGTGTTGCCGCACAGGTTCACCGGGATGTCCACCGGCAACTGGATGCTGTTGCCGGAGACCACTCCGGGCGAGCCGACCGCGACGCCGTCGGCACTCGCGCCGGCGTCGGCCGCGAACGCGGCGGACACCGGCCAGGCCAGGGCCATCGCGCCGGAGGCGGCGACGGTGGCGATCACACCGTTTCGGGTAGCCCGTCTCATTGTTTCCTGCCTTCCAGACAAGTTCGCGGGCAGCCACCCGCATCCCGTAAAACGCGGGCGAACCATCCAAGTTATGGCCTATCCGGCTTTCACCCCATCGAGTGGCACAGGCGATAAACCGCTTGTAAGGCTGGTGAACGCTCCCAAGCGGGCGCGGAGGATACGGCACCCGGTGGCGTTCCGCTCGTCCGGAGGCGGGCCGAACGGGGCCCACTTATGGTGAGCGAAAGGGCGCCGTCCCGGTCCGCTGCGGGCGCCCCGGGAGGCGATCGATGCTGGCCAAGCTGTGCACGCGGTCCGCGGTGCGGCGCTGTGCGGGTACCGGAGTCCTCGCCCTGGCACTGCTCGGCTCCGTGCTGCCCGTGTCCCCGGCCGCGGCCTCGGTCCCCGCCGCGCCGGCCCGCCCCGACCTGTCCCGGTTCTACCGGCAGGAGGTGGCCTGGGGCGCCTGCGCGGGCCCGGGCATGCCGCGGGACCTCCAGTGCGGGAAGGTGACGGTCCCGCTCGACTACGCCCGCCCAGGCAGGGGCACGCTCGACCTCGCGCTGGCCCGCTATCGCGCCACCGGCAGGTCCCATCAGTCGGTCCTGCTGAACTTCGGCGGCCCCGGCGGCGCGGGCGTCGGCGAACTGGCCTACGGCGGAAAGCAGTTCATGGGACTGACCAACGGCTACGACGTGGTGACCTTCGACCCGCGCGGCGTCGGCCGCTCCTCCCCCGTCAGCTGCGGCGACGGCGGCGACCAGGCCGCGGCCGTCACCGGCGCGGACGCCGACCTCGGCCATCCCCAGGCGCTGCTGCGCCAGTTGCGGCGAACCGCCGACGCGTGCGCGCGCAGCTCCGGTGACGTGCTGCCGTACATAGGGACCGTCAACGCGGCCCGGGACCTGGACGTGATCCGCCAGGCCCTCGGCGACAGGAAGCTCAACTACCTGGGTTTCTCCTACGGAACGCGGCTCGGCGCGGTGTACGCGGCGCAGTTCCCGCACAACGTCGGCCGGATGGCGCTGGACGGGGTGGACACCCTGACCGAGTCGCTCGCCGAGCAGGGCATCGAGGGCGCGCGGGGACAGCAGACCGCGCTGGACGACTTCCTGGACTGGTGCGTGCGGGACGCGGGCTGCCCGTTCGGGCGGGACCGGCGCACGGCCGGCGACGAGGTGGTGCGGCTGGTGCGCTCGCTGGACGGGCGGCCGGTCACGACGGACGGCGGCGACCCGTTCTCCGGGCAGGACCTGGTGGCCGCCATCGTGCAGGCCCTCTACAGCAGGGATTTGTGGCCGTCGCTGGAGCGGGCACTGGGCTCGCTGAAGCGGGACGACGATCCCCGGGGCGTCATGGGCTTCGCCACCGGGGGTGCCGGGCTGACCGGCGGCCGGCGGGTGGCCGGGCACGACGGCCTGGTCGACCCCCAGGACGTGCCGGCCGACAACCTCCAGGCCGCCCTGATGGCGATCAACTGCGCCGACGACCCCGACCGGCCCTCCGCGGCCCGGATCGCCGCGGACCTGAAGCGGCTCCGGGCCGCGTACGACGAGGCGTCCCCGGTCTTCGGCCGCTACCGGCTCACCCAGGTGCTGATGTGCTACGGCCGCCCCAAGGGCACCGATTTCATCCGCGCCCGGGTGAAGGACGTCGACACGGCGCGGATGCTGCTGGTCGGCACCCGCGGCGACCCGGCGACACCGTACCCGTGGACGGTCGAGACCGCGCAGCGGCTCGGCCCGTCGGCGGTCGTCCTCGACAACAAGGGCGAGGGGCACACCGGATACGGCTCCTCCGTGTGTGTGCACCGCCGGGTGGACGACTTCCTGCTCTACGGCTCCCTGCCCTCGTACGGCAGCTCCTGCCCGGCGGACGGGAAGGAGTGGAGCGTCTTCCCGAACCGCATCGACCGATGAACGCAGCGGCCGCCGACCGGCGTCCGCGACCGCGACGGAGGGACACCATCATGCGCATCCGCGCCGCAATCGCCGTACCCGCCGCCACGGCCGCCGTGGCGGCCCTGCTGCTGACCGCGCCGCCGGGACAGGCGGCCACCCGGGAGCCATCGGCGGCCCCCTGCGTCCAGGGTCAGCTGAGGCTGCGGGCGACCGCCCTGCCGGACCGTCCCGCCGTCGTGCGCGTCAGCGTCACCAACACCGGCGGACGGGCCTGTGCCATCGACCGGGTGCCGCTGGTGACCTTCGGCGGCCTGGACGGGGCGGCGCTGCCGATGCCGTCGGACGGCACGGGCCGGCTGCGGCTCGCGGCGGGGTCGACCGTCCATGCCGATGTGCGCACCATCGCCCGGCCGGCGGACCCGCAGGCGCGCCGGGCGTCGTCGGTCACCGTCGGCGACTGGGCGGGCCGCTGGGGCCGCGTCTTCTCCCCGGCCCGGCTCGGCACCGGCGCCCAGGTGTCGGTGTGGGAGCCGGTGACGACGTGGTGGCAGCCCTCGGCGGCGGCCGCGGACCGGGCGCTCGGGCTCCACGCCCGGCCGAGCCCGAGGCCGACCCCGACCCCGACCGCGACTCCGAGCCCGACCAGGACGACACCGAGCCCGACCGCGAGCCCGACCAGGCCCATCAGGCCGACTCCGAACAGGCCGGGCCCGACCAGCCCGAGCCCCACCAGCCCGAGCCCGGTCGCCCCGGCGCCGACGAGCCCGAGCCCGACCAGCCCCAGCCCGACCTGAGGGATCCACTCGCCGGGCCGGGCGGCTCAGTCGAGGACGAGTTCCGGTGAGTACAGGTCCAGCCAGTGCGCGAGGTCCAGGGTGCGTTCCAGGCCGTGCCGGGCCGCCTGGTCCGCGACCGGGGCCTCGCGTTCGGCGGCCTGCCGTACGCGGTCCCGGTCCACCAGGTCGAAGACGCGGTGCGAGGGCCGGGCGAGCAGGTCCTTGACCTGGTCCTGGAGGGCGCGGGCGTACCGCGGGTCCTGCGTGGACGGGTAGGGGCTCTTGACCCTGTCGTACACGGACCGCGGCAGGACGTCCTTGGTGGCCTCGCGCAGCAGGCTCTTCTCCCGGCCGTCGAAGGACTTCAGGGCCCACGGGGTGTTGAACACGTACTCGACCAGGCGGTGGTCGCAGAACGGCACCCGCACCTCCAGGCCGGTGGCCATGCTCATCCGGTCCTTGCGGTCGAGCAGTATCCGCACGAACCGCGTCAGGTGCAGATGGCAGATCCGCCGCATGCGGAACTCGAAGTCGCTTTCGCCCGCGAGCCGTTCGATGCCGGCGACGGCCGTGCGGTAGCCGTCGGCGACGTACCCGGCCATGTCGAGGTTCTTGACCAGGTCGCCGCGCAGGACGTCGGAGTCGGCGCCGAAGTGCCGGCCGAAGCGCACCAGCCAGGGGAAGGCGTCGGCGTTGCGGGCCTCCTCGTCGAAGAACTGGAGGTAGCCGCCGAAGACCTCGTCGGCGGACTCGCCGGACAGGGCCACCGTGGACTTCTGCCGGACGGCGCGGAAGAGGAGCAGCAGTGAGGCGTCCATGTCGCCGAGGCCGGCCGGCAGGTCGCGGGCCCGGATGACCTGCTCGCGCACGGCGGGGTCGGCGAGGGCCTGGGCGTCGAGCACGATGTCCTGGTGGTCGGTGCCGGCGAGCCGGGCGACGTCGTGCACGAAGGGGGTGTCGGGGGTGCCGCGCAGTTCGTCGGCGACGAAGTTCTCGGTCTGGCCGACGAAGTCGACGGCGAAGGAGCGCACCGTCTCGCCCTGCTCGGCGAGTTGCCGGGCGGCGAGCGCGGTCATGGCCGAGGAGTCGAGGCCGCCGGAGAGCAGGGTGCAGCGGGGCACGTCGGCGACGAGCTGGCGGCGCACGATGTCGTCCAGGAGGGTGCGCACGGTGGTGATGGTGGTGTCGCGGTCGTCCTCGTGCGGGCGGGTCCGCAGGCTCCAGTAGACGCGGGTGGACAGGCCGGAGCGGTCGACGGTGACGACCGTGCCGGGTTCCACCTCGCGCATGCCGTCCCAGACGGCGTGGCCGGGGGTTTTGATCATCGCGAACAGCTCGCGCAGGCCGTCGAGGGTCACGCGGCGGCGGGCCAGCGGGTTGGCGAGGATCGCCTTGGGCTCGGAGCCGAACAGGACGCCGTCGGGCGTCCGGTAGAAGTAGAACGGCTTGATGCCCATGCGGTCGCGGATCATCACGAGCTTGTCGTGGCGGCCGTCCCAGAGGGCGAACGCGTACATGCCGTTGAGGCGTTCGGCGACCGCGTCCCCCCATTCGATGTAGGCGTGCAGGACCACCTCGGTGTCCGAGTCGGTGGTGAACCGGTGGCCGCGGTCGGTCAGTTCGCGGCGCAGCTCGGTGAAGTTGTAGGTCTCCCCGGAGTAGACCAGCGCGACGGTGCCCTCGGGGGTGGCGAGGGACATCGGCTGGCGGCCGCCCGGCAGGTCGATGATGGCGAGCCGGCGGTGGCCGAGGGCCGCGGGCCCCTCGGCCCAGGTGCCGCGGTCGTCCGGGCCGCGGCAGGCCATCGTCTCGGTCATCGCATGCAAGGTGGTGGCCTCGGCGGTCAGGTCACGGTCGAAGGACACCCATCCGGTGATGCCGCACATGCGCTGCCTCCTGCCTCCGGCCGGCCGAAGGTCTCGCGCCCACCTGCGCTTTCGCGGGGGTCGTGGACCGGCCGGCGAACCAGTTGTATCGAGCACCTACATGACGAGCGTCCGTCGGCGGCCGGTGCCGGTCAACGCGACCGCGACACGGCCGGGGCCGTGCGCCCGATGATTTCGGCCGTGTTTTGCCTGTGTGAAATCCAGGAAACGCGGCGCCGGTGCGCCGGAAGCGGCGGGAACCGGCCACGGGCAAAAAGTTCCCCAAGCGGTGTTCGCCCCGCGGCTTCGCGATCAGGAACCGCCCCGGTGCCCCGGCGGCCGGGCCACCGGGGCATCGCGGGCACGTCACGCTCAACAGTCATATATCCGGAATACCCCGAATGCCGTACTTGTGAATCGGCCCTATGGTGCTGTCATGGAGCACGCACTGAGTCCCGCAACCCTTGCCGAACTGCGGCGGCCGCGGCCCTACCCGGCGGTGTCGGTGCTGACCCCGACGCACCGCCGCGGGTCGGGCAGCGACCAGGATCCGGTCCGGCTGCGCAATGTGGTGGCCGAGGCCAGGAAGCGCCTGGAGGCCGATCCGGCCGTGACCCGTGAGCGGCGCGCGGACGTCGACGCCCAGCTCGACCGGGCCCTCGCCGAGGTGGATCTCGCCCACGCCGAGGACGGTCTGGTGATCTTCGCCGCGCCGGGCGAGCACCAGGTCTGGTCGCTGGCCCGCAGTGTCCCCGAGCGCGTGGTGCTCGCGGACACCTTCCTCACCCGCAACCTGGTCGCCGCGCAGGCGGCCGAGCGGCCCTTCTGGGTGCTGTCCGTCTCGGCCGACCGGGTCACCCTGTGGAGCGGTGGCGGCGGCCGGGTCGAGGAGGCCCACGCCGGGGGCTTCCCGCTGATCCGCAACCGGGAGAACTTCGACGCCGAGCGGCAGATGCGCATCGGTGACCTGCCGAGCACCTTCCGCGACGAGGGCACCCGCCAGTTCCTGCGCGAGGCGGACATCGCGATGGCCTCCCTCCTGCGCGACCAGCCCCGTCCGCTGTACGTCACCGGCGAGAGGGCCGCGCTCTCCCTGATGGACGAGGCCGGCAGCGTCACCAAGCACGCCGTGCTGGTGGGCCACGGCGGCCTCGCGAACTCCGGTCCCGAGGCGGTGTGGCAGGCCATCCGGCCGGCGCTGGAGGCGGAGGAGTCCAAGGACACCACCTCCGTGGTCGAGGAGCTGACCTCCGCGCGCGGCCACCGCACCTTCGCGGCGGGCCTGGACGAGCTGTGGCTCAGCGCCCGGGAGGGCCGGGTGCGGCTGCTCGCCGTGGAGGAGGGCTTCCGAGCGGTCGTCCGTGACGACGGCGACCATCTGATCCCGGCCGAGCCCGCCGACCTGGACGCCCGCGACGACATCGTGGACGAGATCGTGGAGCAGTGCCTGGAGACCGGCGCCGAGGTCCGCTTCGTGCCCGACGGCACCTTGGGCGAGGAGGACGGGATCGCGGGGGTGCTGCGGTTCTGACCCGCCCGTCGAAGCCTTGAGTGCGCGCTCCCCCGCCGACGTACGCTACGCGTGATCGTCGAGGTGAGGGAGCGCGCGCATGGGTGAGCTGCTGGGTGTGGCGGTGCTGGGTGCCGGGAACATGGGGGCCGATCACGTACGGCGCCTGGACCAAGTGGTCAGCGGCGCCCGGGTCGCGGCCGTCGCCGACCCCGACGCCGAGCGGGCGAAGGCGGCCGTGGCGGGCCTGTCCGGCGTCACCGTGCACGCGGACCCCGAGGCGGCGCTCGACGCGCCGGGCGTCGCCGCCGTGCTGATCGCCTCCCCGGGGCCCGCGCACGAGGCCGCGCTGCTGGCCGCGTTCGCCCGGAACCTGCCGGTGCTGTGCGAGAAGCCGTTGGTGCCGGACTCCGCCGGGGCGCTGCGGGTGGTGGAGGCCGAGGCACGGCTCGGCCGGCGGCTGGCGCAGGTCGGGTTCATGCGCCGGTACGACGCCGAGTACCAGCGGCTGAAGGCGCTGCTGGACGGGGGGAGCCTCGGCCGTCCGCTGATGCTGCACTGCGTCCACCGCAATGTCTCCTCGCCGCCCGGCTACACCAGCGCCGAGCTGATCAACAGCTCGGTCTCGCACGAGATCGACGCGGCCCGCTGGCTGCTGGGCGAGGAGCTGACGGCGGTGACCGTCCGGCGCCCGGTGTCCTCCCAGGGGGCGCCGAAGGGGCTGATCGACCCGCAGTTCGTGCTGTTCGAGACCGAGCGGGGCGCCCTGGTGGACGTCGAGGCGTTCGTCAACTGCGGCTTCGGCTACCAGGTGCGCTGCGAGGCGGTGTGCGAGGCGGGCAGCGCGCGGATCGGCGAGGAGCACGCCATGGTGGTCACCCGCGCGGGCGGCGCGCGCCGGGCGGTGGCCCAGGACTATCTCGTGCGTTTCGCCGACGCCTACGACCGCGAGGTGCAGTCCTGGGTGGACGCCACCCGGGCGGGCCGGGTGACCGGGCCGAGCGCCTGGGACGGCTACGCCGCCTCGGTCGTCGCCGAGGCGGGGGTCCGGGCCCTGGAGTCCGGCGACCGGACGGCCGTCGCACTCGCCCCGCGCCCGGACCTGTACGCCGCGGTCAGCCGCTGACGCTGGCGGCGCCCGTCTCCAGGTGCCCGGTGAACCGGCGCGACCAGGTCGCGTCGGAGTCGACGGTCACCGTGAAGTCGTACCAGCCGTCGGTGTAGGCGACCGCGTTGAAGAAGTCCTCCGCCGAGGTGCCGGCGGCGACGGTGTAGGTCCAGGGGCCGTCGCCGCGGTAGTGGTTGGAGGTGATGGTGAACCTCACCGGCGCCGAGCCGGAGTTGGTCATCCGGAAGTAGAGGGCGAGCTTGCCGGTGCCCGGTTCGACGGCGTAACGGGTGCTCACCTCCGCGGACTTGCCCGTCTTGGTGGCGTCGCCCTGGAAGCGGCGCAGGAAGCGGTTGGGGCCGACCATCGACAGGTCGTACTTGCCGTCGCCGTAGCCCGAGCCGATGTTGAAGTAGTCGGTGGCGGTGCCGCCCGCGTCCACCGTGTACTGCCAGGGCGTGGTGTCCCGGTAGGCGTTGGGGTGGATCGAGAAGTGGGCCGCGCGGGAGGCGGGGGCGCCCTGGTTGGTCATGACGAACCAGGCGAGGATCTTGCCGCCCGAGCCGAACTCCAGGTGGTCCAGGTATCCGCCCGGCTGGTACGGCAGCGCGCGGGCCGGTCGGGTGCCGGGCTCCTGGGCGGGCAGCGCGTTGTCGGTCGGCACCGGGTTGGGCAGCAGGGCGCAGTTGTCCATGCCGATGACGCTGGTCGCGGGCAGCGGGACCGGGCCGGAAACCGGGTGGGCGAAGTCGAACACGCCGGTGAGGTCGCCGCTCACCCGGCGGCGCCAGTCGCTGATGTTGGGGCACTTCGCGGGCGTGCCGAGGGCGGCCGTCCAGGTCTCCAGGAAGCGCAGCACCGAGGTGTGCTCGAAGACCTCCGAGGAGACCCAGCCGCCGCGCGTCCAGGGCGATATGACGATCATCGGCACCCGGAAGCCGAAGCCGTAGGGCACGCCGCCCAGGAACTCGCCGGCCGTGCCGGCGGGCGGGGACGGCGGGGGCACGTGGTCGAAGTAGCCGTCGTTCTCGTCGTAGTTGAGGAACATGACGGTGGAGTCGAAGACGTCCTCGTCGGCGGCGAGGGCCTGGTAGACGAGGTTGACGAAGTGGGCGCCGTCGCCGGGCGGGGCGTAGGGGTGCTCGGAGAAGGCCTGGTTGGCCACCACCCAGGAGACCTGCGGGAGGGTGCCCGCCAGCACATCGGCCCTGATGGCGGCGGCGATGTCGTCCGGGGTGGAGCCGGTCACCTCCGGCACCGAGGACATGCCCCGGTCGTACAGCGGGTCGCCGGCCTTGGCGGCGGCGAAGTTGGCGAAGTAGGCGCAGGCGTTGTCGCCGTAGTTGT
This sequence comes from Streptomyces sp. NPDC048106, assembly GCF_040706415.1. NCBI lineage: Bacteria > Bacillati > Actinomycetota > Actinomycetes > Kitasatosporales > Streptomycetaceae > Streptomyces > Streptomyces sp. NPDC048106. The sequence goes on along the minus strand of NZ_JBEZND010000024.1, from coordinate 41,740 downwards.
CGGCGGCGTTCTGGTAGACCTTCCAGCTCACCCCGGCGGCCTGGAGCGACTCGGCGTAGGTCTCCCAGGTGAGGCCGGACTCGTCGCCGCCGTCGTTGCTGGAGGAGTCGACCTTGCCGCTCCACAGGTAGGTGCGGTTGGGTCCGGTGGCACTCAGCGTGGAGCAGAAGTAGGCGTCGCAGACGGTGTAGTTGTCGGCGAGAGCGTAGTGGAACGGGATGTCGGAGCGGTCCAGGTACCCGAGCGAGCGCACGTTGCCGACGCCGAGGACCCAGTTGTCCAGGCGGCCCTTGTTCCAGGCGGAGTGCTGCGAGGACCAGGAGTGCGGCAGGTCGCCGTTGCACTGCGCGAGGGTCTCGCCGTCCTTGCCGAAGACCGACGGGGTGGAGCTGAGCTTCCACGGGTACTGGCGGGACAGCAGGTTCGGCTGGTCGAAGACCGAGTGGCCGCCGCTGAGGGTGATGCCGCTGCGGTCGTCGAAGCCGCGCACGCCCTTCAGACGGCCGAAGTAGTGGTCGAAGCTGCGGTTCTCCTGCATCAGGATCACCACGTGCCTGACGTCCTTGATCGTGCCGGTCGCCGGGGTGGCGGCCGCCGCGGCCGGGCGCGTGGTGGCGCCCAGCGCCACTCCCGCCGCCACGGATGCGCCCAGCCCCACGAATCCCCTTCGGCTGATCGGTGTCATTCGTCCGCCCTCGGTCACGGGAGTGCCCCTGCGGCACACCGCGGGCCAGGGTGCCCGCGCCGGGCGTCGGGGTCCATACCCGTGCGGTGAGGCGAAGGTGAACAGCGCCCGAAGCCGCCCGGTGCTCCCCGGGACGCGACCGGCGTGCGCCGCACGCCTCACACCTCTCTGAACAGCGCGTTCAGCCCCCGCTCCACCACCGCCGCCATGTCCTCCTGGCCGGCCGCCACCGCCTCGTAGGTGTGCACCAGGAAGCGGCGCAGGGTCGAGGTGGGGAACTGGAGCATGGCGAGACCGAAGGGCGAGTGGAACTCCAGCACGGTCCGGGTGCGGCTGTACGGCCAGATCTGGACATCGCCATGTCCGGCCGGGGTGCGCAGCCCCTGGTCCAGCAGGGACCGGGCGAAGGTCCAGCTCACGTCCTCGCCCTCCAGCGCCGCCTCGGCCGGGAAGTCCATGAAGACGGCCAGCGGCTCGCGCGTGGTGTAACGCAGGGTGGCGGTGAGGGGGATCTCCCGGTCCTCGGCGGTGACGAGCCGGGCGAGGGCGGGCAGTTCGATGGTGGTCTCCATGCCTTTATGGAGTCCCGGGAGGCCCTTCGCATGCCGCCAAATCCGGTCAGAGTTCGATGGGTACCGGCCGGTCCCGAACGGCGACGAACATACGGCCCTCGAACAGGTGGTTGACCGCCTCCTCCGGGGGTCCCGACGCAGGACCACCGAGTCCGTCAACTCCCGTAGCAGGTCTACGACTTGATCGCGCGACCGGGTACGTCGCGCGCGGCTGCGGACCGCTCCGGGGAGACTCTGGCATATGCCAGAAGCACCACCGTATCGTGTGTTGCCAAATCCCTTACAGGGCGTCCCGGGCTGTGCAACAGTCGGTACGGTCCCCGCCCCGCCTGGCCCTGCCGTCCCCCTCGTTCGGAGTGCGAAATGCCGTCCCCTGTCTCCGCGGACCGCTCAGCCGCCCAGCCACCCGGCGACGACCCGGTGGAGGCGTTGATCACGCAGGCGCGGCGGCTCAAGGGTGACGTGGACGCGGTTCGGCGGGACGTCCGTCACGACGACACCGACCCCGGGGAACGCTGGCAGCGCGCCCTGTACGACCTGGCGCTGCACCAACTGGACGATCTTGACGCCCACTTGGCCCAGCTGCGCAACGGCCCCGCCCCACTGCCCCCGGCCGAACCGGCGGAACCCGTGGGCGTGCGCGCCGTCCGCCCGGCTCCGGCCGGCGCACCGCGGAGGGCGCCGCTCAGCCGGGTCGGCAGCGCGGAGTGGAATCTGCTGACGGACGAGGCGACGTGGTCCGGGGAGCTGTACCGGATCCTCGGCCGCGACCCGGCCCTGCCCGCCCTCACCCTGGACGAACTGCCCTCGCTGGTCGTGGAGGAGGACCGCCCGAAGCTGACCGCGATGGTCACGGACTGCCTGATCGACGGCAGGCCGATCGACGGCGAGTTCCGGGTGCGCCGCCCCGACGGCTCCGTGCGGGCCGTGCACATGACGGGCGAGCCGGTACTCGGCGCCGACGGCGCCACCGCCTCGATGTGGGCCGTGCTGCGGGACGTCAGCGCGCTGCGCCACAGCCAGCGGACGGTGCACGAGACCCGCGACTCGCTCCGGCGGCACCAGCAGCGCGAGCAGACCGAGCACCGGGTCGCCACCGAACTGCAGGAGGCCGTGCTGCCGCCCTGGCGCGGCTCCCTGCGCCCCCCGCACCAGGGCCCGCGCACACTGGACCTCGCCGCGCACCGGCTGCGCGCGGACGGCGGGGCACCGATCGGCGGGGACTGGTACGACGCCCTGGAGCTGGCCGACGGCGAGACCCTGCTCAGCGTCGGTGACCTGACCGGACACGGGGTGGCCGTCGCCTCGGGCATGGCGACCCTGCTCGGCGCGGTCCGCGGCATGGCCATGGCCGGCACCCAGCCGGGCCAACTCCTGGCTTTACTGGACCGGTTGCTCGACTCCACGGTGCACCCCGCCCTCGGCAGCGCGCTCTGCTGCCGCTACCGGCCCGCCACCCGGACCCTGGTCTGGGGGCAGGCGGGACACCCCGCCCCGCTGCTGTACCGCGACGGGACGGGGTGCGTGCTCGACGCCCCGCGGGGCGTGCTGCTCGGCGCCACCCCGGGCGCCGGCTACGGGCAGGCCGAGGTGAACCTCGTACCGGGCGACCTGCTCCTGCTGCACACCGAGGGGCTGGTGCCCGGGCGCCGGGGCACGGTGGCCGTGGACCGGCTGCTCGGCCTCGCCCCACGGTTCGACGACGTCCGGGACGCGCAGGACTGCGTGCGGGTGCTCGTGGAGGAGTTCGGCGGGGCCCGGGTGGACGACGCGTGTGTGCTCGTCGCCAGGGTCACGGCGTGATGAACCGGTCTCTGTGACCGGTGTGCGGGAGAGAACGAGGCGCGCGGGCTCCTACGCGGGTGCGCTGTTCCCGGCCTTGCTCCTGGGCTTGGGCAGGACGAGCCTGATCTCCTCCCGCAGTTCGTGGATCTTCGGGTATCCGGCGTACTCCGCGGTGAGCCGGTACATCTGGCGCAGCCGGTCCCAGGTGCGGCGGGAGGAGTTCGCGCCCATCGACATCAGGGCCAGTCGCGCGTAGCGGTCGGCCTGTTCGGGGTCGTCGGCGATGAAACAGGCCGAGGCCATGGAGAGATGGTCGAAGATCTTCGAGCGCTCCCGGCCGTCGACGCGCAACGCCAGGGCCTTCTCCGCGAAGTGCTGGGCGTGCACCGCCGCGTCCGGGTCGGACTCCGCCAGCGTGCGGTAGGCCAGGGCCTGCATGCCGTACAGGTCCTCGGCCTTGAAGGTCTGCATCCAGTCGAGGGGCTCGCCGTCGCCCCGGTCGGCGACGAACAGGTCCTCCGCCTGACCGAGGGTGCGGCGCATCGCCTGGCCCTGGCCCATCGCCGCCTGTGCCCAGGCCTCGATGGTGTGGAACATCGCCTTCGTGCGCGGCTGGAGGCGGTCGCCCCCGCCGGACTGGGCGAGCTTCATCAGGTCCAGCGCGTCGTCCGGGCGGCCCAGGTGGACCATCTGGCGGGCCGCCCGGGACAGCGCCTCCCCGGCGCGCGGCCGGTCGCCGCCCTCCCGGGCGGCGTGCGCCGCGATGACGAAGTACTTCTGCGCCGTGGGCTCCAGGCCGACGTCGTGGGACATCCAGCCCGCGAGGACGGCCAGGTTGGCGGCGACGCCCCACAGGCGCCGCTGGAGGTGGGGTGGATGACAGTAGGCGAGCATGCCGCCCACCTCGTTGAGCTGGCCCACCACCGCCTTGCGCTGGAGGCCGCCGCCCCGGGCCGCGTCCCAGGCCCGGAACACCTCGACGGAGCGCTCCAGCTCCGCGACCTCGTCCGAGCCGATGGGGGCGGCCTCGTAGCGGTCGAGACCTGTGGTGTCGGCGTGCAGGGGGTCGTCCAGGGCAGGGCCGTCGGCCCTGAGGACGGGGTCGGTCTGCAGCCAGTCGTGCATGGCGCTGCTGAGTGTGGATCCCGCGGCGAGCGCGGCACCCGCGCCCACCAAGCCGCGTCGGTTGAGCATGAGGTCCATTCCCGTGAATTCGGTGAGGACCGCGGCGGTCCGCTCGGGCTCCCACGGCACTCCGTCGGGATGTTCCTCGATCCCGTCGCCCTGCCGTTTCCCTGCCCGCCCGTGGCGCACCAGACCGAGGTCCTCGATGGTCACGACACGGCCGAGACGCTCGGTGAACAGGGCCGCCAGCACCCGCGGCACGGGATCGCGCGGGATCTCTCCCCTGTCGATCCACCGCCGGACCCGGGAGGTGTCGGTCGCCAGTTGGGGGTGGCCCATGGCCGCCGCCTGCCTGTTGACCAGCCTCGCGAGTTCGCCCTTCGACCAGCCGGCCAGGCCGAACAGATCGGAGAGGCGGGTGTTGGGTCGTCCGCTCACGTCAAGCCCCCAGGTTCTCGGCTGAGTTGACAGTAGCCCCGTGGAGGTTGCCGGGCGACTATTCGCCAGGGTTCGCCAGGGTGCGCCAGATGGTGTGCCACGGGTCATCGGGTGTCAGGTAGGAAAGCGCCACCCCGACCCGGCGTCCCGGGAACATTCCCCAGGGTGTACCCGGGGACCGGGCCGGGTTGACGCGAGGACTTCTCAGGCAGGCACCGCAGGCAACGAAGGGATCTGTATCTCCCATGTACGCGGCATCGTCCTCCGTGTCCGCCCCGCTTCGGCCGTTGCGCCCCCGCCCGGCGGGCGGCGGACCGTACCTCGACCCGGCGGTGCGTCCGGGCGGCTCCATGCTGGGCGCGCCACGGCCCCGGCGGGCCCCGGGCCAGCCCGGCGTCCCACCGCTGAGCGGGCGACTCGACCTGTCCGGCCCCCAGGGCGCCCCGCTGCGCGGCGCGATCGCCGCGGTGCAGCGGATCTGCCCGGAGTTCACGCCGGTCCAGGTCCTGCGGCGCAGCGCGCGGTCCGTGCTCTTCGTGGGCACCACCGGGCGCAGCACGGCCGTCGCCAAGTGTCTGCTGGACCACGCGCCGGCGTGGGAGGAGCGGAGCCGCCACGAAATAGCCGTATACCGTTCGTTCGTCCGGCACCGCCCCCCGGTCCGGGCGCCCCGGCTGATCGCGGCGGACCCGGACAACTGCACCCTGGTGATCGAGCGGATGCCCGGCCGGGTGGCGGCGCTCCAGCGGCATCCGATGGAGGCGCCGCCCCGCGCCGACATCCGCACGGCGCTCGGCGCGGTCTGCCGGATGAACGGCTGGCGGCCCCCGGCCGGTCTGTTCGACATGCCGCTGGACTATGTCGAACAGATCTCCCGCTACCACGATTTGGGGCTGCTGACCGACCGGGATCTCGGCGACCTCCAGAAGCTGCTGCACGGCATCGCGCAGGAGGTGGGCCGGGGCTCCATGCTCCAGTTCTGCCACGGCGACGCGCTGCTGTCGAACATCCTGCTCTCCCCGGCGGGTCCGGTGCTGGTGGACTGGGAGCACGCGGGCTGGTACCTGCCGGGCCACGACCTGGCCACCCTGTGGCTGGTGCTCGGACAGGCCCCGGGGGCCCGGCGCCAGATCAGCCAGATCGCCCAGTCGGCGGGCCCGGCCTCCCGGGACGCCTTCCTGGTGAACCTGATGCTGCTGCTGACCCGCGAGATCAGGCGGTACGAGACGGCCGTGCAGCGCTCGATGCAGGACCCGGCCCCGGCGGCACCGGGTACGGCCCACCCGGGCGCCGTGCCGTCCGGCGAGGAGCAGCGGCTGCTGCTCAGGCGGCTGCACGACGACTGCCAGATGGCCCGCAAGGCGGTGCGCGCGGCGGTCGGCACGCGCTGATCACGTCGCGAGCGGTTTATGCGGACGCTCGGCTGGGATTTCCCAGCCGAGCGTTTCCCTTTTTTCCGGCTCGCTCATAAGGCCGCAGGGACATACATTCACCAAGTAAGTCAAGACTTACCTTCAGAGAACTTTGACCGTATGGTATGGCTCCCGTCGAAGGAGCCCTCTGTTGCCGGAAATGAATAATGTCGCTGCGCGTGCGGTTGAATCGGAGCAGGATTATGTGTCCTCGTTGTACGAGTTGCTTACCGAGCGGATTTCCGAGGCGCGAGTACACCGGGCGAGTGTGCTGAAGGCCCCGGCGGAAGGCGCCGGTGAGGCATACGAGAGAGAAATCGCCGCCGAGCGGCTGGCCAAGGAAATCGGCCGGCTGGAGGGCGCCGAAAAGGGGCTGGTATTCGGTCGCGTCGACTGGACGGATGGCACCGCCCTGCGCATCGGGCGGATCGGACTGCATACGGAGGAGGACGACCTGCCTCTGCTCGTGGACTGGCGCGCGAACGCGGCGCGGCCCTTCTACGAGGCGACACCGGTCCACCCGATGGGCCTGCGGCGGCGCCGGCACCTGCGCCTTCAGGAGCGCACGGTCGTCTCGGTCAGCGACGAACTGCTGGACGGGAGTGCCCCGACCGACGAGGACGTCGTCGGGGACGGCCCGCTGACCGAGGCGCTGTCGGCACGGCGCACGGGCAGGATGCACTCGGCCGTCGCGACGTTGCAGGCCGAGCAGGACGAGGTCGTCCGTTCCGCCCACCGCGGGGTGACCGTGGTGCAGGGCGGGCCCGGCACCGGCAAGACGGTGGTCGCCCTGCACAGGGCGGCCTACGTCCTCTACGCGTTCCCCCGCGCCGCGGAGGAGGGTGTCCTGGTGGTGGGACCGAACGCCCGGTTCCTCGACTACATCTCCCAGGTCCTTCCCTCGCTCGGGGAGAACGACGTCGTGCTGGCGACCTGCGGGGAACTGGCCGGAGTGTCCACGGACACGGTGGACCCGTTCGACACGGCGCGGCTCAAGGGCGGCTCCGACCTCGCCGACGCCTTGGCCGGCCTGCTGCGCGTCCACCAAGCCCCCGCCGGTGACTTCACCGTGCGGGTCGGACGGGAACCGGCTCACCTGTCCGGCGAGGAAGTGGCCACGGCACGCGACGCCGCCGTGGCGGCCGCCGCGGGGCACAATCCCGCGCGCCAGGTGTTCAAGGAGCTGTTGGTGGACGCCGTCACCGACGCGATGCAGCGGGACATGGGCGACCTCCTGGAGCAGATCGACGCCGACGCCGAAAGGATGACGGGCCTGGACCTCGACCGGTTCACGGGAACCGCCCAGCACCGTACCGAAGGCGCGGCCGACCCGGGTCCGGTCCACGAACTGGACCTGGACGCCATCCGAGCCGATCTCCTCGACGATGCCGGCGTCGACCGGGCGGTCGAGGTGTTGTGGCCGCGGCTGGTACCCGGTGACCTCGTGCAGGCGCTCCTGACGAACGCCGACGCGCTCGCCGAGCACCTGCCCGGCCTGACCGCGCGTGAGCGGTCCCTTCTGCTGCGCGGCGCCGACGCCCCGTGGACCGATGCCGATGTGCCGTTGCTGGACGAGGCGGCGAGCCTGGTCGACGGCCCGCCCGAGCGGACGTACGGGCACGTCGTCGTCGACGAGGCGCAGGAACTGACCGCCATGCAGTGGCGGATGATCGTCCGCCGCTGCCCGGCGAGGGCGATGACGCTGGTGGGCGACTTCGCCCAGGCAGGCCCGGTCGCGACGGCACGGGACTGGAAGGAAGCACTGAGCCCCCATGTCGGACCGCGGTTCAGACTGCATGAGCTGACCGTCAGTTACCGCACCACGCAGGAGATCCTGGAGAGCGTCCGGGACCTGCTCGCGCGGATCGCTCCGGACCAGCGGCCCACCCGGTCACTGCGCAGCGGCGAGAGTCCTCGCACCGTGACCGCGCCTCCGGAGGGGTTGGTCACCGCCGTCGCTGAGGAACTCCGCGCCCAGAGCACCGCGCACCCGGGCGAGCTTCTGGGGGTGATCTGCGCGGACACCAGGGTCAGCGAGCTGACGGCCCAGGGGATCGCCGACCACGCACGCGTCGTGCCGGCTTCCGAGGCGCGCGGCCTGGAATTCGACGGGGTCGTCGTCATGAACCCCGAGGAAATCATCACCGCCCGCCCCGGTGGGGAAAGGGACTTGTACGTAGCCCTGACCCGGGCCACCAAGCGCCTCCGCACCATCACCGTCCCGTCCGCCTGACGACCCGGCGGCTTTCCGTCCCACCTCGGCGCAACTCCACTCCCTCGACGGAACCCATTGGTCTATTCCACTGACGCCCCGCAGGCCCGCCCACCGCCGTGGCGAAACTCGCCGAAACCCGCCGTGACGTGGGAAATCTTCTTGGCGACTGCATCATTGACGGATCGTCGGCAAGCCGATACCACTGACCCAGCTCGGCGCCGCACGCCCCGCCACGCCCGCCCGTCACAGGAGGCCGCATTGCGAGGTTCCGCCCCCGATTCCCCGTCCACTCCCGGCCACAGACACCTGAAGAGGGCCGCCGTACCGCTCGCCGCGGCGGCCCTGCTGCTGCCGCTGTTCGGCGCGGCCCCCGCCCAGAGCGCGCCGGGCGCCGCCCCGGACCGGCTCCAGTCGGCGTTCGCCGCCGCGTCCGCCGAGTACCACGTGCCGCAGAGTGTGCTGCTGGCCGTCTCCTACCTCCAGTCCCGCTGGGACTACCACGGCGGCGCGCCCAGCGTCTCCGGCGGCTACGGCCCGATGCACCTCACCGACGCCCGTACCGCGATCGCCACCACCGAGCACTTCGCCGACGGCACCGAGGACGCCCGCGGCGACGGTTCCCGCCCCGCCCTGCGCCCCACGGCCCAGGCACCGGCCGACTCCGCGCTGCCGGCCCGGCTGAAGACCCTCCCCCGGGCCGCGGAGCTGACCGGCATCCCGGCCGCGGAGCTGCGCACCGACCCGGCGGCGAACGTGTCCGGCGGCGCCGCCCTGCTGGCCGCCGCGCAGCGGCAGCTCGGCGAGCCGCTGAGTGCCGACCCCGCCGACTGGTACGGCGCGGTGGCCCGCTTCTCCGGCGCCGACGACACGGCGACCGCGAGGTCGTACGCCGACGACGTGTACGACGTGCTGCGCACCGGTGAGCGGCGTACCACGGACGCCGGTCAGCGGGTCGCCCTCACCGCCGAGCCGGGTCTCGCCCCGGACACCGCGCAGTTGGCGGGGACCGGTCTGCGCACGGTCGACGCCGACGGCGCGGAGTGCCCGAAGTCGGTGTCCTGCGAGTGGTTCCCGGCGGCCTACGCGCAGTTCGGCAACAACGACTACGGCAACCACGACCTCGGCGACCGGCCGGCGTCGCAGCCGATCAAGTACATCGTCATCCATGACACCGAGGGCGCCTGGGACGGGGTGCTGAACCTGATCCAGGACCCGACCTACGTGTCGTGGAACTACACCATCCGCTCCACCGACGGGCTCATCGCCCAGCACGTCAAGGCGAAGGACGTGGCCTGGCACGCGGGCAACTGGGACGTCAACGCCCGCTCGATCGGCATCGAGCACGAGGGCTTCCTCACCGACCCGGACGCCTGGTTCACCGAGTCGATGTACCGGTCCTCGGCGCGTCTGGTGAAGTACCTGTCCAAGAAGTACGGCATCCCGCTGGACCGGCAGCACATCCTGGGTCATGACAACGTGCCCGGCCCGACCGCGTCCACCATCCCGGGCATGCACACCGACCCGGGTCCGTACTGGGACTGGGCGCACTACTTCCAGCTGCTCGGCCACCCGTTCAGGAAGACGGCGGGCAAGCGGGGCGGCCTGGTGACGATCCGGCCCGACTACGCCGCCAACCAGCCGACGTACACGGGCTGCACCACGGCGGGCGAGCCCTGCGCGGCGCACGCCTCCAGCGAGGTGCGGCTGTACACGGACCACGATGCGGGCGCGCCGCTGATCAAGGACGTCGGGCTCGGCACGACGCCGACGACCGGCGTCAACGACGTGTCCTCGCGGGTGTCCACCGGCCAGCAGTACGCGGTCGCGGATCGCTGGGGCGACTGGACGGCCATCTGGTACCTCGGCCAGAAGGCCTGGTTCCAGAACCCGGCGAAGCAGCCGACGGCGGTCTCCGCCAAGGGGCTGGTGATCACCCCGAAGGACGGTCTGGCGAGCATTCCGGTGTACGGCCGCGCCTACCCGGAGAAGTCCGCCTACCCGGCGGGGGTGCCCGCGCAGTCGGTGGTGCCGCTGCCGTACACCATCCCGGCGGGGCAGAAGTACGTGGTCGGTGACGAGATGCCGGGCGAGTACTACTACGCGGTCACCTTCACCCCGGAAGCGCACCAGGTCGTGCGGGGCCAGGACCTGTACTACGAGATCCAGTACGGCCACCGCGTCGAGTTCGTCCGCGCGGCGGACGTGACCGTGGAGAACTCGGCCGGCTAGGCCGTCTCAGCCCTGCTGGAAAAGCTCCGCCGGGAGCGGCTTCAGCAGGGCGTACAGGTCGTCGGTGATGGGCCGGTCCCAGGCGGCGATGGTCACGAGGACGCCGTCGCTGCGGTCGAACTGCACGCAGGAGATCCGGCTCTCGGACAGCTTCAGGCGGCGCACGATGAGGAGGTTGTCGCCCTGGAGGACAGGGGTGTCCTCGGTGCCGACGACGGTGACCTCCTCGTCGTTCTCCAGCGCCAGCAGAAGCTGGCCCACCTCGAAGGGGATCTCCTCCTCGGCCACCTCGCGGGCCGGGGAGCCCTGCGGCAGATTGCCGATGATCATCGCGGGGCCGCGGCCGCCGAAGAGGTCGTAGCGCAGGAAGACACCCTGGCAGGTGCCGTCGGGCGCGGGCAGCAGACCCGCGCCGAGATTGCCCGGCCAGTCGCCCGGGTCCATGGCCAGCACGTCGAAGTCGGGCCCGGCGGGAGTGGCACTGCGGCGGCGGAGGAACGACATGCGGCCATGGTACGTGCCCCGGCAGGGGTGAGTGACCTGCGGGCACCCGGTGGCGGGACCCCGGGAGCGGCGCCCGTCAGCCGCCTGGCGGCGGGACGCCGGAGCCCTGCGGGTGCCCGGTGGTGCGCCGCCGGGACAAGTCCCCGAACCGACCGGTAGGGAAGGCCGGGAGCTGCCGGTGGCGCCTCCGGTGGGTACGGCCGGCCGGGTCACCGCTCCGCGGGGGTCGGGGGCAGCACCGCGACCGGGCTGGCGGCGTGCAGCAGGACGGCCTGGGTCACGGAGCCGATCATGCGGGCCGGGGCCAGGAGGCGGCGGCGGTGGCGGCCGACGACGACCAGTTCGGCGTCCCGGGAGGCGGCCACGAGGCTGCCCGCCGCGTCGCCCGGCAGGGCCTCCGCGTCGGCGCGGACGCTCGGGTGGCGCTCGCGGTGCGGGGCGAGGAAGCCCTCGGCGAGGGCCCGGGTCTCGTTCGCGATGGCCTCCTGGTCGGGCATGGGCGGCACCAGCTGGCCCGGCGCCGACCAGGTCTGCAGGGGCCACGGGTAGGCGGCGACCGCCTGGACCCGGGCGCCGCGCAGGGACGCCTCGGTGAAGGCGAAGGAGAGGGTGGCCTCGTCGGGACTGTCGACGTTCAGGCCGAGGACCACCCGCGGTCCGGGCTCGGCCGGGCCCTCGCCGTGCACCTCGCGGCCGGGCGGGGGTACGACGACCACCGGGCACTCGGCGTCCCGCGCGGCGGCGAGGCTGTTGGAGCCGAGCAGCAGGCTGGCGAAGCCGCCCCGGCCCCGGGAGCCCAGCACCATCAGCTGGGCGTCGACGCCGAGTTCGGGCAGCACCGCACCGGGCGCGCCCTCCAGCGCGATGTACTCCACGGCCTCGGGCGCGTATGCGGCGAGCCGGGTGCGCACCTCGTCGAGGACGGGGTCGCCCTCCGCCTCGGGCGGCCCGGCCACCAGTACGTCGGTCTGCCTCCAGGCGGCGTACTGGCGGACATGGACCACCCGCAGCGGTGCCGCGCGGCGGCGGGCGGCGTCCGCGGCCCACTCCATCGCGCGCAGGCTGTCCTCGGAACCGTCCACCGCGGCGATGACCGGCGCAGCGCTCATGCTTCCTCACCTCCGGAACCCGACCTTCTGCCTTGCTGGGGCCAGCCTTGCCCAGGCAGCCACCCGGACAGGGCGCTGTAGGTCGCGTGTCCGGAAAACGGGGCGCAACACCCCCGGTTCAGGTCAGGCGAAGCGGGCTCGGGCCGCCCTCAGGTGAGGTCGAACTCCCCTTCCCGCGCGCCGCAGACGAAGGCGCCCCACTCCGCGGGGGTGAAGATCAGGGAGGGGCTCTCCGGGCGGTCGCTGTTACGCATCGCGATGAAGCCCTCGACGAAGGCGATCTGGACATCGCCCTTGCCTCGGCTGCTGGACTGCCACTCGGCCTTGCTGAGGTCCAGGTCCGGCTTGTCCCAGCCCATGAGCGGCTTCTGCTGGGTGGTGCTCTCGGCCACGTCCGTGCTCCTCCCGGTGTCGTCGTGCGCGGGCCAGCCTAGCGACCGCTCCCGGCGCCCAACAGCCCACGTGGGGAGGACGTTCGGCGCTCCCCCGGCTCACCGCTCCCGGCCCGCCGGCAGCCGCCTGCGGGGTCGCCGGTCACCGGCCGAGGAAGGCGGTGATCCGTTTCCGGAACTCCTCCGGGTCGTCCAGCCACGGGTAGTGGCCGGCGCCCGGCTGAACGGTGAGCTCGGCGTCCGGGAAGGACTCGGCGATCCTCCGGGCGAGGTCCGGGCGGGGACCGCCGTCGAATTCCCCCGCGTACACGAGCACCGGCGCCGCGAGCGCGGCGAGGGCGGCGCGGGTCGCGTCCGGCGTGAAGACCCCCTTGGCGAAGTACCGCTCACCGGCCTCGCCGTTGCTCTGCTCCGGCTCCGCGTCCGCGTGTGCCCGCGCGGTGGCGTCCCAGCGGCCGTGGAAGAAGGGCAGGAACACGTCGTCGAAGTCCGTCTCGTCCGCGAGCCAGGCGCGGAAGGCGGGGTACGCCTCGGGGAACCAGGGCTCGTGTGTCCGCAGCGCGGCCGCCGCCAGGCGGTCCGCGGGGGTGGTGCGCAGGCCGAGGGCGGCCGGATTCGGGGTGATCAGCAGCAGGCGCCGTATCCGGTGGGGGTGACGGGCGGCGTACAACATGGCCAGGGCCGCGCCCGCGGAGTGGGCGAGCAGGTCGAGGTGGTCGAGCCAGGCTGCCACGTCCTCGACCATGCGGTCGCAGCGGTACGTCGCCGGGTCGGTCGGGGTGGCCGAGTCGCCGGTGCCCCGCAGGTCCAGCAGGGCCAGGCGGCGGTGCGCGCCGAGCCCGCCGAGGTCCCCCAGGTAGGCGGAGGCGCGCATGGGACCGCCGGGCAGGACGGCGAGGAGTTCGCCCTCGCCCCGCAGGTGGCAGGCGAGCCGGGTGCCGTCGGTCGTGGTGAAGGTCGGCATGGACATGATGGTCGAGGCCGGGCGCGGCCGGTCGCAAGGCATTTCCCGCCTGCGGCGCGACAAATCTCCGCAGCCCCCTTGTCTGAAACCCCTCTGGCCTGAATTACTGACCCCGAACAGTTCGACCGAATGATCGGTCGTCCGGAATGTCTGGGTAAGGAGACGTGCCGATGGCGGATGCGAGGGATCTGCTGGATGCGGGCGAACGGCTCGGCCCAGAGGAGCTGCGGGCGCTCCAGCTGGAGCGGCTGCGCGCCTCGCTGCGGCACGCCTATGAGCACGTGCCGTTCTACCGGGAATCCTTCGACAAGGCGGGGATACGCCCGGAGGACTGCCGTTCGCTGGAGGATCTCGCCCGCTTCCCCTTCACCACCAAGGCGGACCTGCGGGAGAACTACCCGTTCGGGATGTTCGCGGTGCCGCGGGAGCGGATCCGCCGGCTGCACGCCTCCAGCGGCACCACCGGCCGCCCGACCGTGGTCGGCTACACGGACGGTGACCTGTCCATGTGGGCCGACATGGTCGCGCGGTCCATCCGGGCGGCGGGCGGGCGCCCCGGCGACATCGTCCACGTGGCGTACGGGTACGGGCTGTTCACCGGCGGGCTCGGCGCCCACTACGGCGCGGAGCGGCTCGGCTGTACGGTCGTCCCGGCGTCCGGTGGCATGACGGCGCGGCAGGTGCAGCTGATCCAGGACCTGCGACCGGCCGTGATCATGGTGACGCCCTCCTACATGCTGACACTGCTGGACGAGTTCGAGCGGCAGGGCGTGGACCCCCGTACGACCTCGCTGCGGGTGGGGGTCTTCGGGGCCGAGCCCTGGACCGAGCAGATGCGGCGGGAGATCGAGGAGCGGTTCGCGATCGACGCCGTCGACATCTACGGCCTGTCCGAGGTGGTCGGCCCGGGTGTGGCGCAGGAGTGCGTGGAGACCAAGGACGGGCTGACCGTCTGGGAGGACCACTTCTACCCGGAGGTGATCGATCCCGTCACCGGCGAGGTGCTGCCGGAGGGCGAGCGGGGCGAGCTGGTGTTCACCTCGCTGACCAAGGAGGCCATGCCGATCGTCCGGTACCGGACCCGGGACCTGACCCGGCTGCTGCCCGGCACGGCCCGGGTCTTCCGGCGGATGGAGAAGATCTCCGGGCGCAGCGACGACCTGGTGATCCTGCGCGGGGTGAACCTGTTCCCCACGCAGATCGAGGAGATCGTGCTGCGCACACCGGGCGTGGCCCCGCACTTCCAGCTGCGGCTGACCCGTGAGGGTCGTATGGACTCGCTCACCGTGCGGGCCGAGGCACGCCCGGGCGCCACGCCGGAGGCGCGGGAGGCCGCGTCCCGGTCCATCGTGACCGCCGTGAAGAACGGCATCGGGGTCTCGGTGGACGTGGAGATCGTGGAGCCGGAGTCGCTGGAGCGCTCGGTCGGCAAGATCCGCCGGATCGTGGACCTGCGGCCGCGCGACTGAGCACAGGGTGAGACGCGGGTCACAGCCGGCCGTGTCACAGGGTGCAGGGCTGTCTCGTCTCGGGGATGCAGGCACGATCGACTCCCCGGAGGACATGATGGACGCACGCCTCGACTACGCCGCCAACCCCGTCGTCGGCAAGGCCCTGAAGTACATCGCCTCGGCGGGCAGGGAGCTCAAGGAGTCCGCCCTGCCCGCCGCCACCCAGGAGCTGGTGGCGCTGCGGGTGAGCCAGATCAACGGGTGCGGTTCCTGCATCGACATGCACACCAAGGACGCGGCCCTGGCCGGTGAGTCCGCGGTCCGGCTGAACCTGGTCGCGGCCTGGCGGGAGGCCGCGGTGTTCACCGAGGCCGAGCGGGCCGCGCTGGCGCTGGCGGAGGAGGGCACCCGGATCGCGGACGCGGCCACGGGGGTCGCTGACGAGACCTGGGCGAGGGCCGCCGAGCACTACGACGAGGACCAGCTCGCCGCCCTGGTCCTCCTGGTCTCCTTCATGAACCTGGCGAACCGGATGAACGTCATCGCCCGGCGGCCGGCGGGCGACTACGTGCCCGGGTCGTTCCACTAGGGTCCGCGGAAACACCGGGGACGGGGTCGGGCGTGGGCACGGGGGAAGGGATCGGCATGGGCAAGCACGAGGAGTTCGAGGAGCTGCGGCCGCTGCTGTTCTCCATCGCCTACCGGATCCTGGGCAGTGTGGGCGAGGCCGAGGACGCGGTGCAGGAGACCTGGCTGCGCTTCGCGGCCTCCGCCACCCGGCCCACGTCGGTCAAGGCGTTCCTGTCGGCCACGGTGACCCGGCTCTCCATCGACGTGCTGCGCTCGGCGCGGGTGCGGCGCGAGGAGTACGTCGGACCGTGGTTCCCGGAGCCGCTGCTCAGCGACCCGTACGAGGACCCGGCGCGGTCGGCCGAGCTGGCCGACTCGGTGTCGATGGCGGCGCTGTTGCTGCTGGAACGGCTCAGCCCGCTGGAGCGCGCGGTGTTCGTGCTGCGCGAGGTGTTCGCCTTCGGCTTCGACGAGATCGCCGCGGCCGTGGAGCGCTCGGAGCCGGCCTGCCGCCAGTTGCTGGTGCGGGCGCGGCGGCACATGGCGGCGGGGCGGCCCCGGTTCGCGGCGGACCGGCGGGAACGGCAGGAGCTGGCGACGCGGTTCTTCGGCGCGCTGCGGGACGGCGACGTCGGCGGGCTGCGCCGGCTCCTCGCCGCCGACGTCCAGTTGGTCGGGGACGGCGGCGGCAAGGCACCCCAGCTTTCCCGGGCCGTGGTGGGTGCGGACAACGTGGCGCGGCTGCTGGGCTCGGTCTTCCCGTCGCTGCTGCGGGCCGAGGTGTCCTACGAGCCGCGGGAGATCAACGGCCAGCCCGGCGCGGTGTTCCACGACCGGGCGGGCCGGGTGTTCCAGACCCTGGTCATCGACGTCCTGGACGGGCGGATCCAGGCCGTACGCGCGGTGACCAACCCCGACAAGCTCGGCCATCTCGGGCCGGTCGCGGACGCCTGGGCAGTGAACGAGGAGGTCAAGCGGGCCCGCCGGCAGGCGGGTTGACTCAACTGTTCCCGAAGCTGTCCCGCAGTTCGCGCTTGAGGATCTTCCCGCTGGCGTTGCGCGGCAGCACGTCCACGAACAGCACCCGCTTGGGCGCCTTGAAGGACGGCAGTATCTCCCGCACGTGCGCGACGAGTTGCTCCTCCGTCACCTCTTCCCGCCGCACGACGACCGCGGTGACGGCCTCGATCCACCGCTCGTCGGGCAGGCCGATCACGGCGGCCTCCGCCACCGCCTCGTGGGTGTAGAGGGCGTCCTCGACCTGCCGTGAAGCGACCAGCACGCCACCGGAGTTGATGACGTCCTTCACCCGGTCCACGATGGTGAAGCAGCCGTCCGCGTCCCGCACCGCGAGGTCGCCGGAGTGGAACCAGCCGTCCCGGAAGGCCGCCGCGGTCTCCTCGGGCTTGTCCCAGTAGCCCTCGCACAACTGCGGTGAGCGGTAGACGATCTCGCCGGTCGTGCCGTCGGGCACCTCCCGGCCCTCCTCGTCCACCACCCGGGCCTCCACGAACAGCACGGGCCGCCCGCAGGAGTCCAGCCGGCCCTCGTGCTCGGCCGGGCCGAGGACCGTGGCGAGGGGGCCGATCTCGCTCTGCCCGAAGCAGTTGTAGAGGGCGAGGTCCGGCAGGCGCTCGCGCAGCCGCTCCAGGACGGGCACGGGCATGATGGAGGCGCCGTAGTACGCCTTGCGAAGCCCGTCGAGGTCCCGGGTGGCGAAGTCGGGCCGGTTGGCCAGGGCGATCCACACGGTGGGCGGCGCGAACACGCTGTCCACCCGGCCCGCCTCGATCAGGTCGAACAGGAGGTCCCCGTCCGGCGCGTCCAGGATGACGCTGGTGGCGCCGACCGCGAGGTAGGGCAGCAGGAAGACGTGCAGCTGCGCCGAGTGGTACAGCGGCAGCGCGTGCGCGGGGCGGTCGCCGGGGCGCAGGTCAAGGGCCGTGATCGCGCTCAGGTACTCGTGCACCAGCGCCCGGTGGGTCATCATCGCGCCCTTGGGCAGCGCGGTCGTACCGGAGGTGTACAGCAGCTGCGCCAGGTCCTCGGCGCGCGGCCCGGGGCCGTCGTAGGGCGGGGTGTCCGCGAGCCGGGCCAGGAAGGAGTCCCCGGTGTCCCGCAGCGGCAGGGACCGTACCCCGTCCGGGAGCCGGCCGGCGAGGTCCGGGTCGGCGAGCACCAGGGCGCTGCCGGACTGCCCGACGACGTAGGCCAGGTCGTCGCCGGTGAGGTGGTTGTTGACCGGGACGTGGACCAGGCCCGCGCGGGCGCAGCCGAGGAAGGCGATCAGATAGGCGTCCGAGTTGTGGCCGTAGGCGCCGACCCGGTCGCCGGGGGCGAGGCCCTCGGCGAGCAGCAGCGCGGCCGCGCGGGAGACGGCGTCGTCCAGTTCCTCGTACGTCCAGCCGCGCTCGCCGTACTCCACCGCGACCCGCGCGGGGGTGCGGCGGGCGCTGCGCCGCAGCATCGCGTCGACCGTGCTGTCCTGTCCCTTGCTCATGAGCGCCGATCCTGAGGCCGAAGGACGCGCAGGTCAAGGGCTATGGCAGGTCGGGATTCCGGTTCCGGTGGCCGTGTTCCAGTACCGCCATCGCCGCGTTGTGCCCGGGTACCCCGCTCACCCCTCCCCCGCGCACCGCGCCCGCGCCGCACAGCAGGACCCGCGGGTGCGGGGTCTCCACGCCCCAACGGCCCGTGTCCGCTTGCGCGTAGGGCCAGGACAGGGCGCGGTGGAAGATGTTGCCGCCGGGCAGCCGCAGGTCCCGTTCGAGGTCGAGCGGGGTCTTCGCCTCGATGCAGGGGCGGCCGTCGGCGTCGGTGGCCAGACAGTCGGCGAGGGGCTCGGCGAGGTGGACGTCGAGCTGGGCGAGGGTGGCGTCCAGCAGTTCCTCGCGGGCGCCGTCGTTGTCCCGGTCGAAGAGCCGGGCCGGGGTGTGCAGGCCGAAGAGGGTGAGGGTCTGGTAGCCGCGCCCGGCGAGTCCGGGGCCGAGGATGGTGGGGTCGGTCAGGGAGTGGCAGTAGATCTCGGAGGGCGGCGCGGCGGGGAGCCGGCCGGCCGCGGCCTGGGCGTGCGCGGTGGCCAGCTCGCGGTATCCCTCGGCGATGTGGAAGGTGCCGGCGAAGGCCTCGCGGGGGTCGACGTCCGGGTCCCGGAGCTTCGGCAGCCGGGTGAGCAGCATGTTCACCTTGAGCTGGGCGCCCTCGGCGGGCTCCGGGGGCGTCGCCCCGGTGAGGGCGGCCAGTTCGTGCGGCGAGGCGTTGACCAGGACGTGCCGGGCGGCGGCGACGCCCTCGCCGTCGGCGGTGCGGTAGGTGACCTCGGCGCCCTCGGTGTCGCCGGCGATCCGGACCGCCTCGTGCCCGGTGACGATCTCCGCGCCCGCCGTACGGGCGGCCGTCGCGAGGGCGTCGGTGAGGGCGCCCATGCCGCCCACGGGGACGTCCCAGGCGCCGGTGCCGCCGCCGATGACGTGGTAGAGGAAGCAGCGGTTCTGGGCGAGGGAGGGGTCGTGGGCGTCGGCGAAGGTGCCGATGAGGGCGTCGGTGAGGACCACGCCCCGGACCAGGTCGTCCTGGAAGTGCTCCTCGACGGCGGTCCCGATCGGCTCCTCGAACAGGGCCCGCCAGGCGGTCTCGTCGTCGATGCGGCGGCGCAGCTCGTCCCGGGTGGGCAGGGGCTCGGTGAGGGTCGGGAAGACGCGCTCGGCGACGCGGCCGGTCATGCCGTAGAAGCGCTGCCAGGCGGCGTACTCGCGCTCGCCGCCGGTCAGCCGGGCGAAGGCGTCCCGGGTGCGTTGCTCGCCGCCGCCGACGAGGAGTCCGGTGGGGCGGCCCGCGCGTTCCACGGGGGTGTACGAGGAGATGGTGCGCGAGCGCAGCCGGAAGTCCAGCCCGAGGTCGGCCACGATCTTCGGCGGCAGCAGGCTGACCAGGTAGGAGTAGCGCGACAGCCGGGCCTCCACCCCGGCGAACGGGCGGCTGGAGACGGCGGCCCCGCCGGTGTGGCCGAGCCGCTCCAGCACCAGCACGGAGCGCCCGGCCCGTGCCAGGTAGGCGGCGGCGACCAGACCGTTGTGGCCTGCGCCGACGATGACGGCGTCGTACGCGCGGGTTCCCGGTTTCGCGGACATGGTCCTTCGTAACACGGGGCGATCCGGCGGGGCCAGAGGGGACCCGACGCGCCGTGGACAGGGCCCTGAGCCCTGGACCGGCCCTAAGGGACCTTGTGCGGGGCCGGGCGGGCGGCCGGGCCCAGGCGGTCCATCGCGCGCAGGATGTGCTTCGGCGGGAGTTGCCAGCGCAGCCGGGCCGGGATCCGGCGCAGCACGGCGCCCGTCGTGCGCAGGCGGCGGGTGACGACGGCGGGGGCGGGGGCCGGCCTGCCGTACAGCTCGTGGGCGTAGGGCGGCAGCGCGGCGTACGCGAGCCCCGCCACCCGCCGCCACAGCAGCTCGCGCGCCGGGACCAGCAGGGGGTGCGCCGGCGGGCGCCGGAGGAAGTCGTCCACCTCCCGGGCCTCGGGGCCCGCGGCCAGACGGGGGCGCGTCTCCTCGAAGTACGCGGCCAGGTCGGCCCGGCTCGCCGGCACCCGCTCCGGGTCGAGCCCCACCAGGCGCGCGCTGACCCGGTGTTCGGCGACGTAGCGGTCGGCCTGGGCGTCGGTGAGCGGGAAGCCGGAGCGGCGCAGCACGTGCAGGTAGGAGTCGATCTCCGCGCAGTGCACCCACAGCAGCAGTCCGGGCTCGTCGACGCCGTACCGCTCGCCGCTCGCGGGGTCGGTCGCGCCGAGCATCCGGTGGATGCCGCGGACCCGGGCCCCGGCGCGTTCGGCGGCCTCCGCCGTACCGTACGTCGTGGTGCCCACGAAGTCCGCGGTGCGCCGCAGCCGGCCCCAGGCGTCGCGGCGGAAGTCGGAATTCTGGAGCACGCCGCGCACCGCGCGCGGGAGCAGTGCCTGCAGATAGAGCGCACGGATGCCGGCGACCCACATCATGGGGTCGCCGTGCATCTGCCAGGTCACGGAGCGCGGGGTGAAGAGGCCGGGGTCGCCCATGCGGCCAGTATGACCGCCCCTCCGCTTGCAAGAAACAGCAGCAAGTTTCATCAAGTTCTTGCAGACGCGCTCGGTCACCTGTTTAACTCAGGCCCTGTTGATCGCAGTTGACGGCGAGCCGGTGGTGCAACCGGCCGATTCGAGGAGTGTCGTGACGGCGCAGACATCCGCCGCCGAATCCGGGGTCCGAGGCGATGACAGCGGGTTCACCCTCCGCGCCCCGGACGGAACCTCGTACCGCGTCGACCTCACCCGTGAGGTGCTCTCCCCCGCCAACCCGCTGCTGGCCGAGCGCTGCGAGGGGCGCCGGGTGGTGGCCTTCACCGGTCCGGCCGTCGACCGGCTGTACGGGCGCCAGCTCCGCGCCTACTTGGACGCGCGGCTCGCCCCGGGCACCTGGAGCGTGCACGTGCTGGGCGGCGGCGAGGACCGCAAGCGCATGGAATCCGTCGAGGAGATCTGCGCGCTGGCCAAGGCGGCGGGCCTGGACCGCGGCGGGGTGATGCTCGCCGTCGGCGGGGGCGTCACCTGCGACCTGGTCGGGTTCGCGGCGGCGATCTACTGCCGGGGCGTGCGCTACATCAAGGTCAACACCACCCTGGTCGGCCAGGTCGACGTGGGCGTGGGCGTCAAGACCGGGATCAACGCGCTGGGCACCAAGAACATGCTCGGCGCCTACCACCCGCCGCACGCCTCCCTCAACGACCCCGGCTTCCTGCGCACGCTGGCGCCCCGGGACATCCGCTGCGGACTGGGCGAGATAGCCAAGATGGCCGTCATCAAGGACGCCCGGCTCTTCCGGACCCTGGAGGAGTGCCCCCAGGTCTTCCAGCGGCCGTACGCCACCCCGGCGGCGCTCGCGCAGGACGGACTCGGCCGGCACGGCGTCGAGGACTACGTGCTGCGCACCTCGATGCGGCTCATGATGGAGGAGCTGTGTCCCAACCTCCGTGAGCACGACCTGGCCCGCCTCGTCGACTTCGGGCACACCTTCGGGCCCGTGATGGAGACGGCCAGCGAGTACCGGATCGCACACGGCGAGTCGGTCGCCGTCGACATGGCGCTCTCCAGTGAACTCGCCCGGGTGCTGGGGCTGCTGGACGCCGGGGACTGCGCGCGGATCGTCGCCCTGATCGACGCGCTCGGGCTGCCCGTGTTCGATCCGGAGACCTGCACGCCCGAGCTGATGGAGCGGGCGCTGACGGCGTCCTGGGAGCGCCGGGGCCGCCGGCTGCATCTCGTGGTGCCCGACGGGATCGGCTCGGCGGTCTTCGTGGACGATCTGGACGACATTCCCGACGGCGCCCTCAAGGAGGCGCTGGACGCCCTGGCCACCCGCGCCTCGAACGCCTCCCCCACCACGCCGCTCACGGCCGCGTACTGACGCGTCCCGCCCCGAACCCCCGTCCCCGCAAGCGACTTGGAGCAGCACCGCGATGAGTCCTGCCCTGCCGGAGCCGGGTGCCCCGGCGCCCGAGCCCGTCCGCACCCGCGTCACCAACCTGTACGAGGGACTGCTGCGCGAGGTGACCGGCGACCACGGCGGCACCGGCACGATCCGCGCCCACCGCGCCTACCTCGGCGCCGGTGCCAGGGCCCCGATCGCGTTCATCGACCTGGTGGTGCTGCCCCCGGGCACGTCCATCGGGCTGCACCGGCACGCCGACGACGAGGAGACGTACGTGATCCTCTCCGGGCGGGGCCGGATGACCCTGGACGGCGAGGAGTTCCCGGTGCGCGCGGGCGACGTGGTCCCCAACCGCCCTTACGGCGAACACGGGTTGGTCAACGACGCCGACGAGGACCTCAACCTGCTGGTCTTCGAGGTCGGCCCGCTGGGCGGTGCCGGATGACCGGCCCGCGCCAACGGGAGCTGCTGGAGCGGGAGTCGGCGCACATGGCGCCCGGCGCCTCCGAGGAGTCGGCGCTGGGCCGCCGGGTCTTCGTGGAGGGCCGCGGTGCCGTCCTCACCGATCTGGACGGCAACCAGTACATCGACCTGGCGGCCGGCACCCTCACCCAGTCGCTGGGCCACTGCCATCCCGAGGTCGTCGCCGCGCTCACCGAGCAGGCCGGCCGGCTGTGGAACGTGCACGACTTCGCCACCGCCGACCGCGCCGCCCTGTGCGACCTGCTCGCCGAGCTGCTGCCCGAACAGCTCGACACCTACGCCTTCTTCTCCACCGGCGCCGAGGTCGTGGAGGCCGCGCTGCGTGCCGTGCAGGCCGTCGCCGAGCCGGGCCGCAACCGGATCGGGGCGCTGCGCTACGGCTTCCACGGCAAGACGCAGGGGGCCAGGATGCTGGTCCACTGGGACATCGGCCACCAGGCGTTCGCGGGCAACAGCGTGCTGGGCTACTCCCCCTACTGCTACCGCTGCCCGCTGGAGCTGGAGTACCCCTCCTGCGGGGTGCGCTGCGCCTCGCTGGTGCGCCGGCACATCGCGGAGAAGCCGAACGTCTCGGCGCTGGTCTTCGAGCCGGTCCTCGGCGCGGCCGGGGTGATCGTGCCGCCGCCCGGGTACTGGGAGCAGATCGCCGAGAGCTGCCGGGAGAACGGCGTGCTGCTCGTCGCCGACGAGGTGCTCACCGGCGGCGGCCGCACCGGCACCTTCCTGGCCAGTGAGCGGTTCGGCATCGAGCCCGACCTCGTGACCCTGGCCAAGGGACTGGCCTCGGGTTTCCCGTTCGCCGCGCTGGCCGGGCGGTCCGCGGTGCTGCGGCACCCCGAGGCGGGCCGCGCCGGGTCCACCGCGTCGACGTACGCGAACAACCCGCTGGGCATCGCCGCCGCGAAGGCCACGCTGGAGGTCGTACGCCGGGACGCGCTGCTCGCCAAGGTGACCGAGCTGGGCGCCGTGCTGGACGAGCGGCTGGCGGAACTGCACGCCAAGTACGAGGTGCTGGGCGAGGTGCGCGGGCTCGGGCTGCTGCACGGGCTGGAGTTCGTGCGCGACCGGGCGAGCCGGACGCCCGCGCCCGAGATCGCCCAGGCCGTGTACCGGCACGCGCTGGACCTCGGGCTGCGCACCGCGA
This sequence comes from Streptomyces sp. NPDC048106, assembly GCF_040706415.1. Classification (NCBI taxonomy): domain Bacteria; kingdom Bacillati; phylum Actinomycetota; class Actinomycetes; order Kitasatosporales; family Streptomycetaceae; genus Streptomyces; species Streptomyces sp. NPDC048106. The sequence continues at coordinate 18,201 of NZ_JBEZND010000024.1, read as the reverse complement.
TCGGCGGCCATGTGCTGCGTCTGGCCCCGCCGTTCACCATCGACCGGGCACTCCTCGAAGAGGGCGTCACGCTGCTCGACCGCGCCCTGGAGCGCGCCACGGGGGACCCGCGGTGATCGTCGCGGAGAACCTCGTCAAGGAGTTCCGGGTCGCCGAGCGCAAGCCCGGCCTGATGGGCAGCCTCAGCACCCTGTTCAGCCGGGAGCACCGGCTGGTGCGGGCGGTGTCCGGGGTGTCCTTCGAGATACCGGCCGGGACGAAGGCCGCGTACATCGGGGCGAACGGCGCGGGCAAGTCGACCACCGTCAAGATGCTCACCGGCATCATGACGCCCACCTCGGGCCGGGCCCTGGTCGCGGGTCTGGAGCCGTACCGGGAGCGGCGGCGCAACGCCGCGAACATCGGGGTGGTGTTCGGGCAGCGCAGCCAGCTGTGGTGGGACCTGCCGGTGCCGGACTCCTTCCGCATCCTGCGCCGCGTGCACGAGATCCCGGACGCCGTCTACCGGCGCAACATGGCCCTGTTCCAGGAGCTGCTGGACCTCGACGCGCTGGGCAACACACCGGTACGGCAGCTCAGTCTGGGCCAGCGGATGCGGGCCGAGGTCGCGGCGAGCCTGGTGCACGACCCCAAGGTGGTCTTCCTGGACGAGCCGACGGTCGGGCTCGACCTGGTACTCAAGGAGGCCGTCCGCAGGCTCGTCAACCACGTCAACGCCGAACTCGGCACCACGGTGCTGCTCACCAGCCACGACATGGGCGACATCACCGCCATCTGCGACCAGGTACTGGTCGTCAACCACGGCGAGGTCGTGCACCGCGGCACCATGCACGAACTGCTGCGCACGGCCGACACCAGGGCGGTGGTCTTCGAGCACCACGGCTCGTCCGAGGACGCGACCGGGCTGATCGAGAAGGGACTCGACGGGGCGTCGGCGCAGCTGGCCGACGACGGGCGGATCAAGGTCGAGTACCCGGTGGCCCGTTGGACCGCCCGGCAGGTGATGGGTTTCCTCCTCGACCACTTCGACGTCACCGACTGCGTCGCCCCCGAACCCGACCTGGAGATGGTGCTGCGGCGCATCTACGCCGGCCGGGCGGCCGGGTGAACGCCCCCGCGCTGCGCCGCTACACCCCGTTCGCGGCCGCCAGCCTCCAGTCGCTGCTCCAGTACCGCTCCACCTTCCTGATCAACGCCCTGACCGCCACCACGGCGGTCGGCGTCCAGGTCTTCCTGTGGCGCGCGGTCTACGGCGGCCGGCCGGGCGGGCTGCCCGGCGGCTACGACCTGCCGCGCCTGACGACGTACGTGCTGCTCGCCCAGGTGCTCGGCCTGATGCAGGCCAGCCGGGTGGACGAGGAGGTCTCCGGGGAGGTCCAGCGCGGGGACATCGCCGTCTCGCTGCTGCGCCCGGTCAGCTATCCGCTGTCCCGGTTCGCCACGGGGCTGCCGGTGTCGCTCACCAACGCCACGCTGGTCGCCGTACCCGTCGTCGCGCTGTACGCGCTGCTGCTGCCGCTGACCACGCCGACCTGGGGCGGCATGCTGCTCTTCGCGTGCTCCGCCGTCCTGTCCCTGGTCATCGGCTTCGGGGTGAACCTGCTGGTCGGGCTCGCCGGGTTCGTCACCACCAACATCTGGGGCGTGCGCGTCGTCAAGGACAGCGTGGTCGCGTTCTTCGCCGGGCAGGTGGTGCCGCTCGCGCTGATGCCGGGTCCGCTCGCGGCCGTGGCCCGCGTGCTGCCGTTCCAGGGCATGGTCGACGGGCCGCTGCGCCTGCTGCTCGGGCGCTACGACGGCGCGGCGGGCGCGGCGGGGATCCTGGCCGTGCAGCTCGGCTGGGCGCTCGCGCTGTGCGCGCTGGCCGCGCTGGCCTGGCGCGGGGCCGTACGCCGGGTGGAGGTGCTGGGCGGATGAGCGCACCCGGACCGCTCGCGACGGCCGCCCGCTACGCCCGGCTGACCTGGCATCTCAGCGCCGTCAGCGTGCACCGGCTGACCGAGTACCGGATGGACTTCCTGCTCGGCGCCGGCGGCCTGGTGCTGCGGGTGGTGTGCCAGGTCGCCGTGGTCGGCATGGTGTTCCGGCAGACCCCGCGGATCGCCGGCTGGGACTACCACCAGGTGCTGTTCCTGCTCGGCTTCTCGCTGCTGCCGCGCGGCCTGGACCGGATGTTCACCGACCAGCTGTGGGTCATGGCCCGCAAGCTGGTGCAGAACGGCGAGTTCTTCCGCTATCTGATCCGGCCGGTGCACCCGCTGTTCTCGCTGCTGTCCGAGCGGTTCCTGTACCCGGACGGCTTCGGCGAACTGCTCACCGGCGCCGCCCTGACCTGGTACGCGGCCGACGAGCTGGACCTGAGACTCAGTGCCGTGCAGTGGCTGCTGCTGCCGCTGCTCGTGCTGTGCGGGACGCTGGTCCTCGCCTCGATCAAGACGCTGTTCGCGTCGCTGGCGTTCTGGACGACGAACAGCTTCCCGGCCCTGTACGCGGCCAACCAGCTCGGCGACTTCTCCGGTTACCCCCTCGATCTGTACCACCCCTCCCTGCGGTGGCTGCTGACCTGGCTGCTGCCCTACGCCTTCACCGCCTACGTCCCCGCGGCCTACCTCCTCTTCGGGCGCACCGGCATGCTGCCCTGGCTGTTCGTGGTGACCGCGGGTGTGGTGGCGCTCGCCCTGGTCGTCTGGCACCGGGGCGTCGACCGTTACGAGATGACCGGGAGCTGACCCATGGACACCCTGTTGCCCGGCGCCCCCGCGCCCGCGACCGCCGGCCTGCTGCGCGCCGCCTCCTGGATGGACGAGGCGGGGCGCCGGGGCCCCTTCGAGCTGGACGACCAGGCCGTGCTCGGCGAGGTGCGGCTGCTGCTGGTCAAGGCGGGCGAGGCCCGCTGGTTCGTGCCGGTCCTCGACGCCGATCCGGGCCGGACCGCCGCCGGTACCGAGGCCTTCGACCGGGCGGTGGTGGGCGCGCTGCGCGACGGACTGAGCCTGCCCACCGCGCGCGGCAACACGATCGAGTTCCGGGGGGCGCCCGCCGCCTACCGGGGTCCGCTGCCCTTCGACCCGGGCTGGTGCTCCAACGCGCTGTCCCTGATCGACCTGGGCGGCACCGCGCACACCCACAAGAGCTACCGCCGCATCGGCACCGGGAACCGGGAGGCCGAGCTGCTGCGCCTGATGGCGGACGGCGGGCGCACCCAGCAGCCGGTGGGCGACTACACGTACGTGGACACGGCGACGGGGAGGCGCGAGCCGCTCGGGGTGCTGTACCGGTTCGCCGAGGGCGAGGGCCTCAACGTGCCGTTGCGGGCGGGGATCCGGGCGTTGTGGCCCCTGCTGGCGGACGGAGTCGAGCCGGCCACGGCCGTCGACGCCTCCCAGCACGACCTGGTCGCGCCGCTGCGGGCGACCGGGCGCTTCCTGCGCGACTTCCACCAGGAGCTGGCCGAACGGCTCGGCCCGCACCCGGAGTTCCCCGCCGAGGCGGTGCTCGACGAGGCCGTGGAGCGGCTCGCCCGGCTCACCCCGCTGATCCTCGCGGACACGCGCTACCCGGTGCCGGTGCGCGAGGCCGCCGCGACCGGTCTGTCCCGCGAGCTGGCCCGCGTCGCGGGGCTGCCGGCGCGGCCCTGGCCCGCCGGGCCGTGCCACGGCGACCTGCATCTGTCCCATGTCCTGCGCGGCGAACGTGCCGACGGAAGCTGGGAGTTGTGCGTGATAGACCTGTCCACCCCGCGCGCCGACCCGGCCGACCCGGCCACCGCGCAGTCGCCGTGGCAGGACCTGGCCGCGCTCACCCGGGGGCTGGAGATCTTCACGGCCGACGAGTTCTCCGACCACGCGGCCGGCGTCCTCGGCATGGACCCGGAGGACACCTGCCGCACCGCGCTGCTCCAGGCGGCGGGCGCCCGCCCCGACACGCCCGGCTGGACCGAGGAGCGGCTGGCCTCTCTCGCGCGGCTCAGGCGGGCGTCCGGGCTGTGGGCCACGCGGGCCGGGAACCTGCTGGCCGACGCCGGTCCGGACCGGGACGCGCACCCGGCCTGGCGGCTGTTCCGGCTGCGCCGGCTGATCCACGAGCTCGACTACGCCTACGCCCACGACCGCGCCTACCACGCGGCGATCAACCTGCGGCACGCCGTGGAGGCCAGCGGTCTCCCGGCCACCGGATGAGGACACCCGTGCACATCATCGAGACCTACTTCGAGTGCGGGGGCTTCGACCACCGCTTCCTCCAGGGCGGCATCTCCGTCTACCTCTGGAACCTCTCCAAGTCCTTCGCCGACGCCGGCCACCGGGTCTCGGTCGTCACCCCGGCCCACGGCCGGCTGGCCGAACTGCGGGCCTCCTACGATCTGGAGACCCTGGACTACGAGGACACCTACGAACTGCCGCTCGTCCTCGACCCGGACACCTGGGGCGACCGTTTCCCGGCCGAGGTGACCATCCCGCTCACCACGACCGCGCACCGGCTGCGCCTGGACGGCGTCGACCTGTACTTCCTGTCCAACCAGCTGCTCGACGCGCTCCCCGACCGCTTCTACCCGCCGTACGACAGCAAAGGCCATGACCTGGTCTTCTTCAAGCCGCTGGCCTACCAGACGGACACGGTGCGGTTCGTGCGCGCCCGGTTCGGGGACGAGAAGGCGCTCGTGCACGCCCACGAGCCGTACTACCACTACCTGATGCCGGCGGCCTTCCGCGCCGACCCGTCGAAGCTGGTCGTCGGCACCGTGCAGAGCAACATGCCGATCACCAAGAAGGTGTACCGGCCCAAGGTCGAACGGCTGCTGGAGTTCCTTCAGGCGCCGGTCACCCTGCCCGCCGAGGAACCGGGCCCGGCGGAGGCGTCCGTGCGCAGCGCCTACCAGCAACGGACCCATCTGCACTACGAGTACGGTCCCGGGCACATCGGCGTCTACGACCTGGTCGCCGACCACGCCGACCTGGTCGACTTCCTCTCACCCGGACACCTGGAGTTCTACACCGATTTCGCCGGCACCCCGTTCGAGGAGCCGTTCCGCCGGATGCCCGTGCACGAGACGGTGCGCCGCAACGCGCACAAGAGCTTCGTCGGGGGCTGCGCGATCGGCGACCGCTGGACCGCGCCGGAGCGGCCCGCCGTGGACCGCGCGGCCGTCCTCGGCGGCCTCGGCCTGGACCCGGCGCTGCCCACGTTCTTCCACAACGCCCGGTACGCCGTGAACCACAAGGGACAGCTGGAGCTGTTCCGCGCGGCCGACCGTGTGCTCACCGAGGGCCTGGCGGCCAACTTCGTGCTGCGCTGCCTCAGCGACGACGGCATCGGCGACCCGTACATCCGTGAGGTGGTCGAACGCCACAAGGGCCGGATCTTCCTGGAGTGCGAACGGGTCGCCGAGGAACGGATCATGGCCTACGCCGCCTCCTCGGACTTCTGCCTCTTCCCGTCCAAGTTCGAGATGGACACGTTCCTGATCGCGCAGGGCGAGGCGATGGCCGTCGGCGCGGTCCCGATCGCCACGGCCCAGCGGGGCATGGCCCACTTCGGCCATGTCGCCGACCCGCTGAACACCTCCGGGGCCACCGGCTTCGCCGTCAACCGCTCCTTCGCCGAGGACGACTCCCTGCTCACCGACGCGCTGGCCCGCCGTATCCAGGAGGCCGCCGCCCTGCTGCGCGAACGGCCCGAGGAGTACGCCCGGCTGCGGGCCAACTCCATAGCCAACGCACGGCAGTTCACCTGGGAGCACACGGCCCGGCAGCACCTGGACGCCTTCACGCCCCTGTGGGAGGGCGAGCGGCCCGCGCGGGACGTCCGGCTCCTGCTGAAGCACGGCTGGTTCGACCTGCTGCCCGAGGAGGCGTACGCGACCCACGGCGACGCGATCGCCGAGGCCGCGGCCCGGCTCGGGGACGCCGACGCCTACGCCCGCTGCCGCCCCCTGGACGCCGGAGCGCGCCGCGCCCTGTTCGAGGCCGCCTGGGCGCGCGCCGACTTCGAGCGCTGTGCCCGCGCCGCCGCGGACGACCCGGAGCTGCGGGCCCGCCTCGACGCCCGCCACTCGATCGAAGACGGGCGGCTCACCTGCCGGCTGCCGGGCGCCGCCCGCGTGGAGGCGGTCCTGTGGGCCGAGCCCACCGGCGCCGGGCGCCGGGGGACGGCGGTCCACCGGGCGACCGCGACCGGACCCGGCGAGTTCACCATGGATCTGCATGAACTGCCCGACACCGGAGGGGAATTGAACCTGTTGCTGACCCTGGCCGACGGGCGTTCCGTCTGGGACGTGGTGCGCCATGGCTGACGGGGTGCGCGCCGCGCTGCTCGCCGGCGGCGAGGGCCGCCGGATGGGGCCGCTGGGGCACGGCCGGCTCAAGCCGCTGGTGCCGTTCGGGGGTTCCTGCCGGCTGATCGACTTCTCGCTCGCCAACGCCGAGGCGTCCGGTTTCGGCGAGGTGCTGCTGCTGTCCCAGTACGAGGAACGGCAGTTGATGGACGACCTGCACCGCACGTGGTGGCGGCCCGGCTTCCGGGTGCACTTCGGGCCGTACGACCGCTCGTACCGCGAGGGCACCGGCTACCGGCCCCCGCCGCCCGGGGGCACGCCCGAGCGGGGCACCGCGGACGCGCTGATCCGCAAGGCGCCGTACCTGTTCGGCCCCGGCACCTCCGAGGTGCTGGTGCTGCACGCGGACCACGTGTACCGCTTCGACTACGGGCCGCTGATCGCCGCCCACCGCCGCTCCGGCGCCGCGCTCACCCTGGCCTACCAGCGGATCGAGCGGGCCTACGTCCATCTGTTCGGCATGGTCGACTTCGACCGGGCGGGACGGCTGACGGCGTTCGTCGAGAAGCCCGCCGAGCCGACCAGCGACCTGGTGTTCGCCGCGTTCTGCGTCTTCGACGCGGCCCGGCTCCACCACTACCTGGAGCGGCTGGACGGCACCGGCTGGCAGCACGACATCAGCCGGGACGTCATCCCCGCGATGCTGGCGGGCGGCGAGCTGATCCTCGGCCACGAGGTGCCCGGGCACTGGGAGGACATCGGCACGGTCGACCGCTACCACCGGGCCCATCTCGCGCTGGTCGCGGAGCAGCCGTCCCTGACGGTCGGTCAACTCCCCTGTACGGTAAGCCCCGAGGTGCCGCGCGAGGTCGTCGCGTCCGCTCCCGGGGTGACCCGCAGCCTGGTGCCTGCCGATCTCGTCAACGGCGGTCTGCTGGAGCACAGCGTCGCCTTCCCCGGCGCCCGGATCGGTGCCGGGGCGCGGGTGCGCCGCAGCGTGCTGCTGCCGGGTGCGGCGGTGCCGGACGGCGCCGAGATCGACTCCGCGATCGTGCTGGAGGACGGCACGGTGCAGTCCGTGGCGCCCGCTTCCCCCCGAGGAGGAGCCCATGTCTGAACCCGCCTGCACGGTGGTCGATCTGGGCGGCACCACCCTGCGCACCGCCCGCTACGACCTCACCACCGGCGCCCTGTCCGATGTGCGCCGCACCCCCACCGAGGGCCTGGACCGCTACCCCGGCGCGCCCGTCGAGGTCCTCCAGGAACGCGTGCGCGAGCAGCTCGCCGGGCTGTGCGCCGAGGCGGTGGCGCGGCACGGCAGCGGCGCGCTGGCCGTGGCCTTCGCCGGCCCCGTCACCGCCGACGGCCGGGCGCTGGCCGCGCCCACCATCTGGGGCGGCCCCGGTGATCCGCTGCCGGTGCGGCAGTCGCTGGAGGACCGCCTCGGCCTGCCCGTGGTGGTGGTCAACGACCTGACGGCCGCCGCGTGGCGTTATGTGCGCGGCCCCGAGGAGCCGCCGTTCTGCCTGATCACGGTGAGTTCCGGGATCGGCAGCAAGGTGTACCGGGCGGGCGAGGTGCTGCTCGACCCGGAGGGCCACGGCGGCGAACTCGGCCACTGGCCCTGCGATCCATCCCCGGACGCGCCCCGGTGCGACTGCGGCGGCCGGGGCCACCTCGGCGGCATCGCCTCCGGGCGGGGCACCCTCGCGGCCGCGCGCCGCGCCGCCCACGCCGACCCCGGCGGCTACGCCCGCTCGGCGCTGGGCGCCACCGCGCCCGACCCGGACCGGCTGGACAACCCGGCGCTGGTCGCCGCGATCCGGGCCGGCGACCCGTTCGCGACGGCCGTCCTGCGGTCCGTCCTGCCCTATCTCGCCTCGGCGATCATCTCCGTGTTCACCTCCATCGGCATCCGCCGCTACATCCTGATGGGCGGCTTCGCCCTCGCCGTCGGACCTCGCTATGTCCAGTTGCTCACCGAGGAGTTGGAGCGCCTCGGCTGCTTCGGGCTGGACGCCGACGGCATCCGGCGCATGGTGACGCTCGGCGCCCCGGACGACGACCACGGACTGATCGGCGCCGGGCGGCTGCTGGCGGCACGGGGCGTGGGCCGCAGGGCGGTGACGGCCGTATGAGCACGACCACGCTGATCGTCGGCAGCGGCTTCGTCGGGCGGGCCGTGGCCGAGCGGCTGGCCGCCGAGGGCGGCACCCCCGTCCTCGCCTCCCGCACCCCGCCGCCGGGCTCCACCGCGCCCTGGGTGCGGCTCGACGCCACCGACGCGGACGCCTGCGCCCGCGCGGTGGACTCGGTGCGGCCCGACCGGCTCGTGCTGGTGCACGGCCCCTCGGACGTCACCTGGTGCGAGGCCGACCCCGAGCGTGCCGTCGCGCTGCACAGCGCGGCGGCCCGCCATCTGACGACGGCCGCGCGGGGCCGCCGTACCGTGCTGATCTCCACGGACAACGTCTTCGACGGCAGCGGCCCCGACAACGACGAGAGCACCCCCACGGCGCCCGCGAACGCCTACGGCCGGGCCAAGCTCGCCGCCGAGCGGATCGTCGGCGAGGCCCCCGACGCCACCGTGCTGCGGGTGAGCCTGGTCTACGGCTGGGAGCCCGCCGACTCCGCCAAGTGGCTGAACTTCTTCGCCGCCTGCGCCCATCGGCTGCGCGCGGGCGAGCAGGTGGAGGCGCCGTACGACCAGTGGACCACCCCGGTGCTGGTCGAGGACGTCGCCGCGGTGACCGCCGCCGCCCTGGAGCCCGAGACGCCCGCGCTGCTGCACCTCGGCGGCCCTGACCGGGTCTCGCGGGCCGACTGGGCGGAGGCGATCGCCGACGGCCTGGGCGTGCCCCGCACCCGGGTGACGCGGGTGCCCCGGGCGCAGGGCCGGTACGCGAGCCGGCCCGCCCACACCTGCCTGACCAGCACCCTGCTTGACGAGGTGCTGCGCCGGCACGGGCTGCGCGTGCGCGGTGTGGCCGAGGGGGCCCGCGCCCTGCTGGAGGCCGCCCGGTGATCCGCACCGTGCGTTCCCGCGAGGTCTACCGCAACGCCTGGATGACCGTCCGGGAGGACGACATCCGGCGCCCCGACGGGAGCGAGGGCGTGTACGGCGTCGTGGACAAGCCGGACTACGCGCTGGTGATCCCCCTGGACGACGACGGCGGTCTGCATCTGGTCGAGCAGTACCGCTATCCGGTCGCGGGCCGCTACTGGGAGTTCCCGCAGGGCTCCTGGCCCGCCGGGCACGCCGGCGCGCCCCCGCTCGAACTGGCCCGCGCCGAACTGCGCGAGGAGACCGGGCTGCGGGCCGCCCGGATGACGTACCTGGGCATGGTGCACGTCGCCTACGGCTACGCGAGCCAGGGCTGCAACGTCTTCCTCGCCGAGGAGTTGACCGAGGGGCCGCCCGAACGCGAGGCGACCGAGGCCGACATGCGCCAGCGCCGGGCGGATCCGGCGCAGTGGCGCGACCTCGTGCGGGCCGGCCGGATCACGGACGCGGCGACGCTGGCCGCGTACACCCTGCTGGACCTGCACCGGGACGGGGCCGGATGACGCCGCGGTACAAGGTCGTCGCGACCGACCTCGACGGCACGCTGCTGCGCGGCGACCTCACCGTCTCCCCCCGCACCCGGGCCGCGCTCGCCCGGGCCGACGCCCGCGGCGCCCGGCACCTGGTGGTGACGGGCCGTCCGGCCGCCGGCTGCCGCGCCCTGCTGGCCCCGCTGGGCTACCAGGGGCTCGCGGTCTGCGGGCAGGGGGCGCAGCTCTACGACGTCGGCGCCGACCGGCTGCTGTCCTCGGCGACCCTCGACCGGGACGTCGTCCGGGCACTGGTGGCGCGGATCGCCGAGGCGGCGGGCCCGCTGGCGCTCGGCGTGGTGACCGCGGGGCTCGCCGGGGAGTTCCTGGTCACGCCGGGCTTCGGCGAGCGGGTGCGGCACGGCTGGCGGCTGGTCGAGGACGCGGCGGGGCTGTGGGCGCGGCCCGTGGAGAAGGTCCTCATCCGCAGCCGGGCGCTGGACGACGACGGGCTCGCCGCGCTCGCGCACGCCGTGTGCGCCGGGCGGATCGGGGTCACCCACTCCGGTGAGGGCATGGTCGAGCTGCTGCCCGACGGGGTGGACAAGGCGAGCGGTCTCGCCGAGGCCGGGCGGCTGCTGGGGTTCGGCGCCGCCGACACGGTCGCGTTCGGGGACATGCCCAACGACATCCCGATGCTCGCGTGGGCGGGGCACGGCGTCGCCATGGGCAACGCCCACCCCGAACTGAAGCGCCACGCCGACGAGATCGCGCCGGGCAACGAGGAGGACGGCGTCGCCGCGGTCCTTGAACGCCTGTTCGCGCCCTGATCCCCGCTTCACCCGACCGATCGAGCAACTTGCTGAAAATTTCTGCAAGTTCTTGCCAGCCGTCCGGGGTGCTGCTTGACTCACCACCCCGACGCGAGAGAAACGAGCCGACTGCCATGACCACCGAGACCGACGTCCTCGTCCTGGGCGGCGCGGGCGTGGACACCGTCGTCCACGTCCCGGAGCTGCCGATCCCCTACGCCGACAGCTACATGATCCGGCCGGGCATCGTGACCCGCGCCGGGCAGAGCGGAGACTTCGTCGCGCTCGGGGTCAGCGCCCTGGGCCTGCGCACCCACCACATCGACCTGGTCGGCGCCGACCCGGAGGGCGACCTGGTGCGCGCGCTGCACCGGGAGCGGGGCATCCCGCTCACCGACGTGCCCTCCGCCGCGGGCACCAAGCGCGCGGTCAACCTGGTCGGCCCGGACGGGCGGCGGCTGTCCCTGTACGACGACACCCGCAGCCAGGAGTCCGACCGGCTGCCCGAGGACACCCTGCGCGCCCTGGCGGCGGCGAGCCGGCACGCGCACGTGGTGATCACCCACCCGTGCTCGTACGCCCTGCCGGTGCTGCGCGAGGCCGGGCTGACCGTCTCGACGGACCTGCACAACTGGGACGGCGTCAACCCCTACCACGAGCCCTTCGCGCTCGCCGCGGACCTGGTCTTCCTGTCCACCACCGCGCTGGCCGACCCGGAGCACACCATGCGCAACATCGCGGCGCGCGGCCGGGCCCGGATCGTCGTGGCCACCGCGGGCGCCGAGGGCGCGTACCTGCTGGCCGACGGCGAGCTGACCCTGGTGCCCGCGGTCGCCCCGCCCGAGCCCGTCGTGGATTCCAACGGCGCGGGCGACGCCTTCGCCTCCGCCTTCCTGCTCGGCTGGCTGGATGGCGCCGACCCGCTGCGCTGCGCCCGCTACGGCGCGATCGCGGGCGCCCACGCCTGCACCGTGCCCTCGACCCGGGCCGACGCCATCGGGCGGGACGAACTCCTTGCCCGCGCCGCCGAGTTGGATGCCGACGAGCAGGCCGCCAAGGTGAGCGGATGAGCCGTGTCATAGGCCATCACGATGTGCTGGTGCTCGGCGGCGGCGTGGCGGGCTGTGTGCTCGCCGCGCGGCTCAGCGAGGACCCCGCGCGCACGGTCTGCCTGGTGGAGGCCGGACCCGACCACGGGCCGGACCAGGACGCCTGGCCGCGCTCCCTGCGCGACGCACGCGCGCTGCCCCGCGACCACATGTGGGAGCGCGGGGTCGCCGTGCACCGGCTGCGCGCCCGGGTCGTGGGCGGTTCCTCCTGCGTCAACGGCTGCTGGCACACCTGGGGTTCGGACGCCGACCACGCGGAGTGGACCCGGGCCGGCGGCCCCCGCTGGTCGGCCGCCGCCATGGCGCCGTACCGGGAGCGGGCCGTGGCGGCCATGCGGCTGCGCCCCGCGCCCGAGCGGGAGTTCAGCGTCTGGGCGCACGCAGCGCTCGCGGGCGCGCGTGAACTCGGTTACGAGGACGTCGACATGGGTGCCCCAGGGGCGCCCGGTCGCGGCACCCCGCTGCTCAACGCGCGTGACGGGCTGCGCTGGAACGCGGCCTTCGGCTATCTCGGCCCGGCCCGTTCCCGGCCCAACCTCACCGTCCTCGGCGACACGACGGCGAACCGGCTGGTGCTCGGCGGGGGCAAGGTCCTGGGCGCCGAGGTCGTCGTGGACGGGCGGCGCGAGACGCTGACCGCCGACACCTACGTCCTGGCCTGCGGCACCTTCGGCTCGGCCGGGCTGTTGCTGCGCAGCGGCATCGGACCGGCGGACGAGCTGCGGGAGAAGGGCGTACGGGCCGAGGTGGACCTGCCGGGCGTCGGCGCCAACCTCTCCGACCAGCCAGGGGTGTTCATCCCGCTGGCCCCCACCGAGGACCTCAACTCGGCGTTGGCCGCGCAGGAGAAGGAAGGCGAGCTGTACGTCAGCCGGATGCTGGTCCGGGCGGCCAGCACGCACTGTCCGGCGGACGGCTGGGACCTGCACATCCTGCCCTCGGCCGGAGACCCGCTCTTCGGGAGCCTGCCGCCGGGCGAGTACGAGGCCGGCATCGCCGCCTTCCTGATGAAACCCGCCTCCCGGGGCCGGGTCCGGCTGCGCTCGGCCGACCCTGCCGAGCCCCTCGACATCGACCCGGCGTTCCTCACCGACCCGGGCGGCCACGACGTGGCGGTGCTGCGGGAGGGCCTGGAGATCGTCGAGCGGCTCGCCGCCACCTCGGCGCTCGCCCCGCTGGCCGGCCCCGTGGCCGGCCGCCCTTCGCGCGAGCTGACCGACGCCGAACTGCGAGCCCTGCTCGGCACGTACTGGCACCCCGTCGGCACCTGCGCCATGGGCCCCGCGACCGACCCGATGGCGGTCACCGACGGCGAGGGCCGCGTGCACGGCGTGTCCGGCCTGCGCGTCGCCGACGCCTCCGTGCTCCCCACCGTGCCCGCGGCCAACACCCAGCTCCCGGTGCTCGCCGCGGCCGAACTCCTCGCCGACGCCCTGAAGGAGGCGGCCAGTTGACGACCGAGACGGATCTCTCCGGGCGGGCGCCCGAGGCACGGCTGATCTACGGCTGCATGGGGCTCGGCGGCGACTGGGACCGCGCGCCGTACACCGCCGGGGACGTCGACCGGGCGCAGGCCGCGGTGGAGGCGGCCCTGGAGTGCGGGATCACGGTGTTCGACCTCGCGGACATCTACCGGTTCGGCAAGTCGGAGGCCGTGTTCGGCGAGGTGCTGGCCCGGACGCCGGGACTGCGGGAGCGGATCACCGTACAGACCAAGTGCGGGATCCGGCTCGCCGAGGGGGACCGGCCGGGGCTGTACGACTTGCGCGCGGACTCGATCGTCCGGCGGGTGGAGGAGAGCCTCGCGCGGCTGCGCACCGAGGTGATCGACACCCTGCTGCTGCACCGCCCCGACCCGCTGACCGGCCCCGACGAGATCGCCGCCGCGCTGCACAAACTGCACCGGCAGGGTCTGGTGCGCCGCTTCGGCGTCTCCAACATGAGCGCCGCGCAGATCGCCCACCTCCAGACGCGTCTGGAACTCCCGCTGGTGGCCGACCAGTTGGAGATGAGCCTGGCCCGGCGCGACTGGGTCGAGGCGGGTGTGCTGGTCAACACCTCCGCGGCCGCGTCCAACGGCTTTCCCGAAGGCACGCTCGAAGCGTGCGCCGACCGGGGCATCCAGCTCCAGGCCTGGGGCGCCCTGGCCCGCGGCCGGTACACGGGGGACGCCGACTCCCCCACCGCCGAGCTGCTGCGCCGGCTGGCCCGGGACAAGGACACCACCCCCGAGACGGTGCTTCTGTGGTGGCTGGCCCGCCATCCCGCCGGCATCGTCCCGGTGATCGGCACCAGCCGTCCCGAACGGATCCGCGCCTGCCGGGACGCGGCGCTGCGCGCACCGGACCTCGACCACGAGGAGTGGTACGAGCTGTGGACCACGGCACGGGGTACCCCGCTGCCGTGAGGATCCGGCCGGCCCCGCCGTCCCGACCAGGGCTTCACGCCCGCTGACTCCCCCGCCGTACCGACCGACGGAGAACTGACCCGTGACCGCGAGCACCACCACCGACCGGGGCCGGCTGACCTCGGCCCGCTTCTACATCACCTTCCGCTGCAACTCGCTCTGCGGCTACTGCAACGTGTGGCAGGACGACAAGTTCAAGGGCTACGAGGAACTCACCCTGGAGCGGGCCCGCCAGATCCTGGACGAGCTGTACGAACTCGGCGTGCGCTACGTGGACTTCACCGGTGGCGAGCCGGTGCTGCACCCGCACATCGACGGCATCGTGCAGTACGCCAAGTCGCTCGGCATGGCCGTGGAGATCACCAGCAACGGCATCCGGTTCGCCCAGCACATCGACGCGATCGTGCCCCACGTCGACACCATGAACGTCTCCCTGGACACCCTGCGGCCCGACCGCTACCGGCAGATCCGCGGGGTGCCCACGCTGGACCGGGCCGTCGACGTCATCCGGAAGGTCATCGCCACCGGCAGCGGCAACCTCAAGCTGATCTGCGTGGTGACCCGGGAGAACGTGGACGAGATACCGGACCTGCTGCGCTTCGCCCACGAGAACCGGATCACCGTCTACTTCTCCGGGATGTTCGAGTACTTCGACGAGCAGGACACCGTCCGCGACACCAACCGGACCGCCCGCAAGCTGAAGCTGATCGAGCAGAACGGCAAGCCGCTCGCCGACGCCGTGGCGGGCCGCTCGGGGCGGATGGACGAGTCGGAGCCGACCGGCGGACCGATCGCCGAAGAGCTGATACGCCTGCTGCACCAGCCGTTCGCGCTGGTCAACCTGCACTTCCGCAAGTACATGGAGACCCTGGACCCGACCGCGCCGACCGACTGCTACGCCAACAAGCGGATCCTGACGGTGGGCCCCGACGGGCGGCTGGTCCTGCCCTGCTACCACGCCTTCGACAACTCGGTGGCCTGGGACCGTCCGCTGCGCGAACTGGTCGAGGACCCCGAGTTCCTGCGGGTGCGGGACGAGGAGGTGGGCCACCGCTCGGAGTGCCGCAGCTGCACCGTCTTCCCGTACATCGGGCTGTCCTTCAGCCACCGCTTCGACAAGGTCTTCCTCTACCAGGCGCTGTCGGAGGAGATCGCCAAGTTCAAGAGGCAGTTCACCGACCCGCTCTTCCCTCGCCTGCCCCTCGACCTGGACCGGCTCCACTCGCGCTACCGCGAGGTGGAGCACCTGATCGACCAGGTGCTGCCCACCCCCCGGCCTCCGGCCTCCGCCGACCACTTCTACCGCTTCGAGACCACCGGCACCGCAGTGCGCTCCGAGTTCGCCGCCGGGGAACTCGGCCTCGCCGAGCTGATCGGGGACTACGCGCACGGCGAGTGCTGGGGCATCCAGCGCTCCCCGCACACCTGGATCCGCCTCGTCTACCGCGAACTGGTGCCGGCCCTGCGGGAACTGCTCCCGCAGGAGGCGTACGAGTCGGTGGTCGCCGAGCTGTACGAGGTCCAACTCGCCTGGTGGTACGCCTACATGGCGCGCTACTACCGGGGCACCGAGTCCGTCGACGGCACGGCCGCCGAGCGGACCGTGGCCGGGTTCCTCGCCCGCACCGGCGCCCTGCTGCCCGAGGCGCCCGCCGCGACCCGCGTCCGCGAGGTGCTGCTGCACGCGGGCTGCGTCCTCGGCCTCTCCCCCGACGCCCTGGCCCCGCTGGCCGTACGCACCCCCTTCCCGGAGGCCGCCCTCCTCGCCAAGCACCTGCTGCTGATCGCGTCGGACGCCGAACTCCCGCGCTACGCAGCCCTGTTGCCGGACGAGGCCGCCGAATCCCTGAGCCGCGCACTCGCCGACCCGTCCGCCGAGGACCCCGCCCCGCTGGACCCGGAGACGGCCCGCCTCCTGGGCCACGACCCGCTTCCGGCCGTCCTCGACCAGGCGGCCGTGGAGAAGTTGGTCGCCGCGGCAACCGCCCTCGCGCCCGGCGACCGCGACGGACTCGCCGCCCGCCTCCTCGCCCACGAACTGCGGACTCCGGGTGCCGTGCGCCGCCGGGGCACGGAGCTGAGGTCCCGCGGGGCGGCCATCGGGTGAGCCGGTGACGTCAACTCCGCGAAATACACGATAATCACACATATCACCCATGCCGTGCTTTCGTTGGACGCATGGTGATGTCGGTTCCTACCGTGGCAGGTGTGAACGCTTCCCGCATCGCCCTTGTCACGGGCGCCAACCAAGGACTCGGCCGCGCGCTCGTCGAAGGACTGGCGGCCCGCCTGGACCCGGACAGCCTGGTTCTCCTCACCGGCCGCGACCGGCGGCGCGTGGCCGACGCCGCCCGCGAGGTGGCCGGGCTGCCCGGCACCCGCGCCCGCGTCGAGGGCCGAGTCCTCGACGTCACCGACACCGACGCCATCGCCCGGCTCGCCGAGGAGCTGCGGGCGGAACACGGGGGTGTCGACATCGTCATCTCCAACGCGGTGGCCCGGCTGCTGCCCGAGGAGTCGCAGGCGGCGCGGGCCGACGAGTTCATCGACGTCTCCAACACGGCCACGCATGCCGTCCTGCGGCGCTTCGGCCCCGTGCTGCGCCCGGGCGGCCGGCTCCTCGTCGTGGCGAGCAGCCTCGGTACCCTCGGCCGCCTGGACCCGCGGCTGCACCACCTGTTCGACGGCGCGAGCCTGGACCAGGTGGAGAGCGCCGTGGAGTCCTGGCGCGAGGCCGTACGGACCGGCACCGCCGCGGCGGCGGGCTGGCCGCGCTGGCTGAACGTGCCCTCGAAGGTGGCCCAGGTCGCAGCCGTGCGCGCGGTCGCCGCCGAACGCCGGGCCCGCGACCTCGCGACCGGCACCCTGATCGCCGCGGTCTGCCCCGGCATGGTCGACACCGCGACCTCCCGGCCCTGGTTCAGCGACTTCAGCCAGGCGCAGCCACCCTCCGAGGCCGCCTCGGCCGTGCTCGACGTCGTCTTCGCCGAACACGTCGACCCCGGCCTGTACGGCGAGCTGATCCGCTTCGGCCAAGCCCTGGACTGGCACGGCGGCACACCCCTGGTCGAACAGGACCGCCTGCTCACGCCGTGAGGGAAGGCGCCCCGGCGCATTCAGCCCAGCGTGTCCAGGAAGTCCGCGCAGGCGTCCGCGCAGACCCGGCAGGCGGCCGCGGCCGACTCGGCGCCGGGGTGTGCCTCGAATGCGCCGGCGCATTCGAGGCAGACCCGGCGGCACCAGTCGACCCGGCCCCGGAGTCCCTCCTCGTCCTGCCGGCCCTCCTCGCACAGCAGGCGGCAGGTGGCGTCGCACACCTCGGCACACATGATGCCCAGCCGGCGCACCCGTTCCTGGTAGTCGGGGCCGCCCGGATCGACCAGGCTGACCCGCACCGAGCAGGCCCGGGCACACTCCGTGCACGCCTGGGCACAACTGAAGCGGTCCTCAAGGAACCGGTAGAGCTGCTGGGGGGAAGCCTGGGGGGTCACAGGGTGCGGGTTGCCGCGAGGGGCGGGGGCAAACCCGGCCCGGCACGACGACGAGGTCCGGTTCGTTCTCTTTGTTCGATTCATATGCTTATCGGTGGGGTATCCCTCTGCTATGAACACCGCATCGATGCAGCTTGCCGCGCCGAGCGGCCTGATGAGCCTCGTGCTCTTCATCGTGGCCATCGGGCTGCTGGCCATGCTCGCCGGCGGCTTCTGGCTGACCTCCCGGGTCAAGTACCGCGAGTCCGCTCGCCCGCGTCCCGAGGAGCAGCCCAAGCTGCCACCGGAGGGCGCGGTCCACGAGGTCCGGGAGAACCGGGACTACCAGGAGGTCCCCAAGACACCCAAGGGCGGTCGTCCGCTCACCCCCTACGAACTGAGCAACATGGACTCCAGGCCGAGCGACGACAAGAAGCGTCGGCGCTGGAGCAGCGGGTCCAGCGGGTCCTTCGGAGGCGGGGGGCTCGGCGCTCACTGACGATCGGTGACCATGGTGGCCCGCTGCTCCAGCGCCGACGCTTCTTGTCGTCGCTCGGCCTGGAGTCCATGTTGCTCAGTTCGTAGGGGGTGAGCGGAC
>NZ_JBEZND010000023.1:28767-138721 GCF_040706415.1 Streptomyces sp. NPDC048106 | reverse complement strand
CATGGCCTCACGGAACTTCTTCGACCCGTTCGCGTTCGTCCGCTCACCGATCGCCAGATAGGAGGTGTCCTGCCGGAACGGCACCGACTGGTACAAGGACGCGGCCCCCGGCTCGGGACGCGGATCCCGCGCCGGCGGCGTCAGCCCCCGCACCCGCTCCACCACCTGCCGCAGATGCTCCGGCGTCGTCCCGCAACAGCCGCCCACCAGCGACAGGCCGTACTCCCGCACGAACGTCTCCTGCGCGTCGGCGAGCGCGGGGGCGGTCAGCGGGTAGTGGGCGCCGTCCTTGCCGAGGACGGGCAGGCCCGCGTTGGGCATGCAGGACAGCGGGACGCGGGCGTTGCGGGCGAGGTAGCGCAGGTGTTCGCTCATCTCGGCCGGGCCGGTGGCGCAGTTCAGGCCGATCATGTCGATGCCCAGCGGTTCCAGCGCGGTCAGGGCCGCGCCGATCTCGGAGCCGAGGAGCATGGTTCCGGTGGTCTCGACGGTGACCGAGACGATCAGCGGGAGGTCCAGGCCGAGGGCGTTCAGGGCGCTGCGCGCGCCGAGTACGGCGGCCTTGGTCTGGAGGAGGTCCTGGGTGGTCTCCACGAGGAGGGCGTCCGCGCCTCCGGTGACCAGTCCCTCGGCGCTCGCCTGGTAGGCGTCGCGCAGGACGGGGTAGGGGGCGTGGCCGAGGGTGGGCAGCTTGGTGCCGGGGCCCATGGAGCCGAGCACCCAGCGGGCGCGGCCGTCGCGGGCGGTGAACGCGTCGGCGCTCTCGCGGGCGACGCGGGCGCCGGCCTCGGACAGCTCGTGGACGCGGTCGGCGATCTCGTACTCGCCGAGGGCGGAGTGGTTGGCCCCGAAGGTGTTGGTCGACACGCAGTCGACGCCCACCTCGAAGTACTCCTCGTGCACGGAGCGGACTATGTCCGGGCGGGTGAGGTTGAGGATCTCGTTGCAGCCTTCGAGCTGCTGGAAGTCGTCCAGGGAGGGTTCCTGGGCCTGGAGCATGGTGCCCATGGCTCCGTCGGCGACCACCACACGGGTGGCGAGCGCCTCTCGGAGCGCGGACGCACGGGTCCGGCTGTCGACGATAGGGGACGTTGGCAACGAGGCCATGGTGGGGCTCCCTGAAGGTGCGACGGCTGTCGGCTATGCGGTGCCCCCTCGACGGGCGGGGGGCCGCACGGCGTCAGACTAACCGGGTGTGGGCTTGGATGGGGACACGCGTCCACGAGGCGGACGCGGACGGCCCCGGCGCCACAGACGGGCCACACGTGATGTAACAGGTATCGACCGACCATTAGCGGGAGGTCGACATGGACCGGTAGTGTTCGACATTGCCGAACGGTGGTAGCGAAGCGCAGGAAGTCGGCGGCGCTTCGCCCACAGATGCGTTTCGGCGGTCGAAGGGGACGGAGGCAGGACGGCGATGGCACGGAACATCCAGTCGCTCGAACGCGCGGCCGCGATGCTGCGGCTGCTCGCGGGCGGCGAGCGACGGCTCGGCCTGTCGGACATCGCCTCGTCGCTCGGCCTCGCCAAGGGGACCGCGCACGGGATCCTGCGCACCCTCCAGCACGAGGGGTTCGTGGAGCAGGACGACGCCTCGGGCCGCTACCAGCTCGGCGCGGAGCTGCTGCGCCTCGGCACCACCTATCTGGACGTCCACGAGCTGCGGGCACGCGCCCTGGTGTGGACGGACGACCTGGCCCGTTCCAGCGGCGAGAGCGTGCACCTGGGGGTGCTGCACCAGCACGGCGTGCTGATCGTGCACCACGTCTTCCGGCCCGACGACAGCCGGCAGGTGCTGGAGATCGGGGCCATGCAGCCCCTGCACAGCACGGCGCTGGGCAAGGTGCTGTCGGCGTACGACCCGGTGGCGCACAGCGAGGCGCTGGAGGCGGAGCGCAAGGCCTTCACGGACCGCACGGTGTGCGGCCCGCAGGAGTTCGAGCACGTCCTCGACCTCACGCGGGCACGGGGCTACGCGGCCGACGTGGAGGAGACGTGGGAGGGAGTGGCGTCGATCGCCGCGCCCGTCCACGACCGGCGCCGGATGCCCGTGGGTGCGGTCGGCATCACGGGCGCGGTGGAGCGGGTGTGCCGGGACGGCGAGCTGCGGCCCGAGCTGATCGCGGCGGTGCGCGACTGCGCCCGCGCGGTCTCCAGGGACCTGGGCGCCGGGCGATTCTGAGGGTCCCTGAGGGATCACGCCCTGTTGTGGGTATGACCGGGACGCCGGGCGGCGTTCCGGCTCTCGGCCTACCCTGAAACGGACAAATCGGAGCTAAAACTGCATAGCGCGACGAAGAGCGATAGCCGGCGACGATCAATAACGATCCGATTTTCGATAAGAGAACTCTTGACGCACCCGTAACAGCGAAGCAAGACTCCCGTCCATCGGTCGGCATTGTCGAACACCTACCGGCAATACGCGTTAGAGTGTGGCAACGCCAAGGGCCGGCATCGCTCTCACCCCGAGGGCACCAGAACCCCCGGTGGGACCGGGGTTCGCTTACCCCTGGACGAAGGACAAAGGAGTCGCGGGTGTCCAGCTCCGACATCTTCATCGGCGAGACCCTCGGTACCGCCATACTCATCCTGCTCGGCGGTGGCGTCTGCGCCGCCGTCACCCTGAAGGCCTCCAAGGCACGCAACGCCGGCTGGGTCGCCATCGCCTTCGGGTGGGGCTTCGCCGTCATGACGGCGGTGTACATCTCCGCGCCGCTCTCCGGCGCCCATCTGAACCCGGCCGTCACCGTCGCCCTGGCCATCAAGGACAGCGACTGGAGCGACGTCCCGTACTACCTCGGCGGCCAGCTGCTCGGCGCCATGATCGGTGCGGTCCTGGTGTGGCTCGCCTACTACGGGCAGTTCCACGCGCACCTGACCGACAAGGAGATCGTCGGCGGCCCGGGTGCCCAGGCCACGTCGGCCAAGGCGGTCGAGGCCCAGGAGCGGGGCGCCGGCCCGGTCCTCGGCGTCTTCTCGACCGGCCCGGAGATCCGGAACGTGGTGCAGAACCTCGTCACGGAGATCATCGGCACCATCGTGCTGATCCTCGCGGTCCTCACGCAGGGCCTGAACAACCAGGGCAACGGCCTCGGCGCGCTCGGCGGTCTGATCACCGCGTTCGTGGTGGTCGCCGTGGGCCTGTCCCTCGGCGGCCCGACCGGCTACGCGATCAACCCGGCCCGTGACCTCGGCCCGCGCATCGTGCACGCCCTGCTGCCGCTGCCCAACAAGGGCGGCTCCGACTGGAGCTACGCCTGGATCCCGGTGGTCGGCCCGCTGATCGGCGCCGCCATCGCGGCGGGTATCTACAACGTCGCCTTCTGACGAAACCCCCGCACGGGTTTCGCGCACGCGCCGTACGTTCAGCCCCTCTCACCACGGACCCTTCAGGAGCACACAGTGACCGACGCCCACACCGCAGGCCCCTTCGTCGCGGCGATCGACCAGGGCACCACCTCCTCGCGCTGCATCATCTTCGACCGGGACGGCCGTATCGTCTCCGTCGACCAGAAGGAGCACGAGCAGATCTTCCCGAAGCCGGGCTGGGTCGAGCACGACGCCAACGAGATCTGGACCAACGTCCAGGAGGTCGTCGCCGGAGCCGTCGCCAAGGCCGGCATCACCCGCGACGACATCAAGGCCATCGGCATCACCAACCAGCGCGAGACCACCGTGCTGTGGGACAAGAACACCGGTGAGCCCGTCCACAACGCCATCGTCTGGCAGGACACCCGCACCGACGCCCTGTGCCGGGAGCTGGGCCGCAACGTCGGCCAGGACCGCTTCCGCCGCGAGACCGGCCTGCCGCTCGCGTCCTACTTCGCCGGCCCCAAGGCCCGCTGGCTGCTCGACAACGTCGAGGGCCTCAAGGAGCGCGCCGAGGCCGGGGACATCCTCTTCGGCACCATGGACACCTGGGTCATCTGGAACCTGACCGGCGGTGCCAACGGCGGCAAGCACGTCACCGACGTCACCAACGCCTCCCGCACCATGCTCATGAACCTGCACACGATGCAGTGGGACCGGAAGATCGCCGAGTCGATCGGCGTGCCGCTGGCGATCCTGCCCGAGATCCGCTCCTCCGCCGAGGTCTACGGCGAGGTCACCGGCGGCCGGCTCGGTGAGCTGCTGGGCGGCATCCCGGTCGCGTCCGCGCTCGGCGACCAGCAGGCGGCCCTGTTCGGCCAGACCTGCTTCTCCGAGGGCGAGACCAAGTCGACCTACGGCACCGGCACCTTCATGGTGATGAACACCGGCGACAAGATCATCAACTCCTACGCCGGTCTGCTGACCACCGTCGGCTACAAGATCGGCGAGCAGCCCACGGTCTACGCCCTGGAGGGCTCGATCGCCGTCACCGGTTCGCTGGTGCAGTGGATGCGCGACCAGATGGGCCTGATCTCCACCGCCGCCGAGATCGAGACGCTCGCGCTCTCGGTCGAGGACAACGGCGGCGCCTACTTCGTGCCGGCCTTCTCCGGCCTGTTCGCCCCGCACTGGCGTTCCGACGCCCGCGGTGTCATCGCCGGTCTGACCCGGTACGTGACCAAGGCGCACCTCGCGCGCGCCGTGCTGGAGGCCACCGCCTGGCAGACCCGGGAGATCGCCGACGCCATGGTGAAGGACTCCGGCGACGAGCTGGTGGCCCTGAAGGTCGACGGCGGCATGACCTCCAACAACCTGCTGATGCAGACGCTCGCCGACGTCCTGGACGCACCCGTGGTGCGCCCGATGGTCGCCGAGACCACCTGCCTCGGCGCCGCCTACGCCGCCGGCCTCGCCGTCGGCTTCTGGTCCAGCACCGACGAGCTGCGCGCCAACTGGCGCCGGGCGGCCGAGTGGACCCCCCAGATGGACGCGGAGACCCGCGACCGTGAGTACAAGAACTGGCTCAAGGCCGTCGACCGGACCATGGGCTGGATCGAGGACGAGAGCTGAGCTGCCTCTTTCCGCGCAGACCGCTCTGACGAGGAGTAAGTACCCCACATGACCAGTCAGTCCACCCTGCAGTCCGTGCCCGCCCTGGGAACGCGCCCGGCCTCCGGCTCCCTGCCGAGCCGCGCCGAGACCAGGGAGCAGCTCGCCAAGGCGTCGTACGACCTTCTTGTGATCGGCGGCGGCATCCTGGGCATCTCCACCGCCTGGCACGCCGCGCAGTCCGGGCTCAGGGTGGCCCTGGTCGACGCCGGCGACTTCGCCGGCGCCACGTCCTCCGCCTCCTCCAAGCTGCTCCACGGCGGTCTGCGCTACCTGCAGACCGGCGCGGTGAAGCTGGTGGCGGAGAACCACTTCGAACGCCGTGCGGTCTCCCGCCAGGTGGCCCCCCACCTGGCGAACCCGCTCACCTTCTACCTCCCGGTGTACAAGGGCGGGCCGCACGGCGCGGCCAAGCTCGGCGCGGGCGTCTTCGCCTACTCGGCGCTGTCCGCGTTCGGCGACGGCGTCGGCCACCTGCTCTCCCCCGCCAAGGCGGCGCAGGACGTGCCCGAGCTGCGGACCGAGAACCTCAAGGCCGTGGCCGTGTACGGCGACGACCAGATGAACGACGCGCGCATGGCACTGATGACGGTCCGCGCGGCCGTCGAGGCGGGCGCGGTCGTGCTGAACCACGCCGAGGTCACCGGCCTGCGCTTCACCCGGGGCCGGGTGACGGGCGCGGAGCTGAAGGACCGGCGCTCCGGTGACGAGTTCGGGGTCGACGCCCGGCTGGTGCTGAACGCGACCGGCCCCTGGGTGGACCACCTGCGCAAGCTGGAGGACCCGAACGCGGCGCCGTCCATCCGGCTGTCCAAGGGCGCTCACCTGGTCCTGAAGCGGACCTCGCCGTGGCGGGCCGCGCTGGCCACCCCGATCGACAAGTACCGGATCACCTTCGCCCTCCCCTGGGAGGACATGCTGCTGCTCGGCACCACCGACGAGGAGTACGAGGGCGACCCGGCGGACGTCTCCGTCAACGACAAGGACATAACCCAGATCCTGGACGAGGCCGCGTTCTCCGTCCGGGACCAGCAGCTCGACCGCGATCTGATCACGTACGCGTTCGCCGGTCTGCGGGTGCTGCCGGGCGGCCCCGGCGACACCGCGAAGGCCAAGCGCGAGACGGTGGTGACCGAGGGCAAGGGCGGCATGCTGTCCGTCGCGGGCGGCAAGTGGACCACGTTCCGCCACATCGGCCGTACGGTCATGAAGAAGCTGGAGTCGCTGCCGGGTCACCCGCTGGGCGACGACTTCGAGCCGATCTCCTCGCTGCCGAAGAAGCTTCCGCTGCCCGGTGTCGCCAACCCGCGCGCGGTCGCGCACCGGCTGCTGGTGGACCACCCGGCGCCCGGCCCGCGGATGGCCGCCGACACCGCCAGGCACCTGGCCACCCACTACGGCTCCCTGGCCTTCGACATCGCCCGGCTGGCGAACGAGAACCCGGAGCTGGCCCGGCGGGTGCACCCGGACGCGCCCGAGATCTGGGCGCAGGTCGTGTGGGCCCGCGACCACGAGTGGGCCGAGACGGCGGACGACGTGCTGCGCCGCCGGACCACGCTGACCATCCGCGGCCTGGCCACGGACGAGCTCCGGGCGGAGGTCCAGGGGCTGCTCGACCGGAAGTAGTCCCGGGGACAGTGGAGCGGGGCGGCGCCGTGCGCACGGGCCGCCCCTTCCGCGCGCCCACGGGTTCGACGGATTCCGGGTCCGGGCTATCTCCGGGGCGCGAAGGGTGTTCGAGCGGGGAGCGCGGGGCAGTGATCCGTTCACTGCCCCCTACAAGGGGACTGCGGACGCCCTTGCGGGACGCCGTAAGGTTGGTGAGTCAAGCGAGGGCACGTCGGAAGGAGGCACTGGGTGATCGAGCTGGAGGGGGTTCCCGAGCTGATCGACCCAGTCATGGTGGCCGCGTTCGAGGGCTGGAACGATGCCGGTGACGCCGCCTCCACGGCGGTCGCGCATCTGGAACGCGAGTTCAAGGGCGAGGTGTTCGCGGCGCTGGACGCCGAGGACTACTACGACTTCCAGGTGAACCGGCCCACGGTGTTCATGGAGGGCGGGGTACGCAAGATCACCTGGCCGACGACCCGCCTGTCGGTGGTCCGCGTCGGCGGTGCGAAACCTCGCGACCTGGTGCTGGTGCGGGGCATCGAGCCGTCCATGCGGTGGCGCTCGTTCTGCAACGAGCTGCTGGGCTTCGCGCACGAGTTGGGCGTGGAGCTGGTGGTCGTGCTGGGGGCGCTGCTGGGGGACACCCCGCACACGCGCCCGGTGCCGGTCAGCGGGGTGACCTCGGACACGGATCTGGCGCAGCGGATGGACCTGGAGGAGACGAAGTACGAGGGTCCGACGGGCATCGTCGGGGTTCTCCAGGAGGCGTGCACGCATGCCGGGGTACCGGCGGTGTCGCTGTGGGCGGCGGTGCCGCACTACGTCTCCCAGCCGCCCAACCCGAAGGCCACGCTGGCGCTGCTCAACCGTCTGGAGGATCTGCTGGACCTGCGTATCCCGCAGGGCGAGCTGCCCGAGGACGCGCGGGCCTGGCAGGTGGGCGTGGACCAACTGGCCGCGGAGGACAGCGAGGTCGCCGAGTACGTCCAGACGCTGGAGGAGGCCCGCGACACCGCCGAGCTGCCGGAGGCCTCCGGCGAGGCGATCGCGCGGGAGTTCGAGCGGTATCTGCGGCGCCGGGACGTCAGCCCGCCGGGTGGCAAGGCCCGGCCGTCCAAGCCGGACGCGGCCGGCGGCTCGGCCGAGGACGACGGCGACGAGGGCGAAGGCCCGGAGAACTGAGCGACCGGACAAACGAAAAGGGGCGGCTTCCCGGTGGGGAGCCGCCCCTTTGCGTGTGTCCGGCGGGTCTACAGCCCTGTGACCGGCGGCTCTACAGCGCCACGCCCAGCAGCGCGTCGACCGCCCGCGTGACCAGGCCGGGGGCGCCGGTGTCGGTGCCGCCCTCGGCCTCCTGGCGGGCCGCCCAGCGGTCCACCGCGGCCAGCGCCGTGGGGGCGTCCAGGTCGTTCGACAGGGCCTCGCGGATCTCCTCCACGAGCGCGTCGGCAAAGGGGCCGTCGGGGCGGGAGACCGCGGCGCGCCAGTGGTCGAGGCGGGTCACGGCGTCCTGGAGGACCTGGTCGGTCCACTCCCAGTCGGCGCGGTAGTGGTGGGCGAGCAGGGCGAGGCGGATCGCGGCCGGGTCGATGCCGTCGCGGCGCACCTGGGAGACGAAGACCAGGTTGCCCTTGGACTTGGACATCTTCTCGCCGTGCAGGGCGACCATGCCGGCGTGCACGTACGCCTTGGCCATCGGGAACTCGCCGGTGAGCACCTGGGCGTGCGAGGCGCCCATCTCGTGGTGCGGGAAGGCGAGGTCGGAGCCGCCGCCCTGGACGTCGAAGCCCATCCCGAGGTGGTCGAGGGCGATGGCCACGCACTCGATGTGCCAGCCGGGCCGGCCCCGGCCGAGGGAGGCGCCGTCCCAACTGGGCTCGCCCTCGCGGGCCGCCATCCACAGCATCGGGTCGACCGGGTTCTTCTTGCCCGGGCGGTCCGGGTCGCCGCCGCGCTCGGCGGACAGCAGCCGCATGGCGGCCGCGTCGAGGCGCGAGACCGAGCCGAAGTGCGGGTCGGACTCGACGGAGAAGTAGAGGTCGCCCTCCAGCTCGTAGGCCGCGCCGAGGTCGCGCAGCCGCTCCACCAGCGGGACGATGCCGGGTATCGCCTCGACGGCGCCTATGTAGTGCTGGGGCGGGAGCATCCGCAGGGCGGTCATGTCCTCGCGGAAGAGCGCGGTCTCCTTCTCGGCGAGGGCGACCCAGTCGACGCCGTCGCGCTCCGCGCGCTCCAGGAGGGGGTCGTCGACGTCGGTCACGTTCTGGACGTAGTGGACCTGCCGCTTGGTGTCGAGCCACACGCGCTGGACGAGGTCGAACGCGTTGTAGGTCGCCGCATGACCCATGTGGGTCGCGTCGTACGGGGTGATGCCGCAGACGTAGATGCGGGCGACGGGACCGGGCTGGAGGGTGACCAGACCGCCGGTCGCGGTGTCGTGGATCCTCAGGTCGCGGCCCTGACCAGGCAGGGCGGGGACCTCGGAAGCGGGCCAGGCATGCATGTACATGAGCCTAACCGGCCGCGAGTCGCGCACACGACCGGGATCACGCCAGTTGGCCGGTTGTGTGCTCTTGTATCTTCGGCCGCCCTGTGATCAGGGGACGCTCAGACGGGCGGCCAGGGGATCGCCGGCCAGTCCCCGCCGGGCTCCGGGTGCGTTCCGGAGGCGAGCAGGGCGGCGACGCGGGCCCGGGTGGCGTCGAGTTCCGCGGCGGTGATCAGCGGGGCGAGGCGCTCGCCCAGGTCGCCGTCCAGGGCGTCGCGGAGTCTCTTGAGGACCTCGACGGCCTCGGCGGTGAGGGGTTCGCCGGCCCAGCCCCACAGCAGGGTGCGCAGTTTGTCCTCGGTGTTGAAAGTCACGCCGTGGTCGATGCCGTAGAGCCGGCCGTCGGCGGTGGGCAGCAGGTGGCCGCCCTTGCGGTCGGCGTTGTTGAGCACGGCGTCGAGGACGGCGAGCCGGCGCAGCCGCTCGTCGTCGGCGTGCACGAGCAGCGCGGTGCGGCCCTCGCCGACCTCGGCGAAGCCGATGGCCTTCCAGCCGGGTGCGGGTTCCTCGCCGTCCACCAGGGCGAGGAGTTCGGCCTCGGCGGACACCTCGACCCACAGCTGGCACATGCCCTCGCCGTAGGGGCCGTCGCGCAGCACGGTGGGCGGCACGAGGCCCCAGCCGGTGGCCTCGGAGACCTCGTAGGCGGCGACCTCCCGGGCGGCGAGGGTGCCGTCGGGGAAGTCCCACAGGGGGCGCTCGCCGGCCACGGGCTTGTACACGCAGGTGGCTTCCCGGCCGTCGTGGGCGACGGTGCAGAACAGGGCGGCGTTGGAGGCGTCGCGGATGCGGCCGCGCACGGTCAGTTCACCGCGGGCGAGCAGGTCGGCGGCGCCCGGGTCGGCGGCCGTCACGCCCCGCGGCGGTATCCGTTCTGGCGCGGGCATACGTGTCCTTCCGGATCGAGTGGGAGGCTGCACAGCGGGCACGGCGGCCGCCCGGCGTTGACGACGTCGAGGGCGCGCTTGGCGAAGGCACGGGCCTGCGCGCCGGTCAGCCGGACCCGCAGCATCGGGGGTCCGTTCTCCTCGTCCTGGAGCAGCCGCTCCTCGGCCTCGGCGAGGTCCTCCTCGGTGTCGGCGTCCAGCTCCACCAGGGCCTGCGCCTCCACCACCATGCGCTGTTCCTCGCCGTCCCAGGCCAGGGCCATGGTGCCGACCCGGAACTCCTCCTCGACGGGCGTCTCCAGCGGGGCGGTGTCGGCGACCTCGGCGGGCGCCATGGCCGGGACGGAGGCGCTGCCGCCGCTGCGGCGCACGACCTCGTCCAGGAGTTCGTCCATGCGCTCGGCGAGCGCGGCGACCTGGGTCTTCTCCAGGACCACGCTGGTCACCCGGGGGCCCGCGGTGGCCTGGAGGAAGAACGTACGGCGTCCGGGCAGTCCGACCGTGCCGGCCACGAAGCGGTCCGGCGGATCGTAGAGGAACACCTGACGGGACACGTCCTGTCTCCATTGGGTCGAGAGTTTCGGCGGTGCGGGTGCGGGCCGCTGCGGATACGCGACGGCACGGATCGCTTCACCCTACTGCGGCCGACGATCACGGTGCGCCCGCACCGCCCCCGACCGGTGCGTCGCCGTCGGGGTGCTCCACGCGGGGGGCGAGGGAGGCGAAATCGCCGGTGTCGCCGAGGCGGACGAGGAAGGGGCGCAGGCGCGTGTAGCGGATCGCGGTGACGGAGCACGGCTCCACGGAGATCCGCTGGAAGAGGTCGAGGTGGAGGCCGAGGGCGTCGGCGACCAGCGATTTGATGATGTCACCGTGCGAGCACATGAGGTAGACGGCGTCGGCGCCGTGGTCGCGCTCGATGCGCGCGTTCCACTCGCGTACGGCCTCGGCGGCGCGGGTCTGCATGGCGCGCATGGACTCCCCGCCGGGGAAGGCGGCGGCGGAGGGGTGGGCCTGGACGACCTCCATCAGCGGCTCGTCCGCGAGTTCGGCGAGCTTGCGGCCGGACCAGTCCCCGTAGTGGCACTCCCCGATCCGGTCGTCGGTGTGGGAGCGCAGTCCGGGGCGGGCCGCGAGCAGGGGGGCCATGGTCTCCTGGCAGCGCTGCAGCGGGCTGGTGACGACCTCGGCCAGGGGCAGGGCGGCGAGCCGCTCGGGCAGGGCGGCGGCCTGGGCGGCGCCCCGTTCGTCCAGGGAGACCCCCGGGGTCCAGCCGGCGAGCACGCCGGACGTGTTGGCGGTGGATCGTCCGTGCCTTACGAGGATCAGCGTGGGCATGCGGACCAGGGTAGGCGCATCAGGTGATGCGCCGGTGATCATGTGAAGGGAGAATGCGCTCCGTGATCGTCGACTGTGCCGTCTACCGGCACGGACAGCGGACCGAGGGTCCGGAGGACCTGTCCGACGCGCTCGCCGAGGCGCGGGCGGCGGGCGGGTTCGTATGGATCGGGCTGCACGAGCCGTCCGAACGGGAGTTTGATCTGGTGACCCGGGAGTTCGGGCTGCACCCGCTGGCTGTGGAGGACGCTCTCAAGGCCCATCAGCGGCCCAAACTGGAGGTGTACGAGGACTCGCTGTTCGTGGTGCTGAAGCCGGTCGAGTACGAGCCGGCCAGCGACCGGGTCTCGGCGGGCGAGGTGATGGTCTTCGTCGGCGACAGCTTCGTGGTGACGGTGCGGCACGGCGAGGCCTCCCCGCTCGCGGCGGTGCGGCACCGGCTGGAGGAGGAGCCGGAGATGCTCGGCAAGGGGCCCACCTCGGTGCTGTACGCGATCGCCGACGCCGTCGTGGACCGGTATCTGGAGGTGGCGACCGAGCTCCAGACGGATCTGGAGGAGGTGGAGGCGGAGGTGTTCCGGCCGGAGGTGGGCGGCGCGCGCAACACCGCCTCGCGGATCTACGGCTTCAAGCGGCAGATCGTGGAGTTCCGCCGGGCGACCGGGCCGTTGGCGCTGCCGCTGGGCCGGCTGGCGGGGACGGGTCCGGCCGGCGGCGGGGGCGGGGTGCCGTTCGTCCATGACGACGCGCGGCCGTTCTTCCGGGACGTGGGCGACCATCTCGCGCGGGTGAACGAGTCGGTGGAGGGCCTGGACCGGCTGGTGTCGGACGTGCTGTCGGCGCACCTGGCGCAGACGAGCGTGCGGCAGAACGACGACATGCGGAAGATCTCCGCCTGGGCGGCGATGGCGGCGGTGCCCACGATGATCGCCGGGATCTACGGCATGAACTTCGATCACATGCCCGAGCTGCACTGGTGGTGGTCGTATCCGGCGGTGATCCTGGTGATGGCGCTGCTGGAGCTGGTGTTGTACCGGCTGTTCAAGCGGCGCGAGTGGCTGTGAGGGGCGCCCGCCGGCGCGGACGGCGGGCGCGGACGGCTCAGGCGAATTCGGGGGCGGGGGCGGCGGGGCCGCCGAGGGGGTCGCGGCGGGCGGGCGTGCCGAGGGTGACCATGCGGCGCCAGCCGGCCAGCCGCTCGTAGCCGTACACGGCGTGGATGCCCGCGGTGAGCAGCGCGGATCTAATGCGGGACCAGCCGAGGAGGCGGCCCATGCGGGCCATGACGGCGAGGCTGACGTCGCGGTGGACGCGGATCTCGGCGAGGGCGCAGGCGCGCAGGGTGCGCTGGATGAACCGGCCGTGCCCGGCGGCGGCCAGGCGCAGGAGTTCCTCGTGGGTGTAGGCGAGGTGGTTGTCCTCGTCATGCGCGATCATCCGCACGGCCCTGCCGATCTCCGGGTGGCCGGCGAAGTGCTTCAGGAGCAGGGCCATCTGCTCGGCGGCGCGCTGTTCGGTGACCCGGCTGTGGGCGAGGTAGACGACGATGTCCCGCTCGGTCAGCGGCGTGTCCTGGCGCAGGCGGGCGTGGGCGAGGCCGATGCCGCGGCGTTCGAGGAGCACCGTGTAGTCGGTCTCGGGCGGTACGGGCAGCGGGGTGAAGCCGCGTCTGCGCAGCAGGGCGGTGAAGATCCGGCCGTGCTTGTCCTCGTCGGCGCCGTGCCGGGCGATCTTGGGAGCGAGGGCGCGCTGGGCCGTGGGCACCAGCGCGGCGATACGGCCGTTCTCCCAGCCGCCCTGGGCCTCGCCGCCCGCCGCGACGGAGCAGAAGAGCCGGAAGGACTCGTCGTGGTCGAGGATCTCCCGGAACAGACTCCTGGCCGACAGCATCGCGGTCACCTCTCTCGTCCGTTTCCGGTAAGAGCCTCCCGTAACGGCCTCCGGTGAAGACCTCCGGTAAAGAACGACTCAAATGCGGATGGAAGGGTGCCGCAACACGGGTGCGGTGCGGTGCGGCCGAAAGAAGGAGGCGCGGGGACGTAACCGCTCGCCGCCGGGCGCGTTGTTCCCGGTGACGGCCGTGGCGGGGAAGACCCCGAGCCCCCACCACGGCCGTGGAAGATCTCCCGGCTCAGGCGAGCCCGGCGCGCTCCAGGGCCTCGGTGCCGGCGCGCAGGGAGGCGAGCCGCTCCTCCAGGGTGAAACCGGCGGGGGCGAGGCTCAGGGTGGTGACACCGGCCTCGGCGTAGGCCTTCATCCGGTCGGCGATGCGGTCGACGGAGCCCAGCAGCGTGGTCTTGTCGATGAGCTCCTGCGGGATCGCGGCGGCCGCGCCCTGCTTGTCCCCGGACAGGTACTTCCGCTGGATCTCGGCGGCCTCCTTCTCGTATCCCATGCGCTGCGCGAGCCGGTTGTAGAAGTTCTGCTTGGCGCTGCCCATGCCGCCGACGTACAGCGCGGTGTAGGGGCGGAAGGTGTCGGCGAGCGCGGCCAGGTCCTTGTCGTCGCCGACGGCGAGCGGCAGGGTCGGGCACACGTCGAACCCGTCGAGGGTCCGGCCCGCCTTCTCCCGGCCCGCGCGCAGGTGTGTGAGGGTGGTCTCCTCCAGGTGCTCGGCGGCGGGGAAGATCAGCAGGGCGCCGTCGGCGATCTCGCCGGTCTGCTCCAGGTTCTTCGGGCCGATGGCCGCGATGTACAGCGGGATGTGCTCGCGCTGCGGGTGCACGGTCAGCTTGAGCGGCTTGCCCGGACCGCCCGGCAGCGGCAGCGTCCAGTGCTCGCCCTCGTACGACAGCCGCTCCCGGGTCATCGCCTTGCGGACGATGTCCACGTACTCGCGGGTGCGGGCCAGCGGCTTGTCGAACCTGACGCCGTACCAGCCCTCGGAGACCTGCGGCCCGGAGACGCCGAGGCCGAGCCGGAAGCGGCCGCCGGAGAGGGTGTCCAGGGTGGCCGCGGTCATCGCGGTCATCGCGGGCTGGCGGGCCGGGATCTGGAAGATGGCGGAGCCGACGTCGATGCGCTCGGTCTGCGCGGCGACCCAGCTGAGCACGGTGGCCGCGTCGGAGCCGTACGCCTCGGCGGCCCAGCACACGGCGTAGCCCAGCCGGTCGGCCTCCTGGGCCACGGCCAGATTGTCCCCGTCCATTCCCGCACCCCAGTAGCCGAGGTTGAGTCCGAGCTGCATGGCCGATTCCCCTTACCCGCGAGTAACGTCTCTGTGGCGCAGACCTTAGCGCGGGGGCGCGGGCGGTGCCCCGTGCGGGCCCGTACGAGTTGTCCACAGGCAACCCACCGCACTGGTTCTGGCCAGTAATCTCGCGGACATGGAGCAGAGGCATCTCGGCCGTACCGGCCTGCGTGTGTCCCGGATCGGACTCGGCACCCTCACCTGGGGCCGGGACACCGAAGAGCATGACGCGGCGGACTTGCTGAAGGCGTTCTGGGAGGCCGGCGGCACCCTCGTCGACACCGCGGACGTGTACGGCGGCGGGGAGGCTGAGTACCTGCTCGGCCGGCTGATGGAGCGGCTCGTGCCGCGCCGGGACCTGGTCATCTCCACCAAGGCGGGCAGCGTCCCGGATCCCGAGCGCCGCTTCGACGGCTCCCGCGGCCATCTGCTCGCCGCGCTGGACGCCTCGCTGATGCGCCTGGGCACGGACCACGTGGACCTGTGGCACATCCACGCCTACGACCCCGGGACCCCGTTGGAGGAGACCCTCCAGGCCCTCGACATAGCGGTGGCCAGCGGCCGGGCCCGGTACGCGGGGGTGTCCAACTTCTGCGGCTGGCAGCTCGCCAAGGCGGCCACCTGGCAGCTCGCGGCGCCGGGCACCCGCACCCGGCTGGCCGCCACGCAGATGGAGTACTCGCTGTTGCAGCGGGGCGTGGAGCGCGAGGTGCTGCCCGCCGCGCTGGACCTGGGCGTGGGCCTGCTGCCCTCCTCCCCGCTCGGCCGGGGCGTGCTGACCGGAAAGTACCGGCACGCCACGCCCTCGGACTCGCGCGGCGCCTCCGAGCATCTGGCGCCGTTCGTGGAGCCGTACCTGGACGACACGGCGACGCGCATCGTCGACGCGGTGACCACGGCCGCCGACGGGCTCGCGGTGACCCCGCTCCAGGTGGCCCTCGCCTGGGTCCGCGACCGGCCCGGGGTCACCGCCCCGATCGTCGGCGCCCGCACCGCGCAGCAGCTCACGGCGGCGTTGTCAGTGGAGGCGCTTAGTCTTCCTGACGAGATCTGCCGGGCGCTGGACGATGTGTCGGCGCCCCTGCACCGCTATCCCGATCACGACTGGAGCACGCTGTGAGCACGGAACCGGAGACCACGGAGGAAGCGGGTCCGGGGACGCCGGAGAAACCGGGGGCGGAGACGCCGGGGGCGGAGACGCCGGAGACGGGGGCGCAGGGCGCGCCGAAGCCGCCGGAGGGCGGTGCGGACGCGCCCGAGGTCTCCGAGGCGGAGGCCGAAGGCGTCGACGGTGGCGCGGACGGCGGGGCGGCGGAGCCGGCGTCGGAGGGCGCGGGCAAGCCCGACCTGTCCGAGGCGGCGGCCGAGCTGGCCGCGCAGCGGCTGGAGCGGGAGCGGATCGAGCGCCGGAAGGCGGAGAAGAAGGGGCCCGTCGAGAGCGGCGCCAAGCTCAGCGGGAAGGCGGCCGATCTGCTGGCCGCCGTGCGGGCGGTGGAGGGTGGCCGGAAACCGTCGGCCACGGTGTTCGCCGAGCCTGAGCGGCCCGAGCCCGAGCGGGCACCGGAGCCGAGCCCCACGGCCGCCCCGGCCCGCACGGCGCCGGTGGCGGAGCCGACGCGTCAGGAGCGGCCCGCGCCCGCCCCTGCCCCTGCCCCTGCTCCCGTGGCGGTCGGCGAGGTCCGCCAGGTGTTGGCGGCCGGTGGCGCGCCCGAGGGGCTGGCCCACCAGGCGGCCCTGGCGCTCGGCGAGGGTGCCGGGGAGGCGCTGCGGGAGGATCCCTGGCAGTTGCTGCGCGTTCCCGGGGTGCGGCCCGAGCAGGCGGACGGTTTCGCGCGGGCGCTGCTCGGCGCCGGGTGCGGTCCGGACGACGAGCGGCGGGGGCGGGCGGTGACGGTCTGGCTGCTGGAGCAGGCGGCCCTCGCCGGGCACACCGCCCTGGAGCTGCCCGCGCTCACCGCGGCGCTGGCCCAGCGGGGCGTGCCGGACCCGGACGCGGCGGTGCAGAGCACTCTGGCCGAGGGCGAGGCGTTGGTGTTCCAGGACGCCCTGGAGGAACCGGGCGCGCCGGCCTCGCGGGCGGAGGCCGACGAGGACGACGAGGACGACGAGGAGGAGCGCCCGGTGCGCGTGCTCCTCGCCCTGGAGCGGTACGCCCTGGCCGAGGAGAGCCTCGCCGACGGCCTGGCCCGGCTGATCGCCTCCCCGTCCCAGGACGCCGCAAAGGCCTGGGACTCGGTCGGCGCGGCGGTGACGGGCGGCGCGGCCGAGCTGGCCCGCGCGGTCGCCGGACACGGCCTGGTCCTGCACACCGGTGGCGAAGCCGCCCGCGCCGAACCGGCGGCCCTGCTCACCGCCGCCCGGGACGCGGGCCTGCGCGCCCTCGCCGTCTGCCACACCCCCGACGGCCGCGATCGCCTCGCCGCGCTGCTTCCCGCCCAGGGGGCGGGCGTGGGCACCGTCGCCGGGCTGCTGGCCGGTGCCGAGGGACCCGGCCGGGACGGGGACGGTGCGCTGGAGCTGGATCTGCTGATCGTGCTGGACGCGCCCCAGCTGGACGTGGAGGGCGCGGCGATGCTGGTGGAGTCGCTGCCCGACGGGGCGCGGCTGGTGCTCAGCGGGGATCCGGCGCTGCTGTGGTCGGCCGGTCCGGGGCGGGTCTTCGCCGATCTGCTCGCGGCCCGCGCCTGCCCGCAGATCGCCTCCCGGCTCCCCGACCCCGGTCCGGTCGGCGAGCTGGTCTCCGGGATCGGCATCGGGGAGCTGAACCAGGTCGACGCGCCCGGCAAGGAGGTCGTGATCGTGCCGGTGCGGGACGCGGGCGAGGCCGTGCACCGGACGGTGCAGTTGGTTGCGGACTCGGTGCCGCGGGCGTTCGGTGTCCCGGTCGAGGGGACCGTGGTGATCACGCCGGGCCATGGCGGCGCGGCCGGCACCCGGGCCCTCAACTCCGCCCTGAAGGAACGCCTCAACCCGGGCCCCGGCCGGTTCGGCGGCTTCGACCCCGGCGACCGGATCGTCTACTCCCCCGCCCCGGGCCGGTCACTGCCGGGCACGGTGGTGCGGGCCGACGCGGAGGGGCTGCACCTGTCCTGCGCGGGCGCCGCCGTGGTCGTCCCGAGGGAGCGGGTCGAGGGGTGTGTGCGGCACGGATGGGCGCTGACCGCGCACCAGGCGGTGGGCGGACGCTGGCCCGCCGCGGTCGTGGTGCTGCCCGGCGACGCCGCCCAGGCGCTGAGCAGACCGTGGGTGTACACGGCGTTCGGCCGGGGCGAGCGGCATCTCTCCGTGGTCCACGGCGCGGAAGGGGCCCTGCCGAGGGCGGTCGCGGAGGTCCCGGCCAGGCCCCGCACCACCCGACTGGTGACCCTGCTGCGCGCGCAGTCGCCGGCCGGCTGAGGCCGCGGAGGGGGGTGCGGCGGTGCCGTACGGCTTCGGCCGTGAGGGCACCGCCGCCGAGGTCACCTCCGGGGGCCCCGGACCCCCGCGTCCTCCTCGTCGGGCTCGTCCTCGGCCTCGTCCAGATCCTCGTCGTCCACGTATTCGAGGTCGTCGTCCTCGGCGTCCGCGCCGGCCTCGTGCTGCTCGTCGTCCTCTTCGTCCTCTTCGTCCTCGTCGTCGAACACGGCGCTGACGTCGAAGCGGCACACCACCGCCTGGGCGTCGATGTGCTCGAAGGGGGCCTCCAGCCACTCCCCGGCCTCCGGGGCGTCCTCGGCCGCGGTGACCCAGAGCGTGGAGTCGCCCTCCTCCAGGCCGAACTCGAGGTGCCGGGAAGCGATCTCGTCCGGTTCGAACTCACCGAACAGGAGCCCCAGCGCCCCCGGCACGGTGCCGGCGGCGTCCCGGCCCCGGCCGGCGAGGTCCTCGGGGCCCTCCGCCGCCTCGACCCGCTCGGCCTGGGCCAGCAGCCGCTGGGGCTCGGCCACGGTGTAGTCGCGGCGGATCAGCACGCTGATCGCGTGGGGTTCCTCGGGGCCCGCGTACGGCGGCAGCGTCTCGTCGGCGCCGGGGATCTCGAAGGGAGTGACCTCGTCG
This sequence comes from Streptomyces sp. NPDC048106, assembly GCF_040706415.1. Taxonomy (NCBI): domain Bacteria; kingdom Bacillati; phylum Actinomycetota; class Actinomycetes; order Kitasatosporales; family Streptomycetaceae; genus Streptomyces; species Streptomyces sp. NPDC048106. The sequence goes on along the minus strand of NZ_JBEZND010000023.1, from coordinate 120,129 downwards.
TAACGGTCGTAGAGCAGCTCGTCGTACACCTCGGCGGCCGCGGCGAGCTGGTTGAAAGCCTCGAAGACGGCCGGGTCGTCGTCTCCTGACCTGCGTTCGACCGCCGCAAGGTGACGGTCGAGCGCGGTCTTGATCGCCTCGGCGGCGGCACGTACCTCGGCAGCGGTGGGCTGCGCAGCATCAGACATAGTGCAGACGCTATCCGTACCGGGCACCAGCCCGCACAATAGATGCGATGCCGGAATACGAATTTGTCGACGTGTACGTGCCTCGCGGGGTGTCCCGCAAGGAGACCGCACGCCTGCTGACCGACCATGCCGAGTACGGACACTGGGAGTTGGACCGCCTGAGCCTGCTGCACGACGGCAGCCGCAAGGTGCGGCTGCGGCGGCGGATCATCCGCCAGCTCCGGGCCACGTGGTGAGGCGGGAACACTGAGGACGACGAGGACGCGAAGGGAGAGGAGCGGGCCCGCCGGCAGGGCCGGACCCGCTCCTCTCCCGCCGTCCGTCACGGCTTGACCGGCCGCCTGGTCAGGCCCCGGCCCGTGCCCTGCGGTAGAGCACGGCACCCGCGATCAGCGCGCCCGCACCCGCCGGCAGCGCGAGGCCCAGCGGCAGGTCGCTGCCGGTGTGCGCGAGCTGGCCGGTGGCCGGTGACGTCGAGGGGCCGTGCGGCAGGTGCGCCTGCCGGGCGGGCGGGGCCGCCGGGGTCGCCGGGTGGGCCGGCCGGCCCGGCTTGGCCGGCGTCCCCGGCTGAGTCGGCCGGCTCGGGTGGCCGGGGTGGCTCGGGTGGCCGGGATGACCCGGGTGACCCGGCCGGCCCGGCGGGTTGGTGTGGCCGCCGCCCGGCGGACGGCCGTGCGTCCCGCCGCCGTTGGCGCAGTGGTCGCCCGCGGCGGGGTTGCCCACGCCGATGACGTCGACGCTGTTGCCGCACACGTTCACCGGGACGTCGATCGGCACCTGGACGGTGTTGCCCGATCCCACGCCCGGCGAGCCCGAGCTGTGTCCGCCGGCGTGCGCGCCCCCCGGACCGCCCGGCCCGCCGTGGCCCTGACCCTCGTGGCCGCCACCGGAGTTGGCGCAGGCGTTGCCCATCGCCGGGTTGAGAAGCCCGACGACATTGACGGTGTTACCGCAGACGTTGACCGGCACGTGCACCGGCACCTGCACGGTGTTGCCGGACAGGACGCCGGGTGAGCCGGCGGCGGCACCGGACGCGTCCGCGTCCGCGTGTGCCATACCGGTCGCGGCGGCGAGCATCCCGGTCGCCGCCGCCATGGTCATCAGTCCCTTACGGGTTCCTTGTCGCATCGCTGCGTACCCCCCTGCCTTCGCTTGCCTTGGCTGTCTGGAAAAGGCCGGTCGGCCTCGGAGCGCGTGGCGCGTGCTCCGAGGCCGACGGCTGGTAGAAGACGCCCCTCGGGGTGGATAGCCCCTGCGGGGAGCCGGAGTATCAGCTGTTGACGCAGGTGTTGCCGAAGGTGGGGTTCAGGATCCCGATCACGGAGACCGTGTCGCCGCACGCGTTCACCGGGAGGTGCACGGGCACCTCGACGACGTTGCCGGAGACGACGCCCGGGGAGTGCAGGGCGGCACCCTGGGCACCGGAGTCGGCGACGGCCAGGCCCGCTCCCGCGAGAATCAGCCCACCGGTGGCAGCCGCGGCGGCGACGACCTTCTTGATCATTGTTCCTCCTCGTTGGCAATGCGATCCCAAGGTGCGGGGATCGCATCACCTGTAACGAGGACGGAGTAATGGAGCTACGAGCTTATGGTCGGATTCACCCTTCTCAGTCGATCTCGAACGCGCACCCGAAACCCAGGCGGCGCGCCCCGAAGCCCCGGCGGCGCGCCCCGGACGTCCCGGCGACCGCTCGGGTCAGGAGGCGTCGATGAACCGGTCGAGCACCCGCACGCCGAACTGGAGGCCGTCCACCGGCACCCGCTCGTCCACGCCGTGGAACATGCCCGCGAAGTCCAGCTCCGGCGGCAGCTTCAGCGGGGCGAAGCCGAAGCCGCGGATGCCGAGGTCGTCGAAGGACTTGGCGTCGGTGCCGCCGGACAGCATGTACGGGACCGCCTTGGCGATGGGGTCCTCGGCGAGCAGCGCGGACTGCATGGCCTCGACCAGCGCGCCGTCGAAGCTGGTCTCGACGGCCTTGTCGGCGTGCACGTCCTCGCGGCGCACATGCGGCCCGAGCAGCCGGTCGAGGTCGCCGAGGAACTCCTCCTCGTGCCCCGGCAGGAAGCGGCCGTCGATGTGCGCGGTGGCCTCGCCGGGGATGACGTTGACCTTGTAACCGGCGTTGAGCTGGGTCGGGTTGGCGGTGTTGCTCAGGGTCGCGCCGATCAGCTTGGCGATACCGCCGAGCCTGGCGATGGTGGCCTCCATGTCCTCGGGGTCCAGCTCGGTGCCGAGCGCGTCGCCCAGCTCGTCGAGGAAGGCCCGGGTGGTCTTGGTGACCCGCACCGGGAACTTGTGCCGGCCCACCCGGGCGACGGCCTCGGACAGCTCGGTGATGGCGTTGTCACGGTGGATCATGGAGCCGTGCCCGGCGGTGCCGGCCACGGTGAGCTTCATCCAGTGCATGCCCTTCTCGGCCGTCTGGATCAGGTAGAGCCGGCGCTGCTCGTTCACCGTGAAGGAGAAGCCGCCGACCTCGCTGATCGCCTCGGTGACGCCCTCGAACAGCTCGGGGTGGTGGTCGACCAGGTGACGGGCGCCGAAGGTGCCGCCCGCCTCCTCGTCCGCGAGGAAGGCCACGACGATGTCGCGCGGGGGCCGCCGCCCGCTGCGCAGCCGGTCGCGCACGACCGCGAGGGTCATGGCGTCCATGTCCTTCATGTCGACCGCCCCGCGCCCCCACACGCACCCGTCGGCGATCTCGCCGGAGAAGGGGTGGTGGGTCCAGTCGCCGGCGTTGGCCGGTACGACGTCCAGGTGGCCGTGGATCAGCAGGGCGGGCCGGGACGGGTCCTCCCCCTCGATGCGGGCCACGGTGGAGGCGCGGCCGGGGTGGGACTCGTAGATCTTCGGCTCCAGGCCGACCTCCGCCAGTTTCCCGGCGACCCACTCGGCGGCCTGGCGCTCGCCGGGCCCGGAGTGGTCGCCGTAGTTGCTGGTGTCGAACCGGATCAGCTCGCGGCAGAGGTCCACGACCTCGTCCTCACCGGTGACGCCCTGGGCCGTGTCCTTCTCGCTCACGCTGCTTCCTCCCGCTTTCCCGCTGGTGGTCCCCCTCATCCTCTCTCCGGCCCCCGCCCCGGCCCAAGACCGGCCCCGGCCCGTCACACGTCGTTCACGCCGGGCCGCCCCGGGTGCGGCGGGTGATCAGCCACCCCCGAAAGCCTGGTAATGTTTCCTTCGTCGCCGCGAGGGAAACCCCGCCGAGGGAACACCGCGCACGACAGACACCTTGTCCGGGTGGCGGAATGGCAGACGCGCTAGCTTGAGGTGCTAGTGCCCTTTATCGGGCGTGGGGGTTCAAGTCCCCCCTCGGACACCAGAGAAGGCCCCTGCTCAGCAGGGGCCTTTCGCGTGCCCGGGGACGGGCGGGTTCCTAGACTTGGGTGTGTGGCCCGGGTCAACGACGAGGTCGAGGCGATCCTGCGGGAGTACGCCGACCTCCTCGCGATCACCGGAGGCGACGCGTTCAAGGCGCGCGCCTACGAGAAGGCGGCGCGTGCCGTCGGGGGGTATCCGGCCGACATCGCGAAGCTGGACGAGGACGGGCTCCGGGAGATCCCGAACGTGGGACGGTCGATCGCCGAGAAGGTGATCGAGTACCTGCGCACGGGGAGGATGGCGGTCGTCGAGGAGCGGCGGGCCGGGATTCCCGCCGGAGTGCGGCAGTTGATCGCCATCCCGACGCTCGGGCCGAAGAAGGCGCTGCGGCTGTACGAGGACCTGCACATCTCGTCGGTGAGCGAGCTGGCCGCGGCCATCGAGGCGGACCGGCTGGCCGGTCTCAAGGGGTTCGGGGAGAAGACGCAGGACAACCTCCGGCACGGGATCGAGCTGTTGCGGCAGGCGGGGGCCCGGGTGCCGTTGTCGCTCGCGCTGGACACCGCCGAGGAGATCGTCGGCCGGTTGTCCGCGCTGACCGGGTGCGGGCGGTGCGCGTACGCGGGGTCGCTGCGCCGGATGCGGGAGACGGTCGGGGACCTGGACGTGCTGGTGGCGGCGCGGAAGCCGGAGCCGTTCATGGCGGCGCTGTGCGAGCTGCCGGGCACGGCCGAGGTGATCGCGCGGGGGTCGAAGAAGACGTCGGTGCGGACCGGCGAGGGACTCCAGGTGGATCTGCGGGTGCTGCCGCCCCGGTCGTGGGGCGCGGGGCTCCAGTACTTCACCGGGTCGAAGGCGCACAACATCCGCACCCGGACGATCGCCGTGCACCGGGGGCTGAAGCTGTCCGAGTACGGCGTGTTCGACACGGAGAGCGGGGAGTCGGTGGCCTCCCGTACCGAGGAGGAGGTGTACGCGCGGCTGGGCCTGCCGTGGATCCCGCCGACGCTGCGGGAGGACCGCGGGGAGATCGAGGCGGCGCTGCGCGGGGAGCTGCCGGAGGTGGTGACCGAGCGGGACATCCGCGGTGACCTGCACACCCACACGGATCTCACCGACGGCCTCGCCTCGCTCGACGCCATGGTGGAGGCGGCGGCGGCGCGCGGGTACGCGTACTACGCGGTGACCGACCACGCGCCGGGCATGCCCATGCAGCGGATGACGGACGAGAAGGTCCTCGCCCAGCGGGAGCGGCTGCGGGAGCTGGACGGCACGCGCCGCCGGATGCGGCTGCTGCACGGCACGGAGCTGAACATCGGGCCGGACGGCGGCCTGGACTGGCCGGACGGGTTCCTGGCCGGTTTCGATCTGTGCGTGGCCTCGCTGCACTCGCACTTCGACCTCGGGCGGCGGGCGATGACGCGGCGGCTGGTGCGGGCGGTCGAGAACCCGTACGTGAACGTCCTCGGGCATCCCACCACCCGGCTGATCGGCCGCCGGGCGGGCGTGGACGCGGACTGGGACGAGGTGTTCGCGGCCTGCGCGCGCTCGGGGACCGCGCTGGAGGTCAACGCCCAGCCGGACCGGCTGGACCTGGGGGACGAGGACATCCTGCGGGCGCGGGCGCACGGGGTGCGGTTCGCGGTGGACACCGACGCGCACGCGGTGCCGCACCTGGCGCAGCTTCGGTACGGCATCGGCACCGCCCAGCGCGGCTGGCTGACCCCGGACGAGGTGATCAACACCTGGCCGCTGACCCGGCTGCGGCGCTTCCTGCGCAAGGGCGGACGCTGAGCGGCACGAGGAGGGGCAGACGGCTCGTACGGCTCATGCGGCTCGTACGGTGAGGGTGCCGTCGGCCGCCTGCTCGACGCGGGCGTTCAGGGCGCGGGTGCCGAGGGCCGTGCGCAGCCAGGCGGTGTCCTCGGGGCTCGTGGGTTCGAGGCGCATCCGCCGGGCCCGGAAGGGCAGCAGCGTGAGGCCGGTCAGCCGGCCGGTGCCGGGGTCGAGGCGGGCCAGGTACAGCAGCCGCAGGTCGTCGCGGTAGCGGTCGTAGCCGCCGATGCCCTCGTAGTCGTTCACCAGGTCCCCGCAGCCGTACAGGATGAGCCGGTCGCGGTGGATCTCCGGTGGGCGCGGATGGTGCGAGGAGTGTCCGTGGACGATGTCGGCGCCCGCCTCGACGAGGGCGTGGGCGAGGCGGGTCTCGGCGCGGGAGACGTCGTAGCCCCAGTTGGGGCCCCAGTGCAGGGAGACGATCACGAGGTCGCCGGGGCGGCGCAGCGGGCGCAGGCGGTCGGCGAACTCCTCCACCGCGCCCGGGGTGAGCAGGGCCACGCCGGGGCGTTCGGCGGTGGCCGCCCAGCCGTGCGGGATGCCGCTGGAGGGCAGGCCGCGGGAGAAGACCAGGGCCCGGCCGCCCGTGCGCAGCGGGACCTCGGCCGGGCGCCGGGCCGCGTCCGCGTCGGGGCCCGCGCCGGCCGTGCGCAGCCCCGCCGCCGCCAGGGAGGTCAGCGTCTGCGCGAGGCCGCGGGGGCCGAAGTCGAGGACGTGGTTGTTGGCGAGGACGCAGACGTCGGGGCGGGCGGCGGTCAGGCAGGGCAGGTTGGCGGGGTGCATGCGGTAGTGGACGGCCTTGCCGGGGGCGAAGGCGCCGTCCGCGGTGACGGCGGTCTCCAGGTTGAGCACGTGGACGTCCGGCGCGGCCGCCGCCAGCGCGGGCAGGGCCGCGCCCCAGGGCCAGCCGAAGTCCACGGGGCGGGGGATGGGGCCGCCTGCGGCCTCGGCGAGGGCGACGTAGTCGCGGGCGTCGCGGACGTAGTCCTCCCGCAGGACCGGGTCGCCGGGGTGCGGCAGGATCTGGTCGACGCCCCGGCCGAGCATGACGTCCCCGGCGAGGACCACCGTGACCGCGTCCTCGGCCATGGCGTCAGGCGTGCGCGGGTGCCATGTGCAGGTGGTCCGTGAACCAGTCGCGGGCCAGTTCGGTCACCCTTTCCAGCGTGCCCGGTTCCTCGAAGAGGTGGGTGGCGCCGGGGACGGTCTCCAGCCGGTTCTCGCAGCGCAGGCGGGCCTGTGCGCCCCGGTTGAGGCCGAGGACCAGCGGGTCGGCGCCGCCGACGATCAGCAGGGTGGGCGCGGTGACCTCGGGGAGCCGGGGACCGGCGAGGTCGGGGCGGCCGCCCCGGGAGACGACGGCGGCGGGGTGCCCGTCGGGCGCGGCCCACAGGGCGGCGGCCGCGCCGGTGCTGGCGCCGAAGTAGCCGAGGGCGAGGCCGGACGCGGCGGGTTCCCGGCGCAGCCAGTGGGTGGCGGCCAGCAGCCGGCCGGCCAGCAGGGGGATGTCGAAGACGTTGTCCCTCTCGCGTGCCTCCGCGTCGGTGAGGAGGTCGAACAGCAGGGTGCCGAGTCCGGCGCGGTGCAGGCCCTCGGCCACGTGCCGGTTGCGGGGGCTGTGCCGGCTGCTGCCGCTGCCGTGGGCGAAGACGACGACGCCGGTGGCGTCCTCGGGCAGGGTGAGGCTCCCGGCCAGCCGTACGGCGCCGGCCGGCACCGTCACCTCCCGTCCGGTGCCGCCCGTGCGACGCCGCCTGGCGCGGCGCAGACAAGCCGTGACCTCCGCGTCCTCGGTCTGCGCGAAGTCGTCGTAGAACTGGCCGACGGCGGCGAAGTCCCAGGGCGTCTCCAGGCAGATCAGGTCGTCCGCGTCGTCGCCGACGCGGCGGGCGAAGTCGCGGGGGGCGACGGGGATGGCGAGCACGACGCGGGCGGCGCCCCTGGCGCGGGCGACCCGGCAGGCGACGCGAGCGGTGGAGCCGGTGGCCACGCCGTCGTCCACGACCACGACGGTGCGGCCGGCGAGCGGGGTGGAGGGGCCTTCGCCCCGGTAGCGTTCGGCGCGTTCGGCGAGCACCCGGCGCTCGCGTTCCTCGACGCGGGCGAGTTCGTCGTCGCGGACGCCGGTGCCGCGCAGCACGTCCGCGTTGAGCACGCGCACGCCGTCCTCGCCGATCGCGCCCATCGCCAGTTCCGGCTGGTACGGCACCCCGAGTTTGCGGACGAGGCAGACGTCCAGCGGGGCGTCCAGGGCCTCGGCGACCTCGGCGGCGACCGGTACTCCCCCGCGCGGCAGTCCGAGGACCACCACGTCCTGGCCGCGCAGGTACGCCAGGCGGGCGGCGAGCCGCGCTCCGGCCTGGAGCCGGTTTTCGAACCGCATGGCGGGCTCCGTCACTCCCGGGGCAGCCAGAGCGGCTGGGGACCATCCGTGTCGGCCGCGCCGAGCGCCCGCATGTCGCCGTTGGCCGCGCGCACCAGCAGGCGGCCCATGGCGATCAGGGCGCGTCCGGCGGCGAGTTCGTCGCCGATCTCGGGTATGTCGCGGTCGTACGGGTTGCGGCGGGCCTCGGCGCGGCTCTCCAGGACGTTGTCCCCGGTGTCCATGACGATCCGGGCCGTGGTGTCCGGGTCGTGCTCGGACAGGTACAGGTTCAGCCGCCACTCCTTGACGGCCGGAGGATGGTGGCTGCTCTCGGGTCGGGTCATCGTCCGTCCCTCCTCCTCGGGGCATGGCCCCGGCGCGCGTCAGGGCCCGCACCTCCACTGTGCACCCGCCCGGCATCGGCCGCCTCCCCTGCCCCGGCACAATGGGGCGCATGACCACGCGCACCTGCCCCTGCGGACTGTCCCAGCCCTACGACGCCTGCTGCGGCCGTTTCCACTCGGGGACCGCGAGCGCGCCGAGTGCCGAGGCGCTGATGCGTTCGCGGTACTGCGCGTTCGTCCGGGGGGGACGCGGGGTATCTGCTGCGCACCTGGCATCCGCGGACCCGGCCGGAGCGCCTCGACCTCGACCCGCGGATGAGGTGGACCGGCCTGGAGATCCTCGGCGGCACCGACGGCTCCGCGTTCCACGCCACCGGGACGGTGACCTTCCGCGCCTCCTACCGGGGCGGCTCACTGCACGAGCGCAGCCGGTTCGAGCGGGTGGACGGGGCGTGGGTGTACGTGGACGGGGACTTCCTCGACTGAGCGACCGAGCCTCGGGGAGCGCCGGTCACGGCGCGAGGATGTCCAGTTCGTGGAGCGCGCCCACGGCGATCTGCCGGGTGAGTTCCTCGGCGCGGACCGCGTCCCGGGCGCGGACCGCCTCGGCCACCCGCACGTGCAGGGTGACGGCCGCCGGGTCGGGGTCCTCGAACATGACCTCGTGCCGGGTGCGGCCGGTCAGCACCTCGGCCACGACGTCGCCGAGGCGGGCGAACATCTCGTTGCCCGAGGCCGTGAGGATGACCCGGTGGAAGGCGACGTCGTGGTGCAGGTACTCCCGCAGCCGGTGGCCGCGGGAGTGGGCGACCATGCCGAGCGCGCACTCGGTGAGTTCGGCGCACTGTTCGGCGGTGGCGAGCCGGGCCGCGAGCGCGGCCGCGGCCGGTTCGATCGCGGAGCGCAGCACGGTGAGCGAGCGAAGCTGGTGGGGGCGGTCGGCGCCGGCCAGCCGCCAGCGGATGACCTGCGGATCGTAGACGTTCCACTCGCACTTGGGGCGGACCGTGACGCCCACCCGGCGGCGGGACTCGACCAGGTGCATGGATTCGAGGACCCGCACCGCCTCGCGCATCACGGAGCGTGAGACCTCGAAGTGCTGGGCGAGTTCGTCGGTGCGCAGGATGCTGCCCGGCGGGTACTCCCCTGCCGTGATCGCGGGGCCGAGGGTGTCCAGTACGCGGCCGTGCAGCCCCCGGCCCGGTGTGCTCATGCACTCAGCGTACGGCGTAGGTCACGGAATCAAAAAGTCAGACTTATGCGTCACACTCTCTTGAATTTGTCGTACCTAATGCGTTTCAGTGTGGCGACGCCGTCGTGGCGTCGGATGTCGAGGAAGACAGCGAGGCAGTACATGCGAACCCCCCAGGTCGTCGTCGTGATGGGCGTCGCGGGGACGGGCAAGACCACGATCGGTCCTCTGCTCGCCGCGCGGCTGGGCGTCCCGTACGCCGAGGGTGACGACTTCCACCCCAAGGCCAACATCGACAAGATGACGGCCGGGATCCCGCTCGACGACAACGACCGCTGGCCCTGGCTGGACGCCATCGGCCACTGGGCGCACGGGCGGGCCGGGCTCGGCGGGGTGGTCAGCAGCTCGGCGCTGAAGCGGGCGTACCGCGACCGGCTGCGCGCCGTGGCGCCCGGGGTGGTGTTCGTGCACCTGACGGGCGACCGGAAGCTGATCGAGGACCGGATGGCGCATCGGCAGGGCCACTTCATGCCGACCGCGCTGCTGGACTCCCAGTTCGCCACGCTGGAGCCCCTGGGCCAGGACGAGGCCGGTGTCGCCGTGGACGTGAGCGGCGACCCCCAGGACATCGCCGAGCGCGCCGTCCAGGCTCTGGCCGGGCTGTCCACGGCATCCGCGTAACAGCGGCACCCCCTCCCCACTCCCCGTAACCGCAAGGAAAACCCGTGACCAGACTCAGCGTCGAGATGCTGGCAGCGGACACCCCTCCGCCGATCTCCACCGCAGGCCACGCCCAGTTGGGCATCGCCGTCCTGGTGGGCATCGCGGTGATCGTCCTGCTGATCACCAAGTTCAAATTGCATGCCTTCCTGGCGCTGACCATCGGGTCGCTCGCGCTCGGCGCGGCCGCCGGAGCGCCCCTCGACAAGGTGCTCACCAGCTTCACCACCGGCCTCGGCTCCACGGTCGCGAGCACGGGCGTGCTGATCGCGCTGGGCGCGGTGCTCGGCAAGCTGCTCACCGACTCCGGGGGCGCGGACCAGATCGTGGACACGATCCTCGCCAAGGCCAAGGGCCGGGCGATGCCGTGGGCGATGGTGCTCATCGCCTCCGTGATCGGGCTGCCGATCTTCTTCGAGGTCGGCATCGTGCTGCTGATCCCGGTGGTCCTGATGGTCGCCAAGCGCGGCAACTACTCCCTGATGCGCATCGGCATCCCGGCGCTCGCCGGTCTGTCCGTGATGCACGGCCTGATCCCGCCGCACCCCGGTCCGCTGGTCGCGATCTCCGCGCTGCACGCCAACCTGGGCGTGACCCTGGCGCTGGGCATCCTGGTCGCCGTCCCGACGGTGATCGTCGGCGGTCCGCTGTTCTCGAAGGTCGCGGCCCGCTGGGTGGACGTCCCCGCGCCCGAGCGGATGCTGCCGCAGCGCCCCGCGCAGGAGCTGACGCGCCGTCCGGGCTTCGGCGCGACGCTCGTCACCATCCTGCTGCCGGTGGCGCTGATGCTGCTCAAGGCGCTGGTGGACATCGTCATCGACGACCCCACCGACACCACGCAGCGCGCCTTCGACGTCATCGGCGCCCCGCTGATCGCCCTGCTGGCCGCCGTGATCGTCGGCTTCTTCACGCTGGGCCGGCCCGCCGGGTTCAGCAAGGAGCGGCTCCAGGCCACGGTGGAGAAGGGCCTGATGCCCATCGCCGGCATCCTGCTGATCGTGGGCGCGGGCGGCGGCTTCAAGCAGACGCTGATCGACTGCGGCGTGGGCCAGATGATCCTGGACGTCTCGAAGGACTGGTCGATCCCGGCGGTGCTGCTGGCCTGGCTGATCGCCGTGGTGATCCGGCTCGCGACCGGCTCGGCGACGGTGGCGACGGTCTCGGCGGCCGGCCTGGTCGCCCCGCTCGCGACCGGCATGTCGACCACGCACACCGCTCTGCTGGTCCTGGCGATCGGCGCCGGTTCGCTCTTCTTCAGCTTCGTCAACGACGCCGGGTTCTGGCTGGTCAAGGAGTACTTCGGGCTCAGCGTCGGCCAGACCGTCAAGACCTGGTCGATCATGGAGACGATCCTGTCGGTGGTCGGTGGCGCGCTGGTGCTGGTGCTGTCGCTGCTGTTGTGACGGACGGCGCTACGACACCGACGGCCCGCCCCTCTTCGATCGCGCAGATCGAGGAGGGGCGGGCCCGTTCACGTTCACGAGCGCGGGCCCGTTCACGAGCGCGGGCGCGGGCGCCACAGAGGGTGCCGCCGCCTCGCCCACTCCTCGCTCACCGTTCCCGTGCGCAGCCCCTCCCGTGCCTCCGGGTCGCCCAGCGCCATCCCGATGTGGCCGGCGAGGACGACGGCGATGGTGAGGGCCAGCCAGTCGTGGACGAAGGTGGCCGAGGTGCGCCAGACCAGCGGGGCGAGGTGGGTGAACCACATCAGCAGGCCGGTGCCGAGCATGACCAGACTCGCGCCGGCGATCCAGGCGGCGTAGATCTTCTGCCCGGCGTTGAACTTCCCCGCCGGGCGCGCCTCGTGGCGCCGGTCGCGACGCAGGGCGGCCCGCAGCCAGAGCCTGTCGTGCGGGCCGAACCGGTTGAGGAAGCGCAGGTCGGCGCGGAAGGCGCGGGAGGCCAGGCCCAGCAGGACGGGGACGGGCAGCGCGAGCCCCGCGCACTCGTGGACCCGGACGACCAGTGCGCGGCGGCCGACCAGGACGGCGAGCTGGGGGATGTAGAGGACGGCCGCGGTCACCACGCAGACGCCCATCAGCGCGGCCGTGGTCCGGTGCACCCAGCGCTCGGCCCGGGAGAAGCGGCGGACGCGGGCGGCGGGGCGGGCCGGGGTGTCAGCTCGTAGGCTCATCGGTGCGTCCGTTCGAACGGCCGACCCAGGCGTCGACGTCGTAGCCCAGGTTCTCCCAGTAGCCGGGCCGCACGCGGTCGGTGACGGTGATGCCGGAGAGCCACTTGGCGGACTTGTAGAAGTACATGGGGGCGACGTAGAGGCGTACCGGGCCGCCGTGGTCGTGGCCGATGTCCTTGTCCTGCATGCGCAGGGCGACCAGGACGTCCGGGCGGCGGGCCTGGTCGAGGGTGAGGCTCTCGGTGTAGGTGCCGTCGAAGCAGGTGAAGCGCAGGGCCCTGGCGGTGGGGCGGACGCCCGCGGCGTCGAGCAGGTCGCTCAGGCGGACGCCCTCGAAGGGGGTGCCGGGGACCCGCCAGCCGGTGACGCACTGGACGTCCCTGACCAGCCGGGTCTGCGGGAGGGCGCGCAGGTCGGCGAGGGTGTAGGCGCGGGGGTGGTCGACCAGCCCGCCGACGGTCAGGCGGTAGTCCGTGGCGTTCTTGTCCGGGACGGAGGCGGCGACCGAGTAGTAGCGGAAGCCGCCGCCGTTGGGCAGCAGACCGGTCAGGCCCGTCGGGTCCTTGCTCGCGAGGCCGTCCAGGGCGCGTTGCAGGGCGGGCGCGGCGAGCACGCCGAGGGCGCCCAGGCCGAGGGTGCCGAGGAAGACGCGGCGGCCGACGGGGGTGCCGTCCCGGTCCTCGGGGGGTTCGGGGGGTTCGGGGTTCACCCCTTCATTCGAACACCGGATGCGCGGTGTGACCAGGACTCCCCGTCAGGAAGCCGGGGCGAGGGCGCCCGCGCGGGCGCGGGCCGCGCGGAAGGCGGCCCACGGGTCGCGGTGCGGGTAGCACCAGGGCGCCCGGGTGGCGTGGACGCCGATGCGCCGGAAGAGGACGGCGGCCTCGGCCGGGCGGCCGGCGCAGGACAGGGCGAGCGCGAGGTGGTTGAGGTCGATGTGGCGGCGGGGATGTTCGTCGTGCTCCCACTCCAGCCACCAGTCGAAGCCGGCGCGCAGGATCCGGCGGGCGCGCGGCCCGCCCCAGTGTCCCGAGGCGGCGGGGTCGGCCGGGACGAGGCCGGTGGCGGCGAGCACCCGGTAGCGCTCGGCGAGGGCGACGACCGGCAGGACGGCCAGCGGGGAGTCGGCGGGGGCCTCGGCGGCGGCCCGCTCGGCGAGCTCGTACACCTCGTGGGACTCGTACCGCCCGCCCGAGGGCCGTTCGGCGAGGCGGGCGACGAGGAGATGGTGGGCGTGGTGGTGCTCGGGGTGGCGGCGGCGCACCTCGGCGAAGACGTCGAGGACCTCGTGCTCGGGCCCGAGGGTGCGGGCGAGGCGGAGCAGGCCGAGCCAGGGGACGGGGTCGGCGGGGGCGAGCGCGGCGGCCCGGGCGCAGGCCTCGCGGGCCCGTTCGGGGTCCTCCCGGCCGCGCAGGGCGCGCTGCACGCGGGCGAGGGCGAGCAGCGCGGCGGCGTCCGGGGAGGCGGGTTCGGCCTGGAGCCAGTCGGCGGCGTGGGCGGCGGCGTACGGCTCCCGGGCGAGCACGGTCAGCCGGTGGCCCCGGCGGTCCCAGTCGTCGCCGGTGCGCAGCAGCAGGGAGCGGGCGGCCTGCCGGCGGCCCTGGAGCAACGCGGCGCGGGCGGCGCCCAGTTCGGCGTCGTCGAAGGCGTGGTCACAGGCGCCGGGGAGGTCCGGGGCGGTGGCGCCGGAGCGGTCCGTGCGGGCCCGGCGCACGACGAGCGGGGGCGGGAGTGGTGACACCGCGGCACTTCCTGTTTCTCGGGCTGCCATCGGCCGATCACACACAGCAAAGCCGCAGGCCAAGGTTTGCGTCAAGCGGAACAGGGATGTTCATGGCGTCAACTACCGTTCCCGGCAGGGGGATTGGGGTATACGGCGGATACGTGACCGGCTGGCGGGCGGACCCGGAACCGGCTCGGGGGGCGTCGCTGTGGCGCACGCCACGGCGCCGTGGCGGGTGGTGTGGCGTACGCCATGGCGCCGTGCCGGGTGGTGTGGCGTACGCCATGGCGCCCCGCGCCCCGGGCACCGACCATGGCGGGGCAACCACCCCTTTCCGGGTCCTTCCGGGGCAATGGCGTCCCGGGAGCGCTACAGTCGGCCACTACGCGTCCGTGGTCCGGCCGGATGATCGAGGTACGCAGCGTGTCGGTTCTGGTTCTCCTCCTCGCCGTGAGCGCGGCCTGCTGTCTGGGCCTCGGCTTCGTGCTCCAGCAGAACGCCGCGCAACGGGCGCCGCTGAGCGACTTCCTGTCGTTCCGGCTGCTGCTCGACCTGATGCGGGTGCCGCGCTGGCTGGGCGGCCTCGGGCTGATGGTGGCCGGCATGGTGCTGGGCGCCGTGGCCCTCGGCAAGGGCGAGATCTCGCTGGTGGAGCCGTTGCTCGCGACCAATCTGCTGTTCGCGCTCGCGCTGTCCCGGTACCAGACCAAACAGCCGCTGGGGCGCCAGGGTTGGGCCGGGCTGCTGCTGCTCGCGGGCGGGGTGAGCGCGTTCATCACGGCCGGTGAGCCCCGGGCGGGCAGTGCCGTCGCCGATCCGCTGCGGCACTGGCTGATCATCGGTGTGGTGGTGGGCGCGGCCCTGGCCCTGACGGCGTACGCCAAACGCTCCCGGCTGAACTGGACCGCCGCGCTGCTGGCCCTGGCCGCCGGGCTGCTGTACGGGGTGCAGGACGCGCTGACCCGGGTGAGCGGCACCCTGTTCTCCGGCGGCGGCCTCGCGGAGCTGTTCACCAGCTGGCAGCCGTACGGCGTGCTCGCCTGCGGGGTCACCGGACTCGTCCTGGTGCAGAGCGCGTTCGAGACGGCGCCGCTGCGGATGTCGCTGCCCGCGCTCACCGCGGCCGAGCCGCTCGCCGGCATCCTGTGCGGGGTGGGTTTCCTCGGCGACCGGCTGCGCACCGACACCGGGGCGCTGGCGTGGGAGGCGGCCGGGCTCGCGGCCGTGGTGGCGGCCATCGTGCTGCTCGGGATGCACCCGGCGATGCCGTGCGGCACCACGGAGTCGGAGCCGCCGGCCCACGAACTCCAGCGCCGCTGAGCCCCTGGTCCGGGGCTCCCCCGGCATCGCGCCCTGCCGCGCCCGGCCCCGTGCTTGGATGAGGGCATGAACCCTGCTGACGAGATCCTCGACATCGTCGACGAACACGACCGCGTCGTCGGGCAGTTGCCGCGCGGCGAGGTGTACGACCGCGGGCTGCGCCACCGCTGCGTCTTCATCCAGGCCCGGGACGCGGCCGGCCGGCTCTTCGTGCACCGGCGCACGGCGACCAAGCTGGTGTTCCCGTCCCTGTACGACCCGTTCGTCGGCGGGGTCGTGGGCGCGGGCGAGTCCTACGACGAGGCGGCGCTGCGGGAGGCCGAGGAGGAGCTGGGCGTCTCCGGACTGCCCCGGCCGGCGTACCTCTTCAAGTTCCTCTACGACGACGGCGCCGGGAAGACCTGGTGGTCGGCGGTGTACGAGGTGCGCTGCGACCTGCCCGTGAACCCGCAGGCGGAGGAGGTGCAGTGGCACGACTTCCTCACCGACGAGGAGGTCGAGGCACGCCTCGGCGAGTGGGAGTGGGTGCCGGACGGGCTGGCGGCGTACGAGCGGCTCGCGGAGTTCCGCGCCGCGCGCTGAGGCCCCCGCCGCCGGTGCTCCGGGCCATGGGGCCGCCCGTGGCCCCCGTCACGTTTCCGGCCGTCTTCGCCGCACGCACTGGACGACATACCGACCGGTCGGCATCATGAGTCGGGTCCTGTACGCGACCGTTCGTAGGAGTGACTCATGAGCGCCGACCACCCGCCCGGACTCGACCTGGACCGGCTGCGCGCCCTGCTGGAGCGGGAACGCCCCGGGCTGGTGCGGGGGCCGCTGAGCGGACGGCTGATCGAGGGCGGCCGGTCGAACCTCACCTACGCGCTCTCCGACGGCGTCTCGAAGTGGGTCGTGCGCCGCCCGCCGCTCGGCCATGTGCTCGCCACCGCGCACGACATGAAGCGCGAGCACCGGGTGATCAGCGCCCTGCACCCCACCTCCGTACCGGTCCCCGCGCCGGTGCTGCTGTGCGAGGACGAGGAGGTGCTCGGCGCGCCGTTCTACGTGATGGAGTTCGTGGCGGGCACGCCCTACCGCACCTCCGCGCAGCTCGCGCCGCTCGGCGAGGAGCGGGTGCGCAAGGCGGTGTTCTCCCTGGTGGACACACTGGTCGAGCTGCACTCCGTGGACCCCGCCGAGGTGGGCCTCGGCGACTTCGGCCGCCCGGAGGGCTATCTGGACCGGCAGCTGCGCCGCTGGGGCAAGCAGCTTGACGCCTCCCGCAGCCGCGAGCTGGGCGGCATCGACGAACTGCACGCCGAACTGGGCCGCAGGCTCCCTCTCTCGCCCGCCGCCGCCGTCGTCCACGGCGACTACCGCCTGGACAACGTGCTGATCGGGGCGGACGACGAGATCACCGCGATCCTGGACTGGGAGATGTCCACGCTCGGCGACCCGCTGACCGACCTCGGTCTGCTGGTGATGTACAGCCGCTCCCTGGACATGCCGGACTCGCCCGTCTCCACCACCGCCGAGGCGCCCGGTCACCCGGCGCCTCGGGAGCTGATCGAGCGTTACGCGGCGCGCTCCGGGCGGGACGTGTCGGCCGTCTCCTGGTACGAGGCGTTCGCCTTCTTCAAGCTCGCCGTGATCCTGGAGGGCATCCACTACCGCTACACGCTGGGCCAGACGGTCGGCCGCGGCTTCGACCGGATCGGCGAGCTGGTGCCCGTCTTCATCGACCACGGACTGACCACCCTTCAGGAAGGCTGACGCCATGGACTTCTCGTTCGACGCGCGCACCGAGGAGCTGCGGGCCAGGCTGCTCGCCTTCATGGACGAGCACGTCTACCCGGCCGAGCCGGTGGCCGAGGAGCAGCGGGCCGCCCTCGCCTCCCCCTGGGACACCCCGCCGGTGGTGGCGGAGCTGAAGGCGGAGGCGCGCAGGCAGGGGCTGTGGAACCTCTTCCTGCCCGGCACCGCGTACGGCGCGGGGCTGACGAACCTCCAGTACGCGCCGCTCGCCGAGATCACCGGCCGCTCCCCGCACCTGGCGCCCACCGCGACCAACTGCGCCGCGCCCGACACCGGGAACATGGAGGTACTGGCGCAGTTCGGCGACGAGGCGCAGAAGAAGCAGTGGCTGGAGCCGCTGCTCGCCGGTGAGATCCGCTCCGCGTTCGCGATGACCGAGCCGGAGGTGGCCTCCTCGGACGCCACCAACATCACCACCCTCATCGAGCGGGACGGCGACGAGTACGTCATCACCGGCCGCAAGTGGTACATCTCCGGGGCGATGAACCCGGACTGCAAGATCTTCATCGTGATGGGCAAGACCGACCCGGACGGCGCGGACATCCGGCGCCAGCAGTCCATGGTCCTGGTCCCGCGCGACACCCCCGGTGTGACGGTCCGGCGGGCCATGCGGGTGTTCGGCTACGAGGACCACTCCCACGGCGGCCACGCCGAGGTCGTCTTCGACCGGGTGCGCGTGCCGGTGGCCAACCTGATCGGCGAGGAGGGCGGCGGCTTCGCCATCGCGCAGGCCCGGCTCGGCCCCGGCCGGATCCACCACTGCATGCGGCTGATCGGCATGGCCGAGCGGGCGATCGAGCTGATGTGCCGCCGGGCGGTGTCCCGTACGGCGTTCGGCAAGCCGCTGGCCCGGCAGGGCGTGGTGCAGAACTGGATCGCCGACGCCCGGGTGACGGTCGAGCAGCTGCGGCTGCTGGTGCTGAAGACGGCCTGGCTGATGGACACCGTCGGCAACCGGGGCGCGCACACCGAGATCCAGGCCATCAAGATCGCCACGCCGCGCGCGGTGGTCGCCATCCTGGACCGGGCGATCCAGCTCCACGGCGCGGGCGGGGTGAGCCAGGACTTCCCGCTGGCCGAGCTCTACGCCTCCGCCCGCACCCTGATGCTGGCCGACGGCCCGGACGAGGTGCACCAGCGGTCGCTGGCGCGGCGGGAGCTGAAGCAGTACCTGTGAGCGGACACGGGTGAGGGGCGGCCCGCCGCGGGGCCGCCCCTCACGCGTGCTCTGGGATCACCCCTAGGGTCTTTCGTTTGGATCAGCCCGGCGTGATCCAAACGAGAGGCCCTAGGGACGCAGCGCCCGCAGCAGCAGGTCGGCGAGGTGGTCGGCGACCTGCTGGGGGCTCAGCGGTCCGTCCGGGCGGTACCAGGTGGACAGGTGGTGGACGGAGCCGAAGTGGTAGTCCACGACCAGGTCGGCCGGGGTCGCGGTGGAGAAGACGCCGGACTTCTGCCCCTCCTCGATGAGCGCGCGGAACCTTTCGTGGTAGCGGCGCCGTTCGGCCCGTACCTGCTTGAACTTCTCGGGGCTCAGCTGGTGCATGGAGCGGAAGAAGATCGAGGCGTCGTCCAGGTTCTCGATGGTCGACACCACGACGTCCGCCGCCGCTCCGCGCAGTCGCGTCTCCACGGGCGCGTCCATGCCCGCGAAGTGGTCGAGCCGCTCCTGCTGGACGCGGAGCATGCGCGCGTACACCTCGTGCAGCAGGTCGTCCTTGGAGCCGAAGTAGTGGTACAGCGCCCCCTTGGTCACGCCGGCCGCCTCCACGATCTCCTGCACGGAGGTCCGGTCGTAGCCCTGCTCGGCGAAGAGCCGGGTGGCGGCGGCCAGAAGCCGCTGCGGAACAGGGGCTCCGTCGCCGTCCGTCGTCCTGGGCACTGCCGCCACCTGCCTTTCCGTGATGTCGCTGATGTCGCTGGTCCCGCGCTCGGTCCCGCGCTAGTCCTGCCGTTCCCGGCCGTTTCGGGAACGCAGTTCCCGGCGGAGGATCTTCCCACTCGAGGTCTTGGGCAACTCGGGCAGGATCTCCACCTGGCGCGGATACTTGTAGGCCGCCAGTCTCTCCTTGCAGTACACCGCGATCTCATCCGGGTCCGCCTCGGCACCCGGGCGCAGGCTGAGGTACGCCTTGACGGTCTCCCCGCGATAGCCGTCCGGGACGCCGACGACGGCCGCCTCGCGCACCGCCGGGTGGGTGTACAGGACGTCCTCGACCTCGCGCGGCCACACCTTGAACCCGGCCGCGTTGATCATGTCCTTCTTGCGGTCCACGACGTAGAGCCAGCCCTGCGGGTCCATGAACCCGATGTCGCCGGTGTGCAGCTCGCCCCCGGGGAAGGTCTCGGCGGTCGCGTCCGGGCGCCGCCAGTAGCCGGGGATCACCTGGGGCCCGCGCACCACGATCTCGCCCTGCTCGCCGAACGGCACGTCCGCGCCGTGGTCGTCCACGATCCGTACGAGCGTGTCCGGTCCCGGCAGCCCGACCGCGAGCGTCCCGGAGACCGGGTCGACCGGCGCCCGGTGGGCGGTCGGCACGGAGGCGCAGGGGGCGGTGCACTCGGTGAGCCCGTACCCGTTGCGGATGTACGCCCCGAACCGCTCCTGGAACCCGTCCACCAGCGCGGGCGGCAGCGGGGCGCCGCCGGAGGCGAGGTGCACGAAGGAGGAGAAGTGCTCCGGTCCCGCCCCGGGGTGGGCGGCGAGCGCCATGAAGGCGGTGGCGGGGCCGACGGTGAACTGCGGGCGGTGCTCGGCGAACGCCTCCAGGACGACGCCGGGCTCGAAGCGGTAGGCGAGCACGAGGGTGCCCGCGCTGTTCAGACAGCCGCCGAACTGGACGACCATGCCGGTGATGTGGAACAGCGGCGCGAGCGCGAAGTAGACCGGCGCCTCGGACAGCGGCAGCCCGGTCCGCTGCCGCTCCGCGGTGTACATGATGTTGCCGTGGGTGTTGGTGGCGCCCTTGGGGGTGCCGCTGGTCCCGGAGGTGTAGCTGATCAGCGCGATGTCGCCGGGCTCCGGCAGGCGTCCCTCGGGCGCCCGGCCGCCCTGCCGGGCCACGGCCACCAGGTCCTCCGCGTCGGGGGCCTGGGGCAGCCGCTCGAAGGCCAGCACCCGCTCGTCGCCGCGGGTCTGGAAGTCCAGCTCGCACCCGGTGAGCACGATCCGCACCGGCGAGCCGGCGGCCGTCTCCCTCAGGTACGACTCCCACGCCCGGTCGGAGCAGATCAGCGCGGCCGTCTCGGCGTCCCGCAGCACATGGGCGACCTCGGCCGACTTGTACATCGGGTTGACCGGCACCACGGTCGCGCCCGCCTTCCAGGCGCCGAGCACGGCGAGCACGAAGTGCGGGGAGTTCTGGAGGAGGACGGCCACCCGGTCACCGCGCTCCAGTCCGCGCGCGGCGAGGTGCGCGGCGACCGAGTCGCTGAGTTCGTCCACCTCGCGGTAGCTCAGCCGGGCGTCGAAGTAGCTCAGGAAGGTGCGCTCGGGGGCCTCGGCGACGGCGGCGCGCAGGGCGTGCACCAGCGAGTCGGCGGGGTCGACGGGGGCGCGCTGGGCGTCGTCGAGCAGGGCCAGCCAGGGCCTGGACGCGTAGGGGGA
Organism: Streptomyces sp. NPDC048106; assembly: GCF_040706415.1. Classification (NCBI taxonomy): domain Bacteria; kingdom Bacillati; phylum Actinomycetota; class Actinomycetes; order Kitasatosporales; family Streptomycetaceae; genus Streptomyces; species Streptomyces sp. NPDC048106. The sequence goes on along the minus strand of NZ_JBEZND010000023.1, from coordinate 99,584 downwards.
CTCGCTCACGACACCTCCTCCACCTTCTGCTGGATCTGGTTCATGCCGGCCACCCAGCGCTCGGGGTCCGCCCCGCGCCCCCGGAAGCGGTCGGCGGTCTCCGGGTGCGGCAGGATCAGGAAGCGGTCCTCCGCGATGCCCCGGAACAGCGCGTCCGCCACGTCCGCCGGCTCGATCGCGGTCGGCGCCAGCATCACCTCGCCCGCGCTGCCACTGGCGGCGAGCATGTCGGTGCGCACGCCCTCCGGGCAGATCGCGTGCACCTTCAGACCCCGGTGGCGGTACGTCAGGGACAGCCACTCGGCGAAGGCATAGGCTCCGTGCTTGGTCACGGTGTAGGAGGGGGCGCCGACCATGCTGAGCAGCCCGGCTGCGGACACGGTCGCGACGAACCGGCCGCTGCCCCGCTCCAGCCAGTGCGGCAGCAGCGCGTGGGCCGCGCGGACGTGTGCCATCACGTTGACGTCCCAGGTCAGCGCCCAGGACTTGGCGTCCAGCGGCCCGGCGAGGTCGCCGTCCGCGAAGGCGACCCCGGCGTTGGCGCAGTAGATGTCGACGGTCCCGCCGAGCGCGTCCCGCGCGTCCTCGACGATCGCGGAGGCGTCCCCGGGCACGGCGATCCCGCCGATCTCCTCGGCCACCGCCTTCGCCTTCTGCCCGTCGAGGTCGTTCACCACGACCCGTGCACCGGCCCCGGCGAACCGCCTGGCCAGCGCGGCCCCGATCCCCCCACCGGCTCCGGTGACGACGACTCCCGCATCCTGCATGGCTTCCACCATCGGTCTCCTTCGACACGACGTGACTCGGCTCGGCGCGGCCAGACTAACCGGTCGGTATGTGTGAAGGAAGGGCCATCGCACCAACCTCTAGAGGCCCGCAACTTCCGCACCCACGGAGGCCCCGTGCACCTCTCCCGAAGAAACCTCCTGGCCACGGCCACCCTGGCGGCCGTACCGACCACGGTCCCGCGCCACCAGGACGCCTTCCACACCGGCTTCGAGCGACTCGCGGCCGACGACTACCGGCTTCTGGAGGGCCGGCGCGTCGGCATCGTCACCAATCCCACGGGCATCACCCGGGACGCCCGGCACATCGTCGACGTCATGCACGAAAGCCCCTTGGTCGAGCTGACGGCGGTCTTCGGCCCGGAGCACGGCTTCCGCGGCACCGCCCAGGCCGGCGGCTCCGAAGGCCGCTACGACGACCCGGAGACGGGCCTGCCGGTCTACGACACGTACCTCAAGAGCGGCCGGCCGCTGGCCGACGTCTTCACCGCCGCCGGCGTCGACACCGTCGTCTTCGACATCCAGGACGTCGGCGCGCGCTTCTACACCTACATCTGGACGCTGTACGACTGCATGGAGGCCGCTCAGCTCGCCGGCAAGCGCTTCGTCGTGCTGGACCGCCCGAACCCCGTCACCGGCCGCGCGGCCCAGGGCCCGGTGCTGCACAAGGAGTTCGCCACGTTCGTCGGCCGACAGCCGATCGCGCAGGCGCACGGCATGACCGTCGCGGAGCTGGCCCGGCTGTTCAACGAGGAGTTCCTCGCCGCGCCCGTCCCGCTGGAGACGGTGCGGATGACGGGCTGGCGGCGCACGGACTTCTACGACGCCTCCCGCCTCCCCTGGGTGCCGCCGAGCCCCAACATGCCCACCCCGGACACGGCGCTGGTGTACTCCGGCACGTGCCTGTTCGAGGGCACGAACCTCTCCGAGGGCCGCGGCACCACCCGGCCGTTCGAACTCCTCGGCGCCGAGGGCATCGACGGCCGCTGGGCGGCGGCCGCGAACCGGCTGGAGCTGCCCGGGGTGCGGTTCCGCGAGGCGTACTTCGCGCCCACCTTCTCCAAGTTCGAGGGCAAAACGGTCGGCGGGGTGCAGATCCATGTGACGGACCGGGCCGCCTACGACCCCGTGCGCACCGGGATCGCCCTGCTGGTGACCGCGCGGCAGGTGTGGGACGGCTTCGCCTGGCGGTCGGACGACTGGATCGACAAGCTCACCGGCTCGGACCGGGTGCGCACCATGATCGACGCGGGCGCGGACACCGACGAGGTGGTGGGCGCCTGGCAGCAGGAGCTGGCCGCGTTCCGCCGGATTCGAAAGGAATATCTGCTGTACGGGTGATGCGCGAGGGCTGGTCAACTTCGCTCCGTCGCGGGACCATCACAACCGGTAACGCATCGTTTCCGCGGGGCGAGGGAGCCTGGCATGGCGGATCCTGGGATGAGCGTGTCTCCCTACTGGGAGCTGACCTTCGACGCGAACGGGGACGCCGACCCGCCCGAACGCGATCGCCTGCTGGCCCAGGTCACGGAACACGGCGTCCGTGACCTGGTCGTCTTCGCGCACGGCTGGAACGAGGACCGGTCGGCCGCGACCGCGCTGTACCGCCGGTTCTTCGCCCCCTTCCCGGCGCTCGCGCCCAAGGCGCGCCTCGGGTACGCGGGGGTGATCTGGCCGTCGATGCGGTTCAGCGACGAGCCGATCCCCGACTTCCCGAAGTCGGTGGTGGCGACGGAGGCGGAGGCGGCGCCCGGCCCGCCGCTGGACAAGGACACCCGGCGCGCGCTGCTCGCGGCCTTCCCGGACCGGGCGAGCGTCGTCGACCAGTTGGCCCGGCTCCTGGACGAACGGCCGGACGGTGACGCCGGGCTGACGGAGTTCGGGCGGCTGGTGCGGCTGCTGCTGGACGGGGCGGGGCCCGCGGCGGCCGACACCGACGAGCAGGGCGAGCCGGCCGTGTTCACCGGGGAACCTGCCACCGTCTGCGCGGAGTTCGCCGACGCGCTGGCCGCGGCCGCGGCGCCGGACGGCGCCGAGGGGTTCAGCCTGCCGAACCCCTGGGAGGGCGCGAAGGAGCTGCTGCGGCAGGCGACGTACTACACGATGAAGGGACGGGCCGGCAGCGTCGGCGAGCGCGGACTCGGGCCGCTGCTCGGGAAGTTGGCGGCCACGGCGCCCGGGGTGCGGGTGCACCTGGTCGGGCACAGCTTCGGCGGGCGGCTGGTGTCGTTCGCGCTGCGCGGGCTGCCCGGCACGGCGCGCTCGGTGAAGTCCGTGACGTTGCTCGAAGGGGCCTTCTCCCACTACGCGTTCGCCGAGCGGCTGCCCGACGACCCGCACTGCTCGGGCGCGTTGAAGGGCTTGCAGGGGCGGATCGACGGCCCGCTGGTGTGCTGCCACTCGCACTTCGACGCGGCGCTCGGCACGTTCTATCCGCTCGCCTCGCGCCTCGCGGGGGACGACCGGTCCTTCCTGGGCAACGCGGTCGCGGCCGTCCTGGGGCCCCGGTGGGGCGCGATGGGCCATGACGGGGTGCAGGCGGTGCCGGGCACGGCCCGGCTGGACCTGGCCGGCGCCCTGGCGGGCCGGCTGCCCGCGTCGGGATGCGTGAACGTGGACGCGGCCGCGGTGGTCCGCCGGGGCGGTCCGCCGGCCGGGGCGCACAGCGACATCCTGCACCCGGAACTGGCGCGGGTGGTGCTGGCGGCGGGCCGGATCGTCTGACCCGCCGCCAGTCACCGCCCGTTCGGACCGGATGTCACCGGTGCGAGGTGTACTCCACGACCTGCTGGTACGTCGGCCGGTTCTGCCAGCCGATGTTGCCGTGCTTGATGCCGCCCAGCGCGCGCTGGACGATCGAGTCGGCGCACCACTGGTCGCCGGCGGAGCAGAGATCGTCGCCCGGGTAGACCTGGGCGGCGGTCATCTGGGCCGCCTGCTTCAGGGTGCTGATCAGGACGTCCCGGCAGGAGCCGAGGTTCCCGCCGCCGCAGTACTTCTCGGCGAGGGGGCCCTGCACGCTCTGGCCGAGCACCGACCGGATGTCCTTGTCGACATAGCTCCACCAGCCGTACTGGAAGGAGCTTCCGGCGTGCGAGCCGGTCGGACCGTGTCCGGCGGACGGGGCCTCGTCGACGGCCAGGTTGGCGGTGAGCGCGTTGTACAGGTCGCCGCCGAGGCCGGGCTGGAACTCCGCCTTGACCAGCAGCGGCCACCAGGCGTCCAGGATGCGGATCGCGTCGGCGTCGGCGTAGGTCTTGGAGCCGGCGGAGGTCTCGGTGCGCTGGGCGCCCGCGCTCGACCAGGCCTGGAGCTTGCTCACGGCGGCCGCGGCCGTGGTGTCGGTCACCGGCGAGGAGCCGATCACCTGGAGCAGTTCGGGCAGCACGTCCTCGGCCCGCAGGTCGGTGACGGCCGCGGACTCCATGGCCTGCACCAGCTTGGCGCGGGTCACCCCGCCGGCCGCGACCAGCTTCTTCACCCGGTCGTCGAGCAGGTTGCCGCGGTGCACGGAGCCGTCGCCCCAGGAGGCGGTGGTGTAGTCCTTGGCCTGCTTGTTGTTCCAGGAGATGTAGTAGTCCTGGTCGACGGAGTTGGGGTGGGCGGCGGGCGCGGTGTAGTCGGCCGTGTTGACGTCCGGGTTCCAGTTCTTCCACTCGTACGCGGGCTGCGCCCACACCGGGAACTCGGAGTCGACGCCGTCGGCGCGGACCGGGTTGTCACCGCTGTTGTAGTAGGCGGTGTGCTGGGAGTCGGCGTAGAACCAGTTGAAGGTGAAGTTGATGTGCTGCGCCGCGCTCTGGAAGTCCTGGGGGCCCTTGACGTAGCCGGGGTCGTTGAGCATCTGGAAGCCGATGATGGAGTCGGCCTCGTGCTGGTAGGAGGAGCGCAGGGCGGTGTAGGCGACCTTCTTGCCGCCGACGGTCGCCCGGTACTCCACCGGTCCGTACTTGGTGCGCCACACCCGCATGGTGTACGACCCGGCGGCGGTGCTGTCGGCCAGGGTGGGCTTCCAGGAGTTCTTCTGCTCCACCTTGTCCATGGCGGTGCAGGTGCCGTGGTACAGGTAGTGGTAGTCGTCCTGGCACAGCTCGACGGCGTAGGTGTCGATGATGTCCTGGCCGGAGGTGGTCGCGCTCCAGGAGTAGTCCTGGCCGCGGCCGAGTTCGACGTACATGCTCAGGCCCGCGAAGGAGGCGCCGCGGGCGCTGATGCCGGGGCCCTGGATCTCCTGGAGCATGAGGAGCTGCGGGGCGAAGTAGCCGGTCTGCGGTCCGAAGACGGCGATCGGATGGCCGCTCGCGGTGTACCTGCCGCTCACCACGAGGGCGTTGGACATCCCGCGCCGGGCGGAGCCGAGGTCCGTCTTCGCCGCGGTGGTGGAGGCGGTCTCGGCCGCCGCGGTGGTCGCGCTGCCGCTGCGGTCGTAGACCAGCGGCTCCTGGGTCACCGAGCCGGCGTCGGGCAGTGCCTGGCCCTTGGCGGTGGCGGGCTTGGTGCCGTAGGGGAAGCTCTGTCCGTCGTGGACGGAGAGGACCGCCTCGGGGTCGTTGCGCTCGCGGAAGGACTCCCAGACCTTGGTGCCCTCCTCGACGCCGTACTTGTTCTGCGCGGCCATCAGGGAGAGGGCGTTGTTCACCTCGCCGCCCCCGCCGGAGCCGAACAGGGAGCCGACGACGGAGGCCAGCGCCACCAGGTCGGTGATCTTGAAGTGGTCGATGGTGCCGGCGTTGGTGATGGCGTCCTTGTGGCCGGTCAGGTCGTACTCGCCGGGGAAGTAGAGGCCGCTGTCGGAGGCGTCGATGTAGGAGTTGATGCCGTCCAGGTAGGCGTTGGCGTCGGCGAGGGCCTGCTGGCCGCGGGCGCCGTTGTTCGCGATGACGCGGTCGATCTGCGCCTGGAGGTCGGCCTCGGTGTAGGGCGCGTTGCGGTAGAACTCCTGCTCCAGGCCCTGGTTGGCGGCGGCGCCGCCCGCGAAGGAGGTGAGCTGGCCCCGGCCGACGTGCCGGAAGACGTCCATCAGCCAGAGCCGGTCCTCGGCGGCGGCGTACCCGGCGCCGAACTCGGTGCCGTAGCGGGTGGTGCCGGTGATGTGGGGCACACCGGTCTTCTTGTCGCGCACGATCGTCACGTCGCCGCGCCCGTTCGGCTTCTCCGTCGAGGCGACCTGGTCGGACGGGACGCCGAAGGAGGCGTCGTTGAAGAAGCTGTTGATGGTCGTGTCACTGAGGCTCTTGTAGCCCGTGGCCAGGTTGGCGTACGGGGCGAGCTGGTCCTCGGAGTGCGCGGGCAGGGTGCCGAAGGCCTGGTTGAGGAGGATCTGCGCGAGGGTGGCGTTGCCGTTCTCACCGGGCGGCACGATGTCCGAACACTGGCCGCCGCAGTAGTCGTTCGAGGCGGTCACGGTGGCGCTCGGGGTCGCGGCGCTCGCCGCGGTCTGGGTGAGCGGGGAGACAAGTCCGGCTATCAGAACGCATACCGACGCGGTCTTCAGGAACCCGGGGAGTCGGCGGGACGTTCTCACTCTGTCGAGGGCGGTCCGTGCGGTTCGCCGTGGCATGGCAGCTCCTAGCGAGTGGGGTGCGCGAACGTTACCGCCGGTATCCCCGAAGTTGAAGATGAACATGCGTCATGTTTTCGAGTTCGCAGGAAGGCCCAGGAGAACAACCGCGAGAAGACGAGACGGATCCGAAGCGTCTGTCGACACGTCTATCAGGCGACGTCCGTACGACGACGCCGAAGTGGCCGCGATACAGGTGCAGGTGTGACGGAGGTGCAGGGCGATGGCCGGTTTCCGGAGTCTGGCGAGACAGGTACGCGATCCGGGCTGCGATCTGGCGCTGCGGCGCTACTCGCTGCGCAAGTGCCTTGAGAAGTTCGCCCCTTACGGGCATCGGGCGACATGGGACCATCTGTGCGCGCGGGCCGGATTCGGTCCCGAGGACCGCTCCCCCGACCCGGCGCGGCTCGTGGCCGCGCTGGAGGAACTGGAGGAGGCCCGCTCCGTCTGGCTGGGCTACGAGGGCGACTTCACCGAGCGGCGCAGGCGGGAGAAGCACGACGGGCTGCGCCGGCCGGGCAGCGTGGACGACTGGCACCGGCTGACCTGGGGCGGCTTCGGGGTCGCCTGGTGCGACGACCCGCGGGTGCACCCCTCGGCCCCGCTGGCCGAGGTGCTGCGCAGGCTGATCGACGCGCTGGAGCGCGAGCCGGGCGCGTGCTGCCCGGTGTGCGGTGCCGACCGGCTCGTCTGGAAGTACGGCCTCGACCACGAGCCGTCCTCCGGACCGGTGTGCGGCGACTGCGGGATACTCGTGCCGCGCCCGGTGCTCTCCCCGCAGGCGCTGGCGTACGTCAGGCGTGGCCGGCTGCTGCTGCCGGCCTGACCAGCCGGCGAAGACCGCGGAAGGGGGACCGTCCAGGGGGCCGCGCAGGGGATGCCGCGCCCCCGAGCGCACCGGCGTCATCGGCGGGGCTGCATCAGCCCCGACGGATCCGGCGGTCGGGCGATCGGACGGCAGTCATGGTGCCCGGAACCGAGGCGCGGGTCCCGGAGACGTGCGCGGTGGTGGCTGCCGGAGGGACGGTAGCAGGCGGGAATTCGGTCGTTCCAGGTGTTTGACGTCCGCGATAGTGGCGGGAGTTGGAGCCGACACGTAGGGGGATCCTCATGTCCACGCTGCGGGTGACCGCCGAGGTGCTGACCGTCCATGACCACCCGAACGCCGACGCGCTGGAGTTGGCGCAGGTGGGGCTGTACCGGGCCGTGGTGGCCAAGGGGGTGTTCCGCACCGGGGAGGTGGCCGTCTACATCCCCGAGCAGGCGGTGCTCCCCGAGGGGCTGATCGAGGAGCTGGGGCTGACCGGGCGGCTCGCGGGGACCGCGGCCGACCGGGTCAGGGCGGTGCGGCTGCGCGGTGAGCTGTCGCAGGGCATCGTGTGCCGACCGAAGGCGCTCGCCGATGTCGATCTCGCGGCCGCCGCGGCGGCGGGCACGGACTTCTCGGAGCGGCTCGGCATCACCAAATGGGTGCCCCCGATCCCGCCCACCATGAACGGCGAGGTGGAGGCGGCGCCCGAGCTGCTGCCCTGGGTCGACATCGAGAACATCCAGCGGTACCCGGACATCTTCACGCCCGGCGAGCCGGTGGTGCTCACCGAGAAGCTGCACGGCTCGGCGTGCCTGCTGACGTACGTCGCCGACGAGGGGCGGGTGCACGTCTCCTCCAAGGGCTTCGGCGCCAAGTCGCTCGCGCTCCGGGAGGACCCCCGCAACCTGTACTGGCGGGCCGTACACGCCCACGGCGTCGCCGAAGCCGCCGCCCGGCTCGCCGAGCGGCTCGGGGCGCGCCGGGTCGGCGTCTTCGGGGAGGTCTTCGGGGCGGGGGTCCAGGACCTGACGTACGGCGCGGACGGCCGGCGGGAGACGCTGGGGTACGCGGCGTTCGACCTCTCGGCGGAGATCGACGGGACCGTGCGCTGGCTGGACACCGCCCTGCTGGAGGGCGAGCTGCCGGTGGTGCCCCGGCTGTACAGCGGGCCGTACGACATCGAGCGGGTGCTGTCCCTCGCGAGCGGCCGGGAGACCGTGTCCGGCCGCGGCCTGCACGTGCGCGAGGGCGTGGTGATACGGCCGTCCACCGAGCGGTACAGCCCGGTGACCGGGGGCCGCGCGATCGCCAAGGCGGTGAGCCCCGCGTATCTGACGCGGAAGGGCGGCACCGAGTACGAGTGACGGGGGCGGCGCCCCGCGGGCACCCCGGCGGCCGGACTCAGCGCTTCTCGGACATCAGCCGCGACCCCGTCTGCCGCTCGCCGAACACGTCGTCCGGGTTGGACAGCACACAGGTGTCCAGTGAGAGACACCCGCAGCCGATGCAGTCGGTCAGATGGTCCCGCAGCCGGTTCAGCTGCGTGATGCGCTCGTCCAGTTCCGACCGCCACGTCCGGGACAGCCGCGCCCAGTCCTCCCGCGTGGGCGTCCGCTCCTCCGGCAGCTCGGCCAGCGCGGAGCGGATCGTGGCGAGCGGGATCCCCACCCGCTGCGCCGCGCGGATGAACGCCACCCGGCGCAGCGTGTCCCGGCTGAAGCGGCGCTGGTTGCCCGGGGTGCGGCGGCTGGTGATCAGCCCCTTGGACTCGTAGAAGTGCAGCGCGGACACGGCGGCACCACTGCGCGCGGCCAGTTGGCCGACGGTCAGCTCATGGATCTTCTCGGGAATCTGCGGCACTCCTCAGAGCCTAGTCAATGCGTCGTTGACATCGACCGCCCGCCCGACCATGCTAAGCAGTTGCTTAGAAACGCGATCGAGAGGCCGGGAACATGGCAGAACCGAGGATCTTCACCTCACCCGCCGAGCTGAAGGCGGCCGTGGGCGAGCAGTTGGGCCACACCGACTGGCTGGAGGTCGACCAGAAGCGGATCGACCTGTTCGCCGAGGCCACCGGGGACCACCAGTGGATCCACGTGGACCCGGAGAAGGCCGCCGCGGGGCCGTTCGGGACGACCATCGCGCACGGCTACCTCACGCTCTCCCTGCTGCCGCTCTTCGGCCCGCAGCTCATGCGGGTCGAGGGCGTGAAGATGGGCGTCAACTACGGGACCAACAAGGTCCGTTTCCCCTCCCCGGTCCCCGTCGGCTCCCGGCTGCGCGCCACCGCGAGGATCACCGGCGTGGAGGACGTCACCGGCGGCGTCCAGGTCGCCGTCGCCTTCACCGTGGAGCGCGAGGGCGGGGACAAGCCGGTGTGCGTCGCGGAGTCGGTGTCCCGCTACTACCTGTAGGTGCCGCTCCCCGCCCGTCGGCGCTACTTCGCGCCGACCATCCGCAGCACCAGCTCGGCGTACAGCTCGCCGACCGCCTCGGGCGTACGTGGCCCGTCGATGTTGAACCAGCGGGCCACGTCGATGCACAGCGACAGCACGGCGAGCGTGGTGCCGTGGACGTCGAGCACGTCGAACTCGCCCGCGGCGACGCCGTCCTCGATGATCCCGCGCACCTCGGCGTCGACCTGCCGGCGCAGCGCGAGGATCTCGGCGCGCGCCTCGGGGCCGAGGGCGTCGAGCTCGTACTGCACGACCCGGGCGGTGGTGCGCCGGCCGGCGTGCCAGCGGACGAAGGAGCTGACCGCGTCGGCGAGCCGCTCCTTGGCGCCGCCCTCGCGGCGGGCCGCCGTACGCAGGATGCCGAGGGCCTTGTCGTGGCCGATGCGGCTGATCCGGTGGAGCAGTTCTTCCTTGGTCTTGTAGTGGATGTAGAGCGCGGCCGGGCTCATCCCGGCGCGGCCCGCGATGTCCCGGGTCGTCGTCGCGTGGTAGCCGCGCTCGGCGAAGGCCTCCACGGCGGCGACCAGCAGCCGCCGGGCCGCGTCAGGGGTGACCTCTTCCCACGGCTCCGCCTCGCCGCCGGTCGTCTCCTCCGCCGTACTCATCGCTCTTACGCCCCTCTCGGTGACAGAAGGCACCACCATACCGCCGACGGTGAGCGAGCGCTTAGCACAGCAGCCCGGAGGCCCTCCGGACAGTCAGAGCTTCTCGGTGAAGGGGTCGTGTTCGGCGAGGAGCCTGTCCAGCCGGGCCTGGTCGACCCGGCTGACGATCTGTCCGGCCTCCTGGCGGTCCCGGATCACCTTGGCGAGGGTGAAGGCGGACGTGACGAGGTAGAGGACGGCGATCGCCAGGAAGGCCCGCACCCAGGCGTCGGTGTCCAGCCGGAAGATGCCGATGGCGGTGGCCGTCATGGCGATCGCGAAGGAAGCGACGGCCTGACCGTAGAAGGCGGCCGTACTCTGCTGCTTGACCGGTGTGTCACTCATGAGGAGAGCATCGGCGGGGTACGGACCGCCCCGCATCCGCTCGGCTACTCAGCCGGTACTCAGAACGCCGAGACCCCGGTCAGCGCACGGCCGATGACCAGCTTCTGGATCTGGCTGGTGCCCTCGTACAGGGTCATCACCCGGGCGTCGCGCAGGAGTTTGCCGGCCGGGTACTCGTCGATGTAGCCGTAACCGCCGAAGACCTGGAGCGCGTTGTTGGCGGCGCGCACGGCGGCCTCGGAGGCGAACAGCTTGGCCTTGGAGGACTCGACGGCGAACGGCTCGCCGCGGTCGATCAGGTCGGCGACCCGCCAGGTCAGCAGCCGGGCCGCGTCCACGTCGACGGCGATGTCGCTGATCAGCTCCTGCACCAGCTGGTGCCGGGCGATCGGCTTGCCGAACTGCTCGCGCTCGCCCGCGTACGTGACGGCCGCGTCCAGCGCGGCCTGGGCTATGCCGACGCAGCCGGCGGCCACGGACATCCGGCCCTTGGCGAGCGCGGACATGGCGACCGAGAAGCCCTTGCCCTCCTCCCCCAGCATCGCCGAGGCGGGCACCCGCACGTCCTCCAGGACGAGTTCGGCGGTGGCCTGGCCGCGCAGGCCGAGCTTGCCGTGGATCGGGCGCCGGCTCAGTCCGGGCGTGTCGGTGGGCACCAGGAAGGCGCTCACGCCCTTGTGGCCGGGGGCGTCGGTGGAGCGGGCGAAGAGCAGGACGACGTCCGCCCAGGTGCCGTTGGTGATGAACATCTTGGTGCCGTTGACGACGTACTCGTCGCCGTCGCGCACCGCCCGGGTGCTGAGGTTGCCCGCGTCGGAGCCGGTGCCGGGCTCGGTGAGACCGAAGCAGCCGACGTACGCGCCCGAGGTCAGTCCCGGCAGCCAGCGCCGCTTCTGCTCCTCGCTGCCCCAGGCGGCGACCGACTTGGCCACCAGGCCGAGGGAGACGGACACGATGCCGCGCACCGAGGAGTCCCCGCGGCCCAGCTCCTCGGTGACCAGGCAGTACGAGAGATGGTCGCCGCCGGAGCCGCCGTACTCCTCCGGGACGGTCAGCCCGAGGAAGCCGATCTCGCCGAGCTTCTTCACGATGCCCCGGTCGACCTCCTCGGCCCGGTCCCAGGCGACCACGTGCGGGGCGATCTCACGGGTCACGAAGTCCCGCGCCAGTCGCCGTACGGCGGCCTGCTCCTCGCTGAGCCCCAGGTTCACCACGAGATCACCTCACACATTTAAATTAGCACTGCTAGTTTACCGGCGCAGCCCTACTATGTGCGCCATGGCCCGACCGCGCAAGCCCCTGCTCAGCACCGACCGGATCGTCCAGACGGCCCGGGAACTCGTGGACCGGGAGGGCCTGGCGGCCGTCTCCACCCGCCGGCTCGCCGCGGAGCTGGGGGTGAGCGGGCCCTCGCTGTACAACCACTTCCGCACGAAGGACGAGATCCTGGAGGCGGTCGCGGACTCGGTGAGCGCGCTGGTCGACCTGTCGATGTTCGAGGACGGCCGCGGGTGGCGGACCGCGCTGCGCGACTGGGCCGTCTCCTACCGGGCCGCCCTGCGCGCCCACCCCAACATCGTGCCCGTGCTCGCGCGGGGCCCCGGCCGCCGGCCGGCCGCGCTGCGGGTGGCGGACGCGGCGTACGGCGCGATGGTCGACGCGGGGTGGCCGCCGGCGCAGGCCACCTCCATCGGGGCGCTGATGCGGTACTTCATCATGGGCTCGGCGCTCGGCTCCTTCGCCGGTGGCTTCGTGGACGACGCCAGCGCCTACGACCCCGCCGACTACCCACATCTCGGGCAGGCCCATCTGCTCGCGGAGCAGCAGGAGAAGATCGACGAGCGGGCGTTCGAGACGGGGCTGAGCGCGCTGCTGGACGGGCTGGCGCAGCAGTACGAGCGGGTACGGCAGGGCGTCTGAGCCCCGCGGCCGACGCTTCGGTACCGGCCGAAGCGTTCCCGGCGCATGCTGGAGGGCATGACCAGGACCAAGGATCCCCAGTCCGCGGGTCTCGCCCGGCTGGCCGGGCTGATCGCGGACGAGACGCGGGCCGCGTGTCTGCTGGCCCTGCTGGACGGGCGGGCCTGGACGGCGGGCGAACTGGCGCGGCACGCCCGGGTGGCCGCGTCCACGGTGAGCGAGCATCTGGGCAAGCTGGTGGCGGGCGGTCTGCTCGCGGAGGAGCGGCAGGGGCGGCACCGGTACGTGCGCCTGGCCGACGCGCGGGTGGCCACGCTGGTGGAGGACCTCGCCGCGCACGTGCCGCCGCCCGCGGCCGGGGACCCGCGCCCCGTGCGCACCCTGCGCGAGTCGAGCGCCGGGTCGGCCATGGCGCGGGGGCGCACCTGTTACGACCATCTCGCCGGCCGCCTCGGCATCGCGCTCACCGACGCGCTGACCGAGCGGGGGTTGCTGCGGCAGGACACGGGGTTCGCCCTGACGCCGGCCGGCCTCGACTGGTTCGCCGCGGCGGGGATCCCGCTGGCCCGCGCCGGCCGCCGCCCCCTGGTCCGGGCCTGCCTCGACTGGACCGAACGCCGGCCCCATCTCGCGGGGGTGGCGGGGGCGGCGCTGTGCCGTCACGCGCTGGATTCGGGGTGGTGCGAGCGGATCGGGAGCGAGCGGGCGGTCCGGGTCACACCGGCGGGGGGACGGGCGCTGTCCTCGCTGCTCGGCATCGCGCCGGATGCGCTGCGCTGACCGCCCTGACGCCCTGACGTCCTGACGCCTCAGAACACCACCAGCGACCGCCCGCCCCGGCCCGCCTTCATGTTCTCGAAGGCCCCGGGGATGTCCTCCAGCCCGATGCGCTCCGTGACCAGGGCCGAGAGGTCCAGTCGGCCGGTGCGGACGTGCTCGGCCAGCAGGGGGACGTCGCGCGCGGGATCGCTGTTGCCGTAGACGCAGCCGGAGAGGGTGCGGCCCCAGTGGAACAGTTCGAGGGCGTTGAAGGTGACCTGCTGGTCCTTGCCGCCGATGCCGACGACCGTCGTACGCCCGCCCCGCCGCGTGGACTCCCAGGCGGCCCGGATGCTGACCGCGCGGCCGGCGCACTCGACGGCGGCGTCCACGCCCTGCTTCCCGGTGAGGGCGCGGATCTCGCGGGGCGTGTGGGCGCCGGCGAGGAGGTAGTCGGTGGCGCCGGCGGCGCGGGCGAGGGCCTCCTTGCCCAGGGACACGTCGACGGCGATGATCCGGGACGCGCCCGCGATCCGGGCCGACTGGAGCGCGGCCAGCCCGACCCCGCCCGCGCCGAACACCGCGACCGTCTCCCCGGGCCGGACCCGCGCGCAGTTGTGGACGGCGCCGTAGCCGGTGAGCACGGCGCAGCCGAGGAGCGCGGCGTCCGCGAGGGGCACGCCGGGTGGCAGCGGCAGGACGCAGGACGCGGGGACGACGGTCTCCTCGGCGAACGCGGCCACGTTCAGACCGGGATGGAGCGCGGTGCCGTCCACGGTGTGGGCGTGGACCGAGCCCGCGCCGTTGAGCGCGTTGGCGCACAGCCAGACCTCGCCGAGCGAGCAGGCGTGGCAACGCCCGCACGCGGGTGCCCAGTTGAGGACGACGGGCGCCCCGGGCGAGACATGGGTGACCTCGGGCCCCACCGCGACGACCGTCCCCGCGCCCTCATGGCCGAGCACCGCGGGTACCGGCACGCTCATGGTGCCGTCGGACAGGGACAGATCGGAGTGGCACACCCCGGCCGCCGCGAGCCGGACCCGGACCTGTCCGGGGCCCGGGTCGGGCAGCTCTATGCCGGTTGTCTCCAGGGGTGCGCCGACGGCGGTCAGGACAGCGGCTCGTACGGCCATGGCGGGCGGACTCCCTCAGAACTGGAAGGACTTGGTCTGGAGGTACTCGTCGAGGCCGTGACTGCCGAGTTCCCGGCCGACCCCGGGCTGCTTGTAACCGCCGAACGGCGCGCGGGGGTTGAAGCGGCCGCCGTTGATGTCGACCTGGCCGGTGTCCATACGCCGGGCGAAGGCCACCGCCTCGTCCTCGTCGCCGGCCCAGACGGCGCCGGCCAGGCCGTACACCGTGCCGTTGGCGATGCGCAGGGCGTCGTCCTCGTCGTCGTAGGCGAGGACCGAGAGGACCGGGCCGAAGATCTCCTCCTGGGCGATGGTCATCTCGGGCGTGACGTCGGCGAAGACGGTCGGGCTGACGAAGTAGCCCTTCTCGCGCGGGGATTCCGGCCCGCCGGCGACCAGCCGCGCCCCCTCGGCGACACCCTTCTCGATGTAACCGCGCACCCGTGCCTGCTGCTTGGCGCTGACCAGCGGCCCGATGCGGTCGCCGTACTTGGCGGCGGCGGCCGCGGCCAGCGAGACGGCCTCCTCGTACCGGTCGCGGTGGACCAGCATCCGGGTCCAGGCGCTGCACGTCTGCCCGGAGTTGGACATCACGTTGGCCACCCCGACGTTGACCGCCTTGGCGAGGTCGGCGCTCGGCAGGATGACGTTGGCGGACTTGCCGCCGAGTTCGAGGGCGACCCGCTTCACGGCCCCGCCGGCCAGCGCGCCGATCCGGCGGCCGACGGCGGTGGAGCCGGTGAAGGAGACGAGGTCCACGTCCGGGTGGCCGGCGAGGGCCTCTCCGGCGACCGGCCCTAGGCCCGTGACCAGGTTGAACACGCCTGCCGGGACGCCCGCCTCGTGCACCGCCTCGGCGAACAGCCGGGCGGTGAGCGGGGTGTCCTCGGCGGGCTTGAGGACGACGGTGCAGCCCGCGGCGAGCGCCGGGGCGACCTTGGCGACGATCTGGTGGAGCGGGTAGTTCCAGGGGGTGATCGCGCCGACCACGCCGACGGGCTCGTGCAGGACGGTGGAGTTGCCGACCTTCTCCTCGAAGGGGCGGCTCGCGGCGAGTTCGGCGTAGGTGCCGGCGACCGCGATGGGCAGGCCCGCGTGCACGGCCTCCGAGAAGGCGGGCGGGGAGCCGAGTTCGGCGGTGACCGTCTCGGCGATCTCGTCCTTGCGGGCCGCCAGGGCGTCCCGGAGGGCGGTGAGGCGGGCCGCGCGGGCGGCGGGCGGCGTGGCGGCCCAGCCGGGCAGGGCGGCACGGGCCGCGCGGACGGCGGCGTCCACGTCCTGCGGGCCGCCGGCCGGGACCCGGGCGATGACCTGCTCGTCGGCCGGGTTCACGACCTCGATCACATCGTCCGGGTACGCGGCGGGGCGCCAGGCGCCGTCGATGTACAGGCCGTCGTGTGCCTTCATACTGCTTCCTCCCGGCGGATCCGCGTCGTCCGCACCACAAACTAGCGGCGATAGTTTTGCGGCGCCAGACGCTCTCGCCGAGCGGACTCACCTGGTCGCGGTGAGGTGGGCGAACACCACCACGTTGCTCGTGTATCCGGTACGCCTGCTGTACAGCCCCCCGCAGGTGAGTACCCGCAGCTCCGGACGGCGGGAGTGGCCGTACACCTCCTTGTCGGGGAAGCCGGACCGGTCGAAGACCTGCACGCGGTCCACGGTGTAGACGGCGGTGCGGCCGTCCACGCGCCGCGCCTCGATCACCTTGCCGGGCTTGATCAGCGGGAGCGCGGCGAACACCGCGGGCCCGGAGGGGGTGTCGCGGTGGCCGACGGCGATCGCGGTGCCCGCCTCGCCGGGGGTGGCGCCGCCCTCGTACCAGCCGGCCGTCTTGGGCCGGTCGAACGGCGGTGTCTCCAACTGCCGGTCGCGGCCGAGCCGTACGCCGGTGACCGGGGCGTCGATGCCGAGGGAGGGGATGCGCAGGGAGGTGGGCCGGGACCGGGGCAGCGGGCGGGCGGTGCCGGAGCCCGCCCGGCCCGCGCCGCGCCCGTCCGTTCCGTCCGGGCCGGCCCCGGCGACGGTGACGGTGTCCGGGCCGTCCGTGCGGTCCGGTGCGCCGTCGGACCCGCACCGGCCGACGAGCGTCACCAGGACGGCCGCGAGCACGGCCGTCCTGGTGAGGCGGTAGGCACGGGTCCGGTACCAGGGCCTGCGTCTGCGCCTACGCGGCGCCATGCGGCCGGCGGCGGCTGCGCCGGACGTACGCGGCTCCACCGACCGCGATCAGGCCCACCGCCGCGGCGGCGCCGACCGGGGAGTACGCGGCCGCGGTGTCGACGAGTCCGCCGCCGCCGGCGTGCACCCCGCCCTGCGGGCCGCCGCGCTCGCCGCTCTGGCCCCAGCTCGCGTCGTTGTGCTGCTGCTCCTGCTGGTGGTCCTCGATCCGACCGGGCGCGCCCTGGGCGCCGTTCTCCCGGCAGTTGACCCGGAAGACCTTCTCCTTGACGGCGCCGGCGGCGGACCAGGTGACCCGGTACTGGCCGTCCGCGAGCCCCAGCGGGTCGGTGTGCCCGGCGCCCCCGGCGAGCTGGATGGTGCCGGTGACGGTGGCGGAGGTGGGCAGTGGTGGCTGGGGCGTGATGGTGTAGGCGATGACGGGCAGGATGTCGAAGTTGACGGCGTCGAGGTAGAACCGGCAGACGACCGGGTCGTCCTTCGAGACACCGAACGGCGTGCCGACCCGGTGGACTCTGATGTCGCCGTTCTCCCCTTGGGCCATGGCGGTGGGTGCCGCCATCCACGACGCGCCCGCCGCGGCGAGTGCGGTCAGGACGACGGTGGCACCGGCGCGGGTGCCGGCGGTGCGCGGGATCGTACGGGTGGGCATGCGCATTTCCTCCGAGTCAGACGATTTTCATACAAATCGATCTCATCTGGACTCTGCCCAATGTGCACGACGCCCGACGGCACCGACGCCCGGCGCGTCGTCAGATATCCCCCTGGCGGCGCAATGTGACGCCCGGTCCGGCCACCACGGCGCCGAGGAGCCGGCCGATGTCGACGCCGGGGCGGTGGGGGCGGGGGGGAGCCGGGTGCCGGGTGCCGGGCGGCGGGCGTCGGACGGGGGGCGGCGGGCGTCGGACCGGGGGCGGCGGGCGTCGGACCGGGGGCGGCGGGCGGGTCATGGGCCGGCCGTGCGGCGGGCCGGACCACGCCGGGCCGTACGGCGTCGGCGGCCCCGGCTGGTGCCCCCTGGGGGAGGTGTGACGGCCGCCGTGGACGGACCCCGCGTGGGGCGCTCGTCGCGGGCCGCGCACAGTCGGGGAGGCCGACGGGGACGGGTCGGGCAGCGCGTGGCAACTGCCCTTCGTTCTCAGGGGTGTTGAGGCTCCCGTCAGTCGAACAGCCGTCCCAGGTACGCCCGCAGCAGTTCCCGGGTCTCCCGGATGATCGCCTCGTCCCCCTGCGGGTCGAGCCGGAAGGCCAGTTGGACCAGGGTGTCCGCGCTCTCCACGGCGACCAGGAAGACCCGCCGCAGGTCCTCGTCGGGGGTACGGCCGACATAGCCGGCGAGCAGTTCCGAAAGCCGGTCGGCGACCAGGCTGTTGGGCTCCGTCTGGCGGGTGCCGACCGGTATCTGGTTGCCGAAGTCGATCAGGGAGAAGCCGGGCGCGGTGCGCTTCATCGTCAGGTACTCGTCCAGGACGGCGTCCATCGCGGCCCGCCAGTCCCCCGCCGCCGCCTGCTCCAGCCGCCCGGTGACATGCTCGGTGAACAGTTCCAGATTGCGCTGCGCGAGGGCGTCGACCATCTGCCGTTTGTTGCCGAAGAACCGGTAGACCGAGCCGATGGGCACGCCGGCGCGGCCCGCGACGGCGCGGGTGCTCAGACCGTCGTAGCCCACCTCGTCGAGGAGTTCGGCGCAGGCGTCGAGGATCCTGGCCAGCCGTTCGGCGCTGCGCCGCTGGACGGGGGCGCGGCGGAGCGATGTCGCGTGGGGCACGGGCTTCATGATGCCTTTCCGCCGGGGTCCGTTGAACCTGGTCCCAGGGTACGGAGAAGCGTGCCCGGGGCCGTCAGCCGTCCGGCAGGCGGTCGGTACTCCCAGGTGAGGGCTGTGGCGGCCGGGTCTGCGACACCGTTATGTCGGCGGTGCTCTGGACCGGCTTGCCGTGCACGGCCCACACCGTGCCGTCGTCGGCGTACAGGCGGGCGGTGACGTGGTGGGTGCCCTGCGGGACGAGCCGGCCGGGCAGCCGGTAGGCGGGGGCGCGCAGCCGGGCGATGCGGCGGCCGTCCACGAAGAGGCAGGCGAGCCCGCGCCCGGTCACCGCGGTCGGGCGCGCGCCGGGCGCGGAGACCCGGAAGTGGCGGAAGGTCAGCCGTACGTCCCAGCCGTCGGCGGCGTCCGGGGTGATCTCGACGCCGACCTCGGGGGCGTCCTTCCCCTCGACCTCGCGCAGATGGCGGCCGGTGCCGTCGGTGCCGTCCAGGACCTTGCCGACGGGCGAGGGCGAGTCCGCGCCGGCCGTACCCGGGCTCGCCCCCGTGCCCCTGCCCGTGCCCGTGCCCCCGTGCGCCGTACCGCAGCCCGCCGCGCCGAGGGGCAGCAGAAGGCACACCGCGAGCGCGGCCAGGCGTCCCCGTGTCTCCTTCGTCCACGACATGCCGGGGAGCGTAGAACACGGCGCCGGGCCCGGGTATCCGTCTGAAGTCGGGTTCCGGACCCACTCCGTGGGAGGACGGGATCTCCCCCGAGGAAGGACGGGATCTCCTCCATGGGAGGACGGCCCGCCCTCTTGCGCACGGCCCCGCGTATTCCTACGGTGATGCATAGGAATCAGTGGGTGCGCTGGAAAGCGGTGGCGTCCGGAATCCGGGACACCCGGGACCGGCGACCCTGGGCGATCCGTCGCACCCGAGGACGCGAAGGAGCGTGGGGGCGACCATGAGCGGGGACGCGCGCAAGACCGCCGAGGGACTGTCGTATCTGACCGGATTCGGCAACGAACACGCCTCGGAGGCGGTGCCGGGCGCCCTGCCCGAGGGCCGCAACTCGCCGCAGCGCGCGCCGCTCGGACTGTACGCGGAGCAGCTCAGCGGCGCGGCCTTCACCGAGCCCCGCGCGCACAACCGGCGTTCGTGGCTGTACCGGATCCGCCCGTCGGCCGCGCACCCGCGGTTCACCCGCACCGCCAACGGCTCGATCCGCACGGCGCCCTTCACCGAGACCGTGCCCGACCCCAACCGGCTGCGCTGGAACCCGCTGCCCGAGCCGGCCGCGGGCACCGACTTCCTCGCGGGCCTGTGGACGCTCGGCGGCAACGGCGACGCGGCCCAACGGGCGGGCATGGCCGTGCACTTGTACCACGCCAACGCCTCGATGGAGCGCGTCTTCTCCGACGCGGACGGGGAGTTGCTGATCGTCCCGGAGCGCGGCGGGCTGCTGCTGCACACCGAGTTCGGGCGGCTGCACGTGGAGCCCGCGCAGGTGGCGCTGGTCCCGCGCGGGGTGCGGTTCCGGGTCGAGCTGCTGGACGAGTCGGCCCGCGGCTACGTCTGCGAGAACTACGGCGCGCCCTTCCGGCTGCCCGACCTCGGCCCGATCGGCGCCAACGGCCTCGCCAACGCGCGGGACTTCCGCGCGCCCGTCGCCGCGTACGAGGACGTCGAGGGCCCGGTGGAGGTGGTGAACAAGTTCTGCGGCAACCTCTGGACCGCCACGTACGACCACTCGCCCCTCGACGTGGTCGCCTGGCACGGCAACCATGTGCCGTACGTCTACGACCTGCGCCGCTTCAACGTGATCGGCACGATCTCCTACGACCACCCGGACCCCTCCGTCTTCACGGTCCTGACCTCCCCGTCGGACACCCCGGGCCTGGCCGGCGTCGACTTCGTCGTCTTCGCGCCGCGCTGGCTGGTGGGCGAGGACACCTTCCGGCCGCCGTACTTCCACCGGAACGTGATGAGCGAGTACATGGGCCTGATCGAGGGCGCCTACGACGCGAAGGCGGAGGGCTTCGTGCCGGGCGGCGGCTCGCTCCACAACATGATGTCGGCGCACGGCCCGGACCGCGAGACCTTCGACAAGGCGAGCGCGGCCGAACTGAAGCCGCAGAAGATCGACGACGGCCTCGCCTTCATGTTCGAGACCCGCTGGCCGGTGACGCTCGCCCCGCAGGCGGCCCACGCCGACCACCTCCAGGGGGCCTACGACGACGTGTGGCGGGGCCTGACGCGGAACTTCCGTATCTGACACGTCTGTTGCGCCCGTTGTTCCCGACCGGTACGGATATCAGCGTGACCTCCTTCGCCCCTGACTCGATCGTCCTGAACCGCAAGCTGCCGCTCTGGTACCAGGTGTCGCAGTCGCTGCGCGCCTCGATACTGGGCCGCTCGCCCGCGGACCCGCTGCGCCTGCCCACCGAGGAGCGGCTGGCGGAGCACTACGGGGTGAGCGTGCTGACCATGCGGCAGGCGCTGAAGGAGCTGGAGGACGAGGGGCTGATCAGCCGGCACCGGCGGCGCGGCACCTTCATCGAGCCCGACGCCCGGCGCGGCGCCCCGGTGCGGCTGCTGGGCTCGGTGGACGCCATCGTGGCCCAGCAGTCCGGGATGCGCACGGAACTGCTGGACCACGGGCCCACGCCGGTGCCGGGCGGGTTCACCGACTGCTTCCCCGGGCTCACCGAGGTGGCGACGTACCACCGGCTGCGCTTCGACGAGCAGACCGGCGAGCCGACCAACCACGCCGTCAACCACGTACGCCCCGAACTGGCGGAGCGGATCGACCCGGACGATCTGGTCCGCTGGCCGATGACGAAGGTGCTGCGGGACATCGCCAAGGAGGACATCAGCCGCATCACGGACACGGTGGAGGCCCGGCTCGCCGACCCGGAGACCGCCCGTCTCCTGCAAGTCCCGCTGCTCAGCCCGATCCTGCACTACACCGGCATCACCTACGACACCGAGGGCCGGGTGCTGGACGTGGCGGTGATCCACTACCGGGGCGACCGCTTCTCCTTCACGGTGACCCTGGACGCCACCTGACCCGCCCGGCCGGCCCGGCCCGTACGATGCCCAGCGTGCCGTACGACGACGACGCTCCGCTGCTGGCGGACCTCATGCCGTGGTCCGTCGCACCGCTGCGGCCGGGCCGCGCCTGGCCGACGGCCCCCGACCCGGCCAGCCTGCGGGCCCGCTGGGACACCTTGCTGAAGGCCGGACTCCCGGACCGCGAGGCCCTGTTCGAGCCGAGCAGGGCCCGGACCCTGCACTCGGCCGTGGGCCGGCTGCCCCGCGGGTCCGCCGGCACGGAGCGGCTGGCGCGCGCCGAGGGCCCGTGCGCGGAGCCGGTACGGGTCCTGGCGGCCCCCTTCGACGAACAGTGGCTGATCCCGGACCACCGCCTGCTCGACGCGGCCCGCCCGGAGCTGTGGCGGGTGGCGGACGAGCACCAGGTCTTCCTGGTGGAGACCCCCGACGACCGGCACCCCCTGCTGGCCACCTCGCTCCTCCCCACCCTGCGCACCGGCCGCGTCCGCCCCCTCCACCGCCGCCCGGCCGCCGCGGACCCCAACCTGGCCCCCGGCCTCCTGGACCACCTCACGGCCCGACTGGGCGTCCGGGTCACCCCGCTCGACCTGCCGGCCTGGTTCCTGGCCACGGCCCGCCCCGACCACACGGTCCCCCTGACCGACGACGCGGAACTCTGGTCGTCCGGCGTGGCACTGGGCCGCCGCGTGCTCTGGCTGCTGCGCCGCGACGGCGACCGCCCCAAGCTGCCGGGCGGCCGCCGCCCCTACGTCCGCGCCCCGCTGCCGCCCCGCCCCCGGACCCTTGGCTACGACCCCGAGGAGGAGACCCTGCACCTGGACGAGGGCCGCGTCTCCCCCGTCCCGCCGGAGGCCTGGGACTACGAGGTGAACGGCGTGCGCGTCCTGGAGGCGTGGTTCACCTCGCGCACCGCCCCGGCCGCCCCCGGCACGCTGGCCGCGATCGGCCCGGCGGCGTGGCCCCAGCCGTGGACCTCGGAGCTGCTGGAGCTGATCACGGTGCTGGCGCTGCTGGCCGCGCTGCGCCCGGAACTGGCCGCGCTGAAGCCGCCGTCGGCGATCGGCGCGGACGAGCTGCGACGGTCGGGCATCCTCCCGCCCCCACCCGCCTCCCGCCGCCCCGCCTCGGTCCTCGACCACCCCGAGGAGGGCCCGGAGGGCCAGTTCGCCCTGCTGTGACGCCCCCGGCCGGGGCCTTCCCTCAGGACGGCGCGTAGGCGTCCAGAATCCGGCCGAGCGCCCGCTCGAAAACGGCCTCCAGATCGATCGGGCCCGGGTCCTCCGCGAACGCCTCCGCCATCCTCGGATAGGCACCGGAGGCGACCTGGCGCATCAGGTAGGCCCCGCGCACCGCGGTCTCCTCCTCCTGCGACCACGGCAGCCCCCGCACCCGCTCGGCGGTGTCCAGCTCGTTGCGCACGTACGTCGTCACCACGCCGTTGACCATGGCGATGAGTTCGAGCTTCGTGCCGTAGGCGGCCTCCAGCGGATCCAGGCAGGCCAGGCAGTGCTCCAGATACCGCAGGGTGTGCGGGCTGAACCCGTAGACCGGTGACATCAGGCGCGGCATCCACGGATGCCGGTGCATCAGCGCCCGCGTCTGGTGCGCCACCCGCGTCAGATCCGCCCGCCAGTCGCCGCCCGGCTCCCACAGGACGTGCTCGGCGGCGGCCGCGTCCACCATCAGCTCGTACAGATCCTCTTTGCGCGGCACGTAGTTGTACAGCGACATCGTGCCGCACCCCAGCTCCGCCGCGACGTGCCGCATCGACACCGCGTCGAGCCCCCGCGCGTCGGCGATCCGCACGGCGGCGGCCGCGATGTCGTCGCGGGAGTACGCCGGCTTCGGCCCCCGCCCGGTGCGCTCGGGGCGCGCCCAGATCACCTCGGGTACGGCCCCTCGGACTGCCATGTGATCACCTCGCCCACCATCCTAGTTACGTACACCGTACGTAGTGCGCTATGGTCGCCCCATGCCAACTACGTACGCTGTACTTAGTGAAGGTCTGGAGAAGCGCTTCGGCGCCGTACACGCCCTGCGCGGGCTCGATCTGGCGGTCGCGCGGGGCACGGTCTGCGGGCTGCTGGGGCCGAACGGCGCCGGGAAGACCACCGCCGTCCGCCTGCTCACCACGCTGCTGCGGCCGGACGCCGGCTCCGCGCGGATCGGCGGGCACGATCTGGTCCGGGAGGCCGCCGCCGTGCGGAGGCTGATCTCGGTCACCGGGCAGTACGCCTCGGTCGACGGCGATCTGACCGGCCGGGAGAACCTGCGGCTGTTCGCCCGCCTGCACCGGGTCCGCGGACCGGCCGCGCGCGCCGACGAGCTGCTGGAACGCTTCGGCCTGACGGAGGCCGCCGACCGGAAGGCCGCCGCCTACTCGGGCGGCATGCGGCGCCGTCTCGACCTCGCCGCGAGCCTCGTGCGCCGCCCGGAGGTGCTCTTCCTGGACGAGCCCACCACCGGCCTCGACCCGGCTGGACGCGACCGCGTCTGGCAGGCGGTACGGGACCTCACGGCGGAGGGTACGACGGTGCTGCTGACCACGCAGTACCTGGAGGAGGCCGACCGGCTCGCCGACGACATCGCCCTGCTGGACCGGGGACGCATCGCCCGCACCGGCTCGCCCGCCGAACTCAAGGCACTCGTCGGCTCGTACGCCGAGGCCGTGGTCTCCCACGAGGGCGCGCTCGGCAAGGCGGCCGCCGTGCTCGACCGCCTCACGGGCCGCGAGCCGGTGCTCGACCGCGAGCGCACCGCGGTCGGCGTCCTCACCATCGACCCGACGCTGACCCTGCCCCGCCTGGTGCGCGAACTCGACGCGGCGGGCGTGCCGCTGCTGGACGCGAGCCTGCGCCCGCCCACCCTGGACGACGTCTTCCTGCGGCTCACCGGAGCCGGCGGCGACGACGGAGCAGGGACCGAAGCCGACGCCGACGCCGGTCACGCGGCCGGCACCACCGAGGAGCACGCCGCATGAGCGCGTTGGTGTACGACGGACTCGCCCTGACCGGACGGCAGTTGCGCCGCGTCCGCAACAGTCCCGGCCTGGCGGTCCTGACCCAGCTGATGCCGATCAACATGCTGCTGTTCTTCGGCTACGTCTTCGGCAGCGCGCTGGCGATGCCCGGCCGCGAGTACCGCGCCTTCCTCGTGCCGGGACTGCTGGTCGCGACCGCGGCCGGCGGGCTGATGACCGGGATGTTCCAGGCCGCCGCGGACACCCACCGGGGTGTGACGGACCGGTTCCGCACGCTGCCGGTGAGCCGGGCCGCCGTACCCCTCGCACAGGCCGTCGCGGACCTCGTGGTCACCACCCTCGGCACGGTGCCGCTGCTGCTGGTGGGGCTCGCGGTGGGCTGGCGGATCCAGGGGTCCGTGCCCGCGGCCGCCGGGGCGGTGGGGCTGCTGCTGCTCTTCCGGTTCGCCTGCACCTGCGCGGGGATCCACCTGGGCCTGCTCACCCGCAGCGAGGACGCGGCCGGGCAGCTCGGCGCCGCCTCGTTCGTGCTGCCGCTGCTGTCCGACGCGTACATCCCGACGGACCAGCTGCCCGGATGGCTGCGGACGCTGGCCGAGTGGAACCCGATCAGCGCGGTGACCACCGCCCTGCGGGACCTGTTCGGCAACGCGCCCGTGCCGCGCGGCGCCGCCTGGCCGGTGGCCCATCCGGTCGCCGGGTCGCTCGCCTGGAGTCTCGTCCTGATCGCGGTGTTCCTGCCGCCGGCCGTACGCCGTCACAGCCGCGGCGAGTGACATACGCGGTACTGACAGACCCGCCCGAAGGGGAGACGATCCCCTCCATGGAGCACCCCGCCGGACATCAGCCGCCGCCCCTGGAGGGCATCACCGTCGTCGCCGTCGAACAGGCCGTGGCCGCGCCCTTCGCGACCCGGCAGCTCGCCGATCTGGGGGCGCGGGTCATCAAGGTGGAGCGGGTGGACGGGGGTGACTTCGCGCGGGGCTACGACACCGCGGCGGGCGGGCTCGCCTCGCACTTCGTGTGGTGCAACCGCGGCAAGGAGTCCATCGCCCTCGACCTGAAGGATCCGCGCGGCCGGGACGTCGTGCGGCGACTGGTCGCGGACGCGGACGTGTTCGTGCAGAACCTGGCGCACGGGGCGGCGGCCCGGCTCGGCCTGGACGCGGCCACCCTGTGCGCGGCGCATCCGCGGCTGGTCGCCGTGGACATCTCGGGGTACGGCTCCTCGGGCCCGTACGCGGACAAGCGGGCGTACGACATGCTGGTGCAGTGCGAGACGGGGCTGGTGTCGGTCACCGGGACGCCGGAGCGGCCCGTGAAGGCGGGGATCCCGGCGGCGGACATCGCGGCGGGCATGTACGCGTTCTCGGGGGTGCTGGCGGCGCTGGTCCGCCGGGGCACCACCGGGCGCGGCGGGCCGGTGGAGGTGTCCCTGCTGGATTCGCTGGCGGAGTGGATGGGTCATCCGCTGCACCACACGATGCACGGCGGCGAGCCCCCGGCGCGCACCGGGCTCGCGCATCCCGTGATCGCGCCCTACGACGCCTACGCGACGGCGGACGGCAGCCTGGTGCTGTTGTCGGTGCAGAACGACCGTGAGTGGCGGCGCCTGGCGGAACTGGTTCTAAAGCGGCCGGAGTTGGCGACGGATCCGCGGTTCGCGACGAACGCGCGGCGGGTCGCCCACCGGGCGGAGACGGACGGGGCGGTGGCGCGGGCGCTCGGCGCGCTGGACGCCGACGAGGCGATGGCTCGGCTGGAACGGGCGGGCGTCGCCTGCGCCCGGCTGCGGGACCCGCGTGGGCTGGCGGAGCATCCGCAGCTGGCGGCCCGGGAGCGCTGGCGTCAGGTGGGTTCGCCGGTGGGGCCGTTGCGGGCGCTGCTGCCGCCGATCACGCTGCCGGGCGGGGACGGGGCTCGGATGGGCGACGTGCCCGCGCTCGGACAGCACACCGGGGCGCTGCTGCGTGCCGTGGGAATGACGGACGACGAGATCGCAGCGTTGCGCCGGGACGGTGTGGCAGCCTGAGCGCGGGCCCTGGACGGGTCCAGGACCGCCGGTTCACCCGGTGAGCGCGGGGTGGGCGCCCAAGGGGCCGATCAGTGGCCGGATCGGGGCCGGATCAGCGGCCGGTCGGGACCGGTCAGTGGCCGCCGAACAGCGAACGCCGCAGTCGGCGCAGCGGCGCGAAGAGGGAGACCCGGCGGACCCGCGCGCCCCGGTCGCTGTGCGTGCGCCGGGTGTCCCGTGCCGTCAGCTCCCGCATCAGCGAGGTCGCCTCGACGGTCTTCTGCTGCGGCACGGCGGGACCCCCCAGCACCGCGAGGTGCCGGTCGAGGCGCGAGCTGGTCGCGCTGCTCCCGCAGGTGATCGCAGGGACCCTGGCCCTGCTGCGCACTGTTATCTGTTCCATGTCACTCCCCACCCGTACGAGTCCACCCGGCCCCGGGCAGAGTAACCCTATCGCCCCACTGGGGCACACGGGTATCGCGCCCGCAGGATTCACCTTTCCCGTAAGGGGGTTGACCATCCCGCGCTGACTACTCTCCGAATCCGACCGGTTTCAGGGCGAGTTGGACAATGAGCTGGCCGACGGCCCGCACGCGTCCAGCCGGCCGGGGACGGCCGTCACGGCCCGTGACACCCACCCGGCACCGGCCCCCGCGTGACCAGGGGCGCGTCACCCCCGCGGCGCCGGGGCGACGACGGGTACGGCGACGATCCGGATTCGATCGCTCCGTGACCGCGCACGCCCGCACCGGTCTCGGCGCGGGCGGAGGAAGCGGCCGGGAACGTGGTCCATCTCACGCGCCCGGCCCGGGCGCCGGCGGAGGCCCCATCGGCCTGGGTCCCCGCCGTCATGGTGAGCGACCCCGCCGGTGCACACGGCGGGCTCGCCCGGGAGGTACCGGGAGTCACGTCGACGCCGCGGGCCGGTCCGTGAGTTCACCCTGACGGGCGGGCCCGGTGATGCGTCGCGTGGTGCTCACCCGTTCGGGTCAGCTGGCCGCCGCGGTGAGCGCCGGCAGGTAGCCGCCGGACTGGCCGTCCGCGGTGGGGTGGTACGACTCGGTGAGGTCGAGGACGTTGACGCTGTGGAGCCAGGCGCTGCCGGAGCAGAGCTCGTGGGTGGAGAACGCGGAGCGGACGTCGGCGAAGGAGAAGCCGTGGGCGCTGACGCGGGACTGGATGACCGAGTCCAGGGTGTCGGCCGCGTTGTTGATGGCGCTGCGCTTGGTGTCCGACAGGCCGACGCAGACCTGGCCGAGCAGGTAGAAGCGCGGGTAGCCGATGACGACCACGCGGGCGTTGGGCGCCTTGGAGTGGATCGTGTTGTACAGGTTGTCGAGCTTGCCGGGCAGCGTCGACGTGATGTACGAGGTCGCGGTGTTGATCCGGGACAGGCAGCCGCTGTCGCTGAGGCTCAGCACACAGGTCTGCATGACGTCCGCGAAGCCGGCGTCGTTGCCGCCGATGCTGATGGACACCAGCGAGGTGGACGAGTTGAGGGAGCCGAGCTGGTTGGCCAGCACGTCGTCCGTCGTGGCGCCCGAGCAGGCGTTGAAGGCGAAGGAGGCCGGCTTGTGCGCGGCGTTCCACAGGTAGGCCGCGGAGTTGGTGCTGCGGTCACAGTCGCCGCTGGAGCTGATGTAGCTGCCGGCGCCGACGCCGGAGGCGTAGGAGTCGCCCAGCGCCACGTAGCCACCGCTGTTGGTGGCCGCCTGCGCCGACGCGGCCTGCGTGAAGCCGAGGCCGAGGGCAAGGAGGAGTGGGGCAACGAATCCGACAAGCCGGGAACGTCTCATTGGTATCTCCCAGGTGAGCACGAAGTCTGCGGCAACTTAAGTAGCAACTACGCGCGTTGACCGGAAGTGTTCATGCCAAGAATTTTTGACTCTCAATAAGACCGACTCCAAAGATTTACCGCCTACCTATTGCGCGTACATGTCAACTATGTTGACCGCGCCTCAAACACCTGCTCTCGTGGGGTTTCAGGGGGGGCGGCCGTCCTCGAAGCCCCCCTCGGGCCCGCGCCATATTCAAGCCCGGCATTCCAGCGCTTAGGGCGGCAAAATCGCCAATGCGCACCTTATGGATGAACAGTGAGCCGTCGCTATTGCCAGGTGACGCCCGCGGTGCCCTCCGGTATCGAATTCACGGCAAAAGCACGCAAGAGCGAGCAAGGTGAGTCGCTGTCAAGGGTGCCGGAGACGGCGCGGTCCGGGGTTCGGACGGACCCGGAGCGGGCCCGGAGCGGGCCCGGAGCGGGCCCGGAGCGGGCCCGGAACACCCGGGACAAGCGGTGGAAATGCCGTGCGCGGAGGGCATCGGTGGCGGATCATGGCGGCATGCCTGCGAACCCGCACGACGCTCTGCCGATCCGGCTCCACGTCGACGATTCCGACTCGCCGTCCGACGTCGTCGACGCGCTGTTCCTCGGCCGTTTCGCGACGGGCGAGCAGCCGTACTCGCACGCGGTGAACATCGACCGCGTGCGCTCCGGCGCGACCCTGCTGCCCGAGGGCGCCCAGGTGCTCCGGGTCGCCCGGGACGACGACCGCAGCGCCACCCTCGCCGAGGGCGACGGCTGGACCCTGCTGGTCTCCCGCTGGAGCCGGGGCGCGGACGTCACCGTGACCGCGACCAGCCCCGAACTCGCCCAGGAGATCCTCGGCAAGGCCACGGACGGCGCGGCCGACGAGCCCGAACCCCAGCCGGAGAACGTGACGATGGGGTTCTGGTACGTGTCCCCGCGCCGCGGTCCGCACCGCACCACCCGGCAGATCTCGGCCGGCACCTGGTCGGAGGTCCGGCCCAACTACACCGCGCCGGTGGCCGAGGCGATGGACCGGCTGATGAAGACGACCCCCGAGGACATCGCGGGCCGGCTTCTCCTGCTGCACGGCCCGCCGGGCACCGGCAAGACCTCGGCCCTGCGCACCCTGGCCCGCTCCTGGCGCGACTGGTGCCAGGTGGACTGCGTCCTCGACCCCGAGCGGCTCTTCTCCGACGTCGGCTATCTCATGGACATCGCGATCGGCGAGGAGGACGGCGCGGGCAAGGGCCGCTGGCGGCTGCTGCTCCTGGAGGACTGCGACGAGCTGATCCGCGGCGAGGCCCGGCACACCGCGGGCCAGGCGCTGTCCCGGCTGCTGAACCTCACCGACGGTCTGCTCGGCCAGGGCCGCAACGTCCTGGTGGGCGTCACCACCAACGAGGACCTGGAGCGCCTGCACCCCGCCGTGGTCCGCCCCGGCCGCTGCCTGGCCCGCATCGAGGTGGGCCCGCTCACCCGCGACGAGGCGGTGCACTGGCTCGGCACCGAGGAGGGCGTCGGCCGCGAGGGAGCCACCCTGGCCGAGCTGTACGCACTGCGCCGGGGCACCACGCCGACCTCGGTACCGGGCGCGCGCAACGGAGCGGACGCGGGACTCTACCTGTAGGTGCTTTCATGAAGACGTGACCTTGTTCGTCGGCACCTCGGGGTGGCAGTACAAGGACTGGCGGGACCTCGTCTATCCGGCCGGGGTCCCGGCGCGGCTGTGGCTGGAGGAGTACACCCGCCTCTTCGCCACGGTGGAGATCAACAACGCCTTCTACCGGCTGCCCTCCCACGACAACTTCGCCGCCTGGCGGGCGCGGGTGCCGCCGGACTTCGTGGTCGCGGTCAAGGCCAGCCGCTATCTCACCCACATCAAGCGGCTGAAGGACCCCGCCGAGCCGGTGCACCGGCTGATGACCCATGCCGCGGGCCTCGGCGACCGCCTCGGTCCGGTCCTGCTCCAGCTCCCGCCCACCCTGCGCGCCGATCCGGCCCTGCTGGACGCCTGCCTGGCCCGCTTCCCGCGCGGTACGCGGGTCGCGGTGGAACCCCGCCACGACTCCTGGTGGACACCGGAAGTGCGCGAGGTCCTCCGCTCCCGCGGCGCGGCCCTGTGCTGGGCCGACGTCCTGTCCCGCCCGGTGACCCCGCTGTGGCGCACCGCCGACTGGGGGTACGTCCGCTTCCACCAGGGCCGTGCCCACCCCTGGCCCCGCTACGGCCGCCGTGCCCTGGAGACGTGGGTGGACCGCGTCGCCACGGCCTTCCCCGACGGGGAGGACGTGTACGCCTACTTCAACAACGACCCGGGCGGCGCGGCGGTGGCGGACGCGGTGACGTTCGGGAAGGCGGCGCGAAGGGCGGGACTGGCGGTGACGCGGGTTCCGGAACCGGCACCGCTCCGCTGACCCCGGTCTTCTCCACCGCCCCCGCCGCGAGCGGCCCGCTATCCCCCGTAGGCGGCCCGCAGGGCGTCCCGCACCGCGGCCACCGCCTCCTCCTCCCCCAGCCCCAGCCGCCGCACGCGGTCGGCATAGGCCTGCGCGGCCAGCGACGCCTCCCGTTCCGCGGCGGAGCCGGCCGCGGCCACGTACGTGCCGCGGCGCCCCCGGGTCTCGATCACCCCGTCGCTCTCCAGCGCCCGGTACGCCTTGGCCACGGTGTTCACCGCGAGCCCCAGGGACTCGGCCAGCCCCCGCACGGTCGGCAGCCGGTACCCCACGGGCAGCGCCCCGGACCGTGCCTGCTCGGAAATCCGCGCCCGCACCTGCTCGTAGGGGGGCGCGCTGTCATCGATGCGGATCTTCAGGCTCACGGCGCCGATTCTCCCGCACCCGGGGAAAAATGAGAGGCACCCCCGGCGCATCCCCCCGTACGGTCCCTCTCCATGACACTGATCGTCCGAGACCTGCGTCCCGGCGTACCGGCCGACACCGAGGGCTTCGCCCGGGTACGCCGACTCGCCCTGCCGTACATCCTGTTCACCTCGGACTCGGTCCGGCACAACGCGCTCCACACGCATCCCGACGCCCGCTACCGCCCGCTGGTCGCGGAGGAGGACGGCGAGATCGTCGGCACCGCCCAGGTGCTGCTGGCGTACGACAGCAGCGAGCCGGGCCAGGGCCTGCTGAACGTCTACGTGCGGCCGGACCGGGCGGGCCGCGGCGCGGGCGGGCTGCTGGTGCGCACGGCCGAGGAGTACCTCGCCGGGCTGGGCGCGACCAGGGTGTTCAGCTGGGTCCTGGACGAGCCGGCCCACCGCGCCTTCGCCGAGCGGCACGGCTACCGGGCCGGCCGCTCCGCGCACTTCCTCCGCCTGGACCTGGCGGGCGTCCGCCTCCCGGCACTGCCGCCCACCCCGCCGGGCGTCGAGCTGCGCACGGCCGCGGAGTTCGCGGACGACCCGCGCCCGCTGTTCGAGCTGGACGCGGACACGACGCGGGACGAGCCGGGTGACCTCGACTTCGAGTCCCGGGGCTACGAGGACTGGCTGGCCCGGATCTGGCGCCATCCGCTGCTGAACCGCGAGCTGACCGTGGCCGCGTGCGTCGACGGCCGTCCGGTCGCCTTCAGCCTGGCCTACACCGACGGCGCCGGCCGTTACTCGACCGCGATGACCGGCACCGCCCGCGCCCACCGCGGCCGGGGCCTGGCCAAGCTCGCCAAGCTGCACTCCCTGCACCGGGCCCGCGCCGCCGGCGTCACCGAGGCGTTCACGGGCAACGACACCGGCAACGATCCCATGATCGCGATCAACAAGTGGCTCGGCTACGGAATCTGTGCGACGGAGGTCCACCATGTACGCGAACTCGTCTGAATCGAACGGGGACTTGACGGTCGTCCTGGTCAAGGGCGGCCGCACGAAGATCCGTTACCCGGCCGGGCTGCTCGGCGACGACGGCACCCGGGTGGTGGTCCGGGCCCCCTGGGCGGGCTCCGGCACCCGCGACTTCGGGTTCGTGCGCTTCGAGCCGGGCGATGTGTTCACCGAGTACTACTGGCGTGACCGGTGGTACGCGGTGAAGGAGGTCCGCGCCGCGGACGGTGCCGTCAAGGGCTGGTACTGCGACATCACCCGGCCCGCGGTCCGCACCGGCGCGGAACTGGTGGTGGAGGACCTCGACCTGGACCTGTGGCGCTCGGCCGACGGCGGGGACGTACGCCGCCTGGACGAGGACGAGTTCGCCGCGAGCGGGCTGGCCGAGACGGATCCCGACGCCGCCGCGGCCGCCGTGGCCGCCCTCGGGGAGCTGGAACGGCTCGCCCGCGCGGGTGGCTTCGGCGAACTGCTCGCCTGAGCGAGCCGCCGGTCCGGGCCGACCGCCGGTCCGGACCGCGGCCGACCGCGCTCAGCGGGTCGCCACCACCGCGTACCGCTCGTCGGTCACCTCCTTCCCCCACAGCACCGCGTCACCGGACAGCCGCTCCACCCGCGCCCCGGCCGTCAGCGGCTCCAGCAGCGCGGTGAGCCGGTCCGCGGGTATGCCCGCGGGGTGCAGCTCGCCCCAGACGCCCTCGATCAGCACGAACCGGCCGCCGGGGCGCAGCAGCTCCCGCCAGTGCCGCAGCACGCGGGCCCGGTCGGGCAGCATCCACAGCACATGGCGGACGAGGACCACGTCGAAGCGCCGCTCCCCCACCGGCGGGGCCTCGGCCGGTCCGCACAGCACCTCGGCGGCGCGCCCGGCGAGCTTGGCGCGGGCCCGCTCGATCATGGCCGGGGACAGGTCGACGGCCGTGACCCGGTGTCCCTGCTCGGCCGCGAGGAGGGACATGCTGCCGGTGCCGCAGCCGAGGTCGAGCACGTCGGCCGGGTGCTCGGGCAGCCAGGACCGGAGTCTGGCCGCCCAGGCGGCCCGCACGCGGGGATCGCGCAGGCCGTGGTCCGGCTCGTCGTCGAAGCCGGCGGCCTGCGCGTCCCAGTCCACGGCCCCGACCCCGCCCCCCGCACCGCTGTGTTCACACTCATCCGTCATGGCCCGAGCGTGACACACGCCACTGACAGTCCCGGCCGGGCAGCCGCCGGGAGGTCGGCCGAGAGGGGGTCGTCAACTGAGGGCGGAGAGGCAGGTCGTGGCGGCGGCGTGCGCCGGGTCGAGGGCGTTGGCGACCTCGTGGAAGGCGATGCGGTCGGACAGGCCGATCGTCCCGTGCTCGGAGAGGTCCAGCGGGCACAGGTCCTGGATCCGGATGTTGTGGACGTCGGGGCCGCTGAGGAACTGGCTGCGCCAGGGGGTGGCCACCTCGTCGTACTGGGTCGCGATGACCGTGTAGTGCACTCCGGGGACGGTGTCGCCGCCCGCGTTGAGCTTGGTGAGGAAGGCGGAGCCGGGGAGCTGGTCGGCGAGGCCGGGGGTGGTGTCCTTGAGCAGGTCCGTGGCGCCGGGGAAGTACGCCAGCAGGTTGGTGAGGCCGCTGAGGGTGGCGCCGTGGTTGTCGGGGGCGATGCCGACGAGCGCGTTGACCTTGTCCGCGCCGCCGAGGAACTTCAGGTAGTAACGGGGCATCATGCCGCCCTGGGAGTGCCCGACCAGGTCGGCCTTGGCGGCGCCGGTCGCGGCGCGCACCTGGTCCACGAAGGAGGCGAGCTGCTCGGCCGACCGGTCGATGGGACCGAGGCCGTGGAAGACGGGGACGCCGGGAAGCTGGCCGTAGTCGAGGGAGAAGACGCAGTACCCGCGGGCCTCCAGGTAGGGGGCGAGGCCGAGCCAGTTGTCGACCGAGTTGCCGAGGGTGCCGTGGACCAGGACGACGGGGCGGGGATGGACGGCGGACGGCTTGCAGGAGTAGTCGTTCCAGCCGCTGTGGGGGGCGGAGTCGGCGTGCGCGGCCGTGGCGGGCAGGGTGACGGCGGCGGCGGACAGGAGCAGCGCGGCGAGGGGTCTGAGCAGTCGCTTCCAGGGCAGCATCGGGTGATCTCCTTGCGGCTCAAGGGAGGGTACGGGGGCTGTGCCCTGTGATCCGTACCACGGGGATGCTGTTCACCCGTCAAGTTACGGTCGGGTAGCTTCCGGGAAAAGCCGCGCGCACGTAAAACTTCCGGCGCCGGTCAGCCGTTTGACCCACCGTCACCAGACGGGCCGCACCGGCCCGCACGGCGCGATCCTCGCCAGACTCCCGCGCAGCTCCCGCACTTCTCCCTCGCCCAGCAGCTCCCCCCACCCCCCGACCACCTCGGCCGCCGCCTCCTCCGCCGCCCGGGTGCAGTCCCGTCCGTGCTCGGTCAGCACGATCAGCCGTGCCCGCGCGTCCCCCGGATGCGGCCGCCGTTCGGCGTACCCCTTGCGCACCACCTCGTCCACCAGCTGACTCGCCGCCTGCTTGGTCACCCCGAGATGCGCCGCGAGTTCGGTGACGGTGGCCCCGCCCGCCGCGAGCCGCGCGAAGGCGAACCCGTGCGCGGGCCGCAGATCGGCGAAGCCGCGCGCCACGACCCCCTCATGGATGCGCTGCGTGAGATCGCCCGCCACAGCGAGCAGGGCGGCGGACAGGGCCATGGCTTCGGAGTTCTGCACGGAGGCATTGAAACACCCTTGACGCATTGGTCAAGCAGCCTGACCATATAGTCAAGTTGCTTGACCATGCATCCGAACGGAGAGCCCACCCATGCCCGTCGTCCGCTCGTCCGACGCCGTGACCCACGAGATCCATGGCGCCCGTTTCGTCTCGTACGCCACCCCGCTCACCGGCAGCAAGGAGCTGTGCGCCTGGCGTGGGGAGATCCCGCCCGGCACCCGGGCCCCGGCCCACGCCGTCAGTCACGAGGAGATCTTCCATCTGCTCGTCGGCGAGCTGCTCGTCACGCTCGACGGCCGCACCGAGCGTGTGCGAGCGGGCGACACGGTGATCGTCGGTGCCGGGGCCACGCTGGGCGTGGAGAACCCGACCGGTCACACCGCGATCTCCTGGGTCACCACCTCCGTCGGACTCACGGCCGAGTTGGCGGACGGCGGGCGGATCACCCCGCCCTGGGCCAACTGAGCCCGCCGCCCGGGGAGTCGCCGGGGAAACGTGCCGTCGCCGCGGGCCGCACCGCGTTCGGGCCGAAGCGGCGGCGGGCCCGGTCGGCGGCGGCCTCGGCGGCGCGGGCGCGGGCGTCGGCGGGGTCCAGGGAGAGCTGGTGACAGGCGTCGGCGGCCGGACGGAGGTGGTCGGCGCGGAGCGTGAAGGCGCGGACCCGGGCCCGTTGCAGCCCCAGGGAGGCCAGCAGACCCAGGGCCGCCGCCGCGAGGGCGGGCGAGTGGGCGGTGGGTTCCGGCAGGGTGCGCGTCCGGGTGCTGGAGCTGCGGTCGGCATAGCGCACCGCGAGGGTGACCCGGCCCGTCACTTGCCGTTCCGTGCGCAGGAGTTGGCCGATCCGGTCGGCGAGCCCGAGGACCGACCGGTGCTGCTCCGCCGGGTCGAGGCAGTCCCGTTCCAGCACCAGGTCGGCGGTCAGCCGGTCCGCCGGTTCGCTGGGCAGGACGGGGCGCGGGTCGTGGCCGCGGGCGCGCTCGGCCAGCAGCCGGGCGGGGCCCGCGCCGAGCAGGCGTTGCAGGGTCGCCGGGGACAGGTCGGCGATCTGGCCGACGCTGTGCAGGCCGTACCGGCCGAGCGTCGCCGCCGTGGTGCGGCCGATGCCCGGCAGGGCGGTGACCGGCCGGGGGCGGAGCCACTCGGCGGCCCGCTCGACGGGCACCCGGACGGTCTCCCCCGGCGCGGCCGCGTCGGCCGCCATGGCCGCGAGCATCCGGTTGCCCGCGAGCCCGGCGCTGCCGTCGATGCCGTAGTGGGCCTTCAGCCGCATCATCGTCATCTGGACCACGTCGTAGGGGGAGAGGCCGAAGTACCGGAGCGCCGATGTCAGGTCAAGCTGCACGGCGTCGGGCGGCATCTCCTGCACATGGGGCGTGATACCAGACACCAGTTCGATTACATCACCGTACTGTTCCTCGCTCAGCGAACCGTGCAGATACAGATGGGCGATGTGCCGCTGACGGATGCTCATCCCGCGCTCCCCGGACTGGTGTAACCGAACTTCTTCAGGTCGGCCGAGCGGCTGCCGGCGGGCAGCAGGTCGGCGTACGGGTGCAGGCGGGCGCCGGTGGTGCCGTTGGCCAGGGTGCGCCGCGGCTGGGCGGGGGTCGGGTGCGGGCGGCTCTCGCCGAGGAGGGCGAGCGCGGCCTCGGGACCGTGGTCGCGGCGGGCGGCGGCGATCCGGTCGAGGTCCCAGGCCATGGTGCCGACGACGGTACGACGGGTGCCGCGCACCTGCACCGTGCCCCGGACCAGCAGCAGCCCGCTGTGGAAGACGGTGTAGGCGCAGGCCGGGTGGGAGTCCTCGAAGAACGCCAGGTCGACCAGGCCGGAGCCGTCCTCCAGGGTGACGAAGATGATCCGCCTGCCGCTCGCGATCGGCGGGGTCTGGGTCGAGGCCCGTACGCCCGCCACCAGCACCCGCTGCCCGGCCCGCAGCCCGGCCAGATGCGCCGCGTCGGTCGCGCCGACCTCCCGCAGCAGCCGGTGGTGGTGCTCCATCAGATGCCGGGAGACATCGATGCCGAGGCTGTTCAGCTCGGCGCCGAGGGCCTCGCGTCCGGTCATCTCCGGCAGCCCGCTCGGCTCCGCCCCGCCGACGGCGCCCGCCATCAGGGACAGCTGGCCGGTGCCCGCGGACCGGTTGCGGGCGGCCCGGTGGAGTTCGGCGATCTGGAGCAGCAGATCGCGCCGGGTGAGCCGGCCGTCGTGCAGGGCGTCCAGCGCCCCTGTCTCCGCGAGGCGTTCGGCGACCGGGCGGCTGGGCCGGGCCCGCTGCCAGAAGTCCGACAGCGAACCGTACGGCTGCCCCTCCTCGATCCGCGCGCACTCCTGCTCGCCGATGCCGTGCACGGCGGACAGGGCGAGGCGCACGCCCCACCTCTCCCCGTCGGTCCTCTCCACGGTGTGCCGCGTCTTCGACCGGTTGACGTCGACGGGCAGCACCGGCACCCCGCGCCGGCGCGCGTCGGCGACCAGGACCCGCTTGGGCCACATCCCGGGGTCGTGTTCGAGCAGCCCGGCCAGCAGGAAGGCCGGATGGTGCGCCTTGAGCCAGGCGCTCTGCAGGGCCGGTACGGCGAAGGCGACCGCGTGCGCCCGGCAGAAGCCGTACGCCCCGAAGGCCTCGATCGTCCGCCAGACCTCGTCCCGGACGGCCGCCTCGTAGCCGCGGGCCCGCGCCCGCTGGTGGAACCAGTCCCGGATCCCGGGCAGCAGCTCCTTCTCGCCGAGCGCCCGCCGGGTGACCTCCGCGAAGGCCGGGTCGCAGCCGGTCAGCACCACCAGCGTCTCGATGATCTGCTCGTGCCAGATGGTCACGCCGTAGGTGTCGGCGAGCACCGGCTCCAGGTCCGGGTGGGCGTAGGCGGGTGTGCCGCCGTGCCGGGCGGCGATGTACCGCTCGGGCATGCCGCCCGCGACCGGGCCGGGGCGGAAGAGGCTGATGTCGGCGATGACGTCCTGCTGGTTGCGCGGCTGCAACCGGGACAGCAGGTCCTGCTGGCCGGGCGACTCCAGCTGGAACAGGCCGAGGGTCTGGCTCTCCTGGATGAGCTTGAACGCGAACACGTCGTCCAGCGGCACTTGTCCGGGGTCGTCCAGGTCGACGCGGTCGCCGGTGACCCGTTCGATCTCCGCCACGGCGTGGGCCATCGCGGACTGCATCCGCACGCCCAGGACGTCGAGTTTGATGTTGCCGAGCGCCTCAATCTCCTCCTTCGCGGCCATGGCCATCGGGTAGTCGCCCTGCGGGGTGGGCTGCACCGGCAGCCGGTCCAGCAGGGTGGCGTCGCTGATGACCACGCCGCAGGGGTGCATGGCCATGCCGTGGACCAGGGAGTCGAGCCCTTCGGCCAGCTCCCACAAGGGCCCGAACCGGCCGGCCTCGGCGGCCAGCCCGCGCAGTTCGGGCAGTTCCGCGAGGGCGCCGGTGATGTCCGAGGCGCGCAGGTGCGGGAAGCTCTTGGCGATCCGGTCGACCTCCGCGGGCGCGATGCCGAGGGCGAGGCCGGTGTCCCGCAGGGCCCGGCGCGCCCGGTAGGTCTCGGGCATCGCGGTGACCGCGACCCGCTCCTTGCCGAACCGTTCGAAGATCGCGTCGTAGCACTCCAGGCGCCGCGCGGACTCCACGTCGATGTCGATGTCGGGCAGCGAGGCCCGGCGCACGCTGAGGAACCGTTCGAACAGCAGGCGGTGGTCGAGCGGATTGGCGGTGGCGATGTCCAGCGCGTGGCAGACCAGCGATCCGGCGCCCGAGCCGCGGGCCGCGACCCGGATGCCCTTGGCGCGGATGTCGGCGACGACCTGGCCTACGGCGAGGAAGTACGAGTCGTAGCGCAGCCGGGAGATCACGGCGAGTTCCTCGTCGAGGCGGGCGCGCGCCGCCGGGTCGCGGTCGAGGCCCCGGCGGGCGAGGCCCTCCTCGCTGCGCCGGCGCAGCAGCCGGGCGGCGCCGTCCGCACCGGGGTCGGCGCCGAAGAGCGCGGGTTCCGGGAAGTGCGGGGTGCCCAGGCCCAGGTCGGCGCCGGGGTCGAGGGTGCATCCGGCGGCCGTGGCGGCGGTGTCCGCGAGCAGCCGGCGGGCCCGCCGGTCGTCGGCGCCGGCGCACTCGGCGACCATGCGCGCGAGGACCGCCATCGCCCGCTCGTCCTTGAGCCAGCGCTGCCCGCTGTCCAGGCGGCGCCGGTCGATGGGCCGCAGCAGCCGGGCGGCGTCCAGGACGTCGGCGAGGCGGTGCTGCGCGGGGTCGGCGTAGCGGACGGCGTTGGTGAGGACGGCGGTCGTACCGGTGCGATCGGCCAGCGCCAGGGTGCGGGCGGCGAGGCGGAGGGAGCCGGGACCCGTGCCAAAACGTTTCTGCGCGACGGCCTCCAGCCGGACCTCCCCTCCGAAGACCTCCCGCCACGGAGTCAGCAGCCGCGCCGCGACATCCTCCCGGCCCACCGACAGCGCCCGTACCGGCTCGGAGAGCGGGCCGAGCAGGACCAGCAGACCGGGGCCGCCGTGCTCCCGCAGCGCCGTCCACGGCACCACGGGCGCCCGGCCGCCGAGGGCGTCCGCGTGGGCGGCCGAGGTGATACGGCACAGCCGCGCCCAGCCCTCCCGGTCCCGGGCGAGCAGCACGACGCGCAGCGGCGGCTCGACCACATGGGCACCGCCGCGCGCCGGGGTGCGGCGGGACCGGCCGGGCGGCGGCGGGGCGACGGCCTCCACCGCGAGGTCGACGCCGAAGACCGGCCGTATCCCCTCCTTCGCACACGCCCGCGCGAATCGAACAACGCCGGTGACCGTGTCCCGGTCGGTCAGTGCGAGCGCCGTCATGCCCCGCTCGGCCGCCCGGCGCACCAGCTGTTCCGGGTGGGCGGCGCCGTAGCGGGCGGAGTAACCGGACGCGACATGCAGATGAGCGAAGCCCGCCATGCCACACCTCCCTCACTCCACCCCTTTTCAGCCATACGCCCGATACGTTCATCGTACGCTCGTTCGAATACTCTAGCTCCATCACCGCTGGTCGGCGAGTGGGTTCGAACAAGTAGGCGATTCTTCACGGCGAGTGAACGGGGAGAGCGGCAGGGGGAGGATGGCCGAAACGACGACGTCCCGCCCCGGAGGTTCGGGGCGGGACGTCGCGGGAGCCGTTCGAACAGAGGGGAACGGTCGGTCGAACGGATCCGGTCAGCCGATCTCGGTGCCCGTGGCGGAGAGGGCCGCGGTGACCGGCTGGAAGAAGGTCTCCCCGCCGGAGGTGCAGTCGCCGCTGCCGCCGGAGGTCAGGCCGATCGCGTCGCCGCCGGAGAACAGGGAGCCGCCGCTGTCACCGGGTTCGGCGCAGACGTCGGTCTGGATCAGCCCGCTGACCGTGCCCTCCTGGTAGTTCACGGTGGCGTCCAGGCCGGTGACGGTGCCGTCGTGCACCTGGGTGGTGGACCCGCTGCGCGTGACCTTCATGCCCACCGTCGCCTCGGCGGCGCCGGTGATCTTCCGGGTCGAGCCGTCGTAGAGGTCGACCTCGCTCGGGTGCGCGGCGTCCGAGGTGTACTTGACCAGGCCGAAGTCGGTGCCCGGGAAGTGGGACTCCGCGTTCTGCCCGATCGGGTTGCCGCCGGCGTCCGACCAGGTGGAGATGGCCGCGGTGCAGTGCCCGGCGGTCAGGAAGTACGGCTGTCCGTCCTTGACCACGTTGAAGCCGAGCGAGCAGCGGCCGCCGGAGCCGCTGATGGCGTCGCCGCCGGCGATGAAGGGCTTGTACTCGCCCTGGAAGCGCTTGAGTTCGGCCTTGCCGCCGAGCCCGGCGACCACCTTGCTCAGCTTGTCCCACCGGGCGCCGGTGACCGACTTGTCGGCCGTGACGACGACCTTGTCCGACACCGGGTCGACGGACCAGGACGTGCCGGGAATGGTCGCGTTCTCCTTCAGTGTCGTACGGGCGCCGTCGAGCTGCGCGAGCGTGTGGGTGACGATCCTGGCCTCGGCGCCCCTGGCCTCGACGGCCTTCGCGGCCGTCCGGTCGAGCACGTTCACGACGAGGCTCCTGGCCTTGGCGTCGTAGTAGCTGCCCGCCGCGTCCGGCCCGAGACGCGCGCCGAGGTCGGAGGCCAGCGTCGCGGCCGCCGGAGCGGACAGCAGCCGGGGGTGGATCGCGGGCTTCGCGGGCTCGCTGGCGTTCGCATTCTGCAAGGTGACACCCGCCGCGGCCAGCGCGGCGACACCCGCGCCGGCCATGACGAGCCGGCGCCTGGGTATGCGTCGGTGCTTCAACTCACGTCCTCCTGTGGGGGGACGGCCGCCGGATTGTGGGGATCCGACGGCCGGAAGGCTGGTTGACGGGCGCCCACTCTTCCGAAACCCACAGGCGGCACACAAGGCCGAGTTCCGGACGCCCGGTGGAAGGGCTTGCGGACACCCGTTCCCGGCTGACCCACCATCACCACCGAGGAAATTTCGGGGTGCAAACACTACGAGCGAGTAACGCTCATCGGAACGTGACGGCGGCGCCTGGCTTGTTTCTTTCGCCGCCGTCGCCCTTCCTTCACGAGCCGGGCATGAAGAAGCCCCCGCACACACGCATGTGTGCGGGGGATCACCGAAGCGTGGCCGAAGCCGTGACTTCTTAGGGGAGCGTGACGCCGTAGTAGCTCAGCGCCTCGGTCACCGGCTGGAAGAAGGTCGTGCCGCCGGAGGTGCAGTCGCCGCTGCCGCCGGAGGTCAGACCGTAGGCGACGGACCCGTTGTACAGCGGGCCGCCGCTGTCGCCGCCCTCGGCGCAGACCGTGGTCTGGATCAGGCCGGAGACGATGTCACCACTGCCGTAGTTGACGGTGGTGTTGAGCGCGGTGACCTTGCCGCTGTGCGTGCCGGTGGTGGAGCCGCGCCGGTAGACGGTCTGGCCCACGCTCGGGGTGGCCGCGCTGGAGATGGTCTGGCTGCCGACCGCGCTCGGGTGGGCGATCGAGGTGTTGGTGTACTTGACCAGAGCGAAGTCGTTGCCCGGGAAGCTGTAGCCCACGTTGGTGCCGAGCACCGTGGTGTGGGCGGAGTTGCTGTACCAGGTGGAGGCGACCTCGCCGCAGTGCCCCGCGGTCAGGAAGTAGTACGTGCTGCCGCTGTGCACGTTGAAGCCGAGCGAACAGCGGTACGAACCACCGTAGATGGCGTCGCCGCCACTGATCAGCTTGTTGAACTTGCCGGCCGTGCGCTTGATGGTGAGCGCGCCCGCGTCGGCGCCGGCCTCCTTCTTGATCTTGGCGATCGCGGCCTGGGACACCGTGCTGTCGACGGTGACGACGACCTTGTTGTTCTTGGCGTCGACGGCCCAGGCGGTGCCGGGGACGTCCGCCTTCATCACCGAGTCGCTCGCCTGGGTGAGCTGCGCGGCGCTGAAGGGGTGGGCGTCGCTGGCACTCGCGGTGGGGGCGGCGAACGCGGCCGC
This sequence comes from Streptomyces sp. NPDC048106, assembly GCF_040706415.1. NCBI lineage: Bacteria > Bacillati > Actinomycetota > Actinomycetes > Kitasatosporales > Streptomycetaceae > Streptomyces > Streptomyces sp. NPDC048106. The sequence continues at coordinate 57,414 of NZ_JBEZND010000023.1, read as the reverse complement.
GGCCAGGAAGCCCGCGGCCACGGCGATCAGCCGGGTCCGTCTCGCCGAGCCGCTGCGGGGGGTGGTGCGCTCGTTCCTCACGTGTCGTTCCCTCCAAGGGAATTCAGGGGCCCGCGTGGGGTCGGGGCCCGGTGAGGCGCAGTCAGGGAGCCGTGACCGGGTTCCGGTTATGCATGTCCCTGACAAGCGCTGAGGGCGAGTATTCGACCGGCCGCCCGGCAGGCACAAGGGTGGCTTTCGGCCGTCGGACTTTAGCCCCCCTTTGCCCAACGGCCCTCGCTTTAACCTTTGTTGGTGTCAGCTCAGCGCCCGCTCCCCCGCCTCCACGGCCGTGTCCAGCGTGTTCCCGGGCGGCGGGAAGGGGCAGAGGAAGTGCTCGGCGAAGGCGCAGGGCGGGAGTTGGGCGCGGTTGAAGTCGACGGTCGTACGACCCCGCGCGTCGGGCGCGTCCGGGAAGAGGAAGCGGAACCGGAAGCTGGTGTCGCCGCTGGTGGCGTCGGCGAACACCGCCCACAGCGCGCCTCCGTCCGGCCGCGCCACGGCCAGTGTCCGCTCCCGGCCGCCCAGGGTGAACGCGAGTTCACCGGCGAGGGCGAACCCGCGGGCCCGGCCGTCCGCGTTGCCGAGCCGCACGACGCGCTCCGTGTCGTACGGCGTGAAGCGGCCCGGCACCGACCAGGCGGGGTCGTACTCGGTGACCTCGATGCCCCGGAAGGCCTGGCGGGCCCCGGCGCCGGGATCGTAGACCCGAACCCCCCAGACGCCCTCGCGCACCAGGACGACCAGCCGTTTCTCGCCGAGCGAGACGCGGGCGGCGGCCTCCGGACCGGTGCCGGCGGTCAGCCGGATCTCCCCGGCGAACGGGCGGCGGTCCACCCGCAGTCCGTCGGCCTCGGTGGCCTTAAGCACAACTCCCTGGTCATCCGCCACCCAGTTCCCGGGAATGTCCGGAAGTCGTCCATCCGGATGGTCCTCGATCCAGTGAGTCGCGGTCAGTGCGAGCGGCCCGTAGGGCGCGGTGACCGATTCCTCCCGCTTCTCCCGCCACTGCTTCCATGCGTCGGACGCGTCGATTGCCATGCTGTTCCATCTCTTCGTGTGCTTCGTCTTCTTCGGCAGTAAAGCGCGGTGGGCGGGGCGGCCCAGCCCCAGGTGCTCGCGCAGGGTGCCCCCCGGATAGAAGGTCCGGAACAGGCCGCGGTGCTGGAGCAGTGCCACGGTGCCGTTGACCAGCCGCTCCAGGTCGCGGCGGGGTTCGACGGGGACCAGGTGGAAGCCGTCGGCGGCGCCCTCGGTGTGCCAGGCGGCGAGCAGGTCCGCGAGGTCGACGGGCCCGCCCCGGTACAGCGGGCCCTGCGCGGTGGGCCGGGGACCGCCCCCGCCGTGGCCGGGCTCGGCCGCGCACTCCCCGCCGCCGAGGTCGACCCGCAGGCTCACCAGGACCCGCAGGGCGCCCGGACCCCGCCCCGACCGCGCCGCCCGGTCCCGTAACTCCTCGCGCACCACGGCGGCCTGCGCCGAGGACGCGGCGCGGACCAGGGCCACGTCGGCGTGCCGGGCGGCGAGGGCCCGGCCGTCCCGGGTGCTCGCGTCGACGACGCGGACGGGGTGGGGCCGGGCAGGGTGGGGCACTCCGGCGAGGGCCTCGGGGCCGGCGTCGAAGCCGGCATCGGTATCGGCATCCGCGCCGAAGTCGGCATCTGCGTCGGCGCCGGGTGCCTGGATCCGTCGGCCCACGCGGTCCGTGGCGACCCGCTCCAGGACGGCCGGGGCGGCCCGCGCGGGGAGCGTCCCGGTCACCGTCGGCACCAGCCCGATCCGCCGGGTCGCCGACGCCATCGCGGACAGCAGGCCGAACGCCTCGGGTCCCGGCCGCCCGGTGGAGTCGTCCAGGGTCACGAAGTCCAGCCGGCCGTGCTCGGCGAGCCGCACCAGTTCGGTGTACGGACCGGTGCCGGAACCCTCCGGCAGGTCGACGGCGGCGGCGAGGTGCAGCATCCCGCGGCGGTACCGCCCGCTCATCCGCCCGCCTCCGGCCGCCGCACTCCCCCGGCCCGGCCCCCGGCCCGGCCCCCGCGCCGCCCCGGCGCCGCGCACTCCGCGACCGCACCCATCCTCACAGCACCTTCGCCAGGAACGCCCGTGTCCGCTCCTCGCGCGGCGCCCCCAACACCGCGTCCGGCGACCCCTGTTCGACGATCCGCCCGTCGTCCATGAAGACCACCGTGTCGGCGACCTCCCGGGCGAACGCGATCTCATGGGTGACGACGATCATCGTGGTGCCCTGGGCGGCCAGATCGCGGATGACGTCGAGGACCTCGCCGACCAGTTCGGGGTCGAGCGCCGAGGTCGGCTCGTCGAAGAGCAGCAGCCGGGGCCGCAGCGCGAGCGCCCGCGCGATGGCGACGCGCTGCTGCTGCCCCCCGGACAACTGTCTCGGATACGCGCCGGCCTTGTCCGCGAGCCCCACCCGCGCGAGGAGCCGGTGCGCGTCTTCCTCCGCCTCCTTGCGGGGCCGTTTCAGCGCGGACACCGGCGCCTCGACCAGGTTGTCCAGGACGGTGAGGTGCGGGAAGAGGTTGAAGTTCTGGAAGACGAAGCCGATCTTGGTGCGCCGGCGCAGCACCTCGCGTTCGGGCAGCTCGTACAACCGGTCCCCGGAGCGCCGGTAGCCGATCGGCGAGCCGTCCACCGTGATCTCGCCCCGGTCCGCCTTCTCCAGGTGGTTGATGGTGCGCAGCAGCGTGGACTTGCCGGAGCCGGAGGGGCCGAGCACGACGGTGACCTCGCCGGTGCGGACCTGGAGGTCGACGCCCTTGAGGACGTCGAGCGGGCCGAAGCTCTTGTGCACCGACCTGATGTCGACCATGACGGTCATGGCTCAGTTCCTTTGTATAGGGGGGAGGTTCATGCGGCGGCGCGCCCGGACCGGGCCCGCAGGAAGGCCAGGGCCGTCCGCGCGGTGGCGTCGTTCTGCCGGAAGGCGGGTCCGCCGGTGCGCGGCCGGGTGAAGGCCCCGGGAGTGCGGGCGTCGGTCCAGGGACCGAGCGCGAAGCGGCGGGGGTGCGGGCGCCCGGCACCGTCGAGGAGACGCCCGTCGTGGGGGTCGACCCGGAGCAGCCCCTCGGGGGTCTCGGCGGCGCCGTCGGCGCGCAGTTCGCGCAGCAGGGGGTCGCGGGCGCGGCCGACGGTGGGCTCGGGCAGTCGGGCCTCGACCAGCGCCCGTGCCGTGACGGAGTACCCCGGCACCGTCGAACCGGACGCCCGGAACACCCCGTCCTCGGCGGTGACGGCCATGTCGGCGCCGAGGAACCGCAGCAGTCCCGCCCGGGACAGCGCGAGCATCTGCCGCAGCCGGGGGCCGGGCGGCCCGGACGCCAGATAGCTGAAGAACCCGTGCCACCAGGGTCCGGGGTCCCCGAGCCGCACGAGCTGGCCGTAGACGGAGAGCAGTCCGAGGAAGACACCCAAGTCGGCACTGAAGGAGGGATTGTGACGTCTCGTCAGGTCGTTCTCGATGTAGGCGCGCAGCCCGTCCTGGAGGTCCTCGTGCGAGGCGTGTCGCACCCCGGCCAGCGGATGGTCGAGCGCGGCGAGGTCGAGCCGGTCGGCCGGGTCCGGTACGGCGGCGGCGACGAGCGCGTCCAGTTCGGCGGGGCCCCCGGCGGCCGCGTACTTCTCCTCGAAGTCGGTCCAGGCGCTCGCCGTGCGCTCCGGGTGGGCGGTGAACAGCCGGTGGTAGTGGGCGAAGCCCAGCTCCTTCTCGACCAGCGGCCACACATCGCGCCGGAAGTCGAAGCCGCCGGGCCGGGACCGCAGTTCGGCCGTCTCGGCGGGGCCGAGGAAGCGCGGCAGCGGGGGCCGGTCGCCGGTCCAGTCGTAACCGATCTTCGAGTGGTACGGCACCCCGCGCCGCGAGCCGACGTACAGCACCGGTTCCCGCCCCGAGGGCAGGTAGGTCTCGCCCTCGTACCGGCCGCCGCGGCCCTCCGTGAGCAGCACCATGAGGTCGACGAACGCCAGTCCGAAGCCCCGGACGAGGACCGGTTCGCCGGGCCGCAGCGCGGACAGGTCGGTGTCGGCGGTGAAGTCGGGCGGCAGGTGCACCAGGCCGTGCGCGCGGGCGTACGCGGCCAGCTCGGCCTGCTCTTCGTCGAGTTCGGCGTCGAGGTGGCCGAGGGCGAGGATCACCAGGTCGGCGAGGAGGGGGCGCGGCACGCCCTCCAGCCACACCTGCTGGCGCCCCTCGCGGGGGCCGCCGACGCGCAGGGCGCGCGTGGGGTGGTGGTGCACGGTGATGTCCGGGGGCAGCTCGGCCAGGGCCCGCTCGTACACGAAGCGCAGGTAGCGGCCCTGGAGCCGGCGGTCGGCGAAGGTACGGCCGTCCAGCGCGGCCCACTCGTGCAGGGTGGGGCCCGCGCGCACCGGCCCGTCCATGCGCACCGTGTCGTCGGTGAACATGGTGACGTCCTCGGCGTGCGAGTTCATCCACAGCAGCGGCGACTGCTCCTGGCGCCAGACGCGTCCGCCGCCCGGCGGGTACGGGTCCACGAGATGGATGTCGAGTCCCGAACCGGCGTACAGCTCCGGCGCGTTGGCGGCGATGCGTTCGAGGAGGCCGGTCCCCCGCGGCCCGGCGCCCACGATCACCAGCTGGGGCCTCATCGGGCCTGCCCCGTGCCCCGCGCGTAGTGCTTCTCGACGTACGCCTGGCCGATGCCGAGCAGGGTGGTGACGACGGCGTACCAGAGGGTGGCGACCATCAGCAGCGGGATGACCTGGTAGGTGCGGTGGTAGATCAACTGGGCCGAGAACAGCAGGTCGTTGACCGCGATGACGCTGACGATGGAGGTGCCCTTGAGGGTGCCGATCAGCATGTTGCCGGCGGGCGGCACGATGGAGCGCATCGCCTGCGGCAGCACGATCCGCCACCCGCGGCGCCACCGGCTCAGGCCGAGCGCCTGGGCGGCCTCGACCTGGCCGCGGTCGACGGAGAGGATGCCGCCGCGCACGACCTCGGCGGCGTAGGCGGCCTCGTGCAGGGTGAGGCCGATGACGGCGACGGCGACGGGGCTGAGCAGGTTGACCGTCTTCACCCCGAGCAGCGTCGGGTACAGCGCCCCGATGTTGAACCACAGCAGCAGCTGCACCAGGATCGGGATGGACCGGAACAGCCAGACGTAGCCCCAGCCGACCGCGCGCAGCACGGGGTTGGCGGACAGCCGGAAGGCGGCGAGCAGGGTGCCGAGGGCGAAGCCGAGGACCATCACCACGGCGGTCAGCCAGAGCGTGAGCCACAGCCCGCGCAGCACCGAGCCGGTGGTGAAGTAGTCGGCGACGACGCCCCATTGGAACGCCTGGTTGCGGACGACGGAGGTGACGGCGAGGCCGAGCAGCACGAGGACGACGACGGCGGCGGTCCACTGTCCGTAGCGGCGCTGGGGCACGATCCGGGGGACGGCCGCGGGCCCGGGTATCTCCGGGGCGGTGGGGGCTTGGGCGAGGGTGTCGGATGACATGCGAAGGCTCCGTGACGCGATCGGTCGAACGTCGGAACGGGTGATGCCTTCACACGGGCGCGCCCCCTACGGATGGCGCGGTCACGGCCGAGCCCCTCAGCAGGGCCGTGCACCGAGAGTACGCAAGCGGTCGCCCGCGCTGTCAAGGCTGTCCACACTGTGAGCGTTACGTCTCAAGTCGGTTGACGCGGAACCGGATGCCTGTTCCACTTGCCCCATGCATCCACAGCAGTGGCTGGTCACCCGCTCCCACATCGACTTCGGTCGCGTGTGGTCCTCCTCCTGTTGAGCTGACCCCCTGCGCACGCCCGCCTGCGGCGGGCCTGCTTCGCGCTCTCCCTTTTTTCCCGCCTTCTTGAGCGCCTTCCTTCGCGCTCCCTTCGCTCCACCAGGCCTTCACACGCGCCCCTCCCCTCGCGCTCTCGCACACCCTTTCCCGTTCAGGAGAACGCCGCCGATGCGTACCTCGATGTATCGATTTGTCATGCCCGTTACCGCCGTGACCTCGGCCGCCCTGCTCCTCACCGCCTGCGGCTCCGGCTCCGGCGCCTCGGGCGGGACGGACGCCTCCGGGGTGGCGGCCAAGTCCGACGCGGTGCCGACCACCGACGTGGTGTCGGCGGAGAAGACGGACCCCGCGGCGGCCAGGCTGCTGCCCCCCGGCACCACGCACCTCACCGTCGCGATCAGCGTCGGCGGCACCCCGCCCGGCACCACCTACCTCGCCGACGGCAGAACGCTGACCGGCCAGGACGTCGACTTCACCAAGGCGGCCGCCAAGGTCCTCGGTATCAAGCTGACGGTGGATCAGGCGAGCTTCGAGGCCATCCTGCCCGCCCTGGACAGCGGCAAGTACGACTTCGGCGCGAGCAACTTCGGGGTCACCGACGAGCGGCGCAAGGCCATCGACTTCGTCACCTACATCAACGACGGCCAGGGCTTCGCCACCCGCAAGGACAGCAAGCTCACCAGGATCACCGAGCTGAAGCAGCTGTGCGGACTGAACGTGGCGACCGGCGCCGGCACCACGTTCGAGGCCACGCTGGAGGAGAACAAGCACCTGTGCACCGACGCGGGCAAGAAGCCGTACCAGGTGCAGACGTACGCCGAGACGAGCGCGATCTGGTCCTCGGTGCAGCAGGGCCGCAGCGATGTCGTGATGTCCACGATCAACGGCCTGCGTTACGCCGTCGCCCGGCAGCCCGGCCTGAAGTTCCTCAACGAGTTCCACCGCCTGGACGTCGGCTTCGCCTTCAAGAAGGGCACCAAGCTCGCGCCCGCCTTCCAGGCCGCGGTGGACCGGCTGATCGCCGACGGCACCTACGACAAGATCCTCAAGAAGTGGGGCACGACGGGCTCGGCGATCAAGAAGTCGCGGATCTCCCCGCCGGAGCTCAAGAACTGAGCGGGGTCAGCAGCCACAGTCGCAGGCACAGCACTCGCAGCACTCGCAGCACTCCAGGGCCTCGCAGCACGACCAGTCGCAGTCGCAGTCGCAGGAGGCACAGCAGCCCTCGCGCCGCTTCCGCGACCACGGCCCCTCGAACTCGTCGGCGCAGCACACCTTGCAGGTGCAGCACACGGCGAGGGCGGCGGCGCAGCCGGCCCAGAAGCCCCGCTTCTCCGGGCCCCGCGGCGGACCGCCGTAGGGGGTGCCGTGCGGGTGCCCCGGAGCGTACGGCCCCTGCGGCCCCGGGGCTCCCGGGATCCCTGGGTTCCCCGGGGCGTACGGCCCCGTGGGCGGCCCGAACGCGCCCTGGGCGGCGGTGTGTCCGCAGGAGGTCGTGCCGAAGGCCCGGTCGACCGACCGGCGCAACTCGTGCACGAGCAGCAGGTGGACCAGCGCGCCGTCGCTGAACTCGGCGTCCTTCAGGGCGAGTCGGATGCCGTGCACGGCGTCGTCGGCGAGTCTGCGGGCCTCGGCGCGGGAGGTGCCGGTGGCGGTGAGCGGGTTCCAGGCGCCGCTGCCGGCGTCGGCCTCCTGGTCCTCCACCGCGTCCAGCAGATGCGCGAGCCGCCCGAAGAGCCGCCCGGCCTCGGCGAGCGGCGCCGCGTTGCCGGGCCGGCCGGCCAGCCGCGCGGTGTGCGCGAAGGCGGCGGCGGTGGCCGTCTCGGTGGGCTCGGTGACCATCAGGACCGGGGTGCCGGGCCCGGCCAGCGTCTCGATGCCGAGCTGCCGGTCGACGGCGGCCACGAGGACGCCGGTGTCGAAGCCGACCGCCGCCCCGCTGTACTCCCCGGCCCGGCCCCAGCTCGCGGCGACCTTGCGGGCGGCGGCGGCCACCGGACCCCGGGCCAGCAGCCCGTCCCGGTCGGCGACATGGTCGCGGACCTTCGCCGCGGCGAGCACCAGCGAGACGGCGGCCGCGAGCCGCGCGCCCTCGCCCTGCGCGACGGACGCCGTCCGCATCCCGCGCAGCGCGCACGGCCCCGCCGTACGCCGTCCGCCCTCGTTCCGGCCCAGCTGAGCCTCCGTCAACACGGAGATCAGCAAACCGTCATAGTTGGTGACGACACGTGCGAGCTGACCGTGGTCGCGGCGCAACGCGAGGCAGAGTCCGCACAGATGTGCCATCCACTCGGCCTTGAAGCGGTCACCGAGCCGGTGCGCGCAGGGCCTGACCATTCCGAACACCGCGTTTCCCCCGTGTGTTGACGTGCCCTCGGCTTCACCCGGACGCACCGAGCATCACCCATCCGCCGCTGACCATCATATTTCACTCACAGTCAGCAGCCGTACGTGTCACAACCCTTGGGGGACAAGGTGTCTCGACGGATCGGCTGTGCACCAGTACCGTCACAAACCCCCCGTGCGGCGACTATCCACTTGGCGCGTTGTCAGCATCATGGATGACCATAGGGGAAGGTGCGGAAAGCACGAGAGACCGCTGTGAGAGGAGGCGTCCATGGGATCGGTACGCAAGGCGAGTGCGTGGCTCGGCCTCGTCGACGACAACGATGACGAGCGCTACTACGACGACGACTACTCCGAGGGCACCAGGTCCGGGGACGCCTGGGTGACCGACCCTCGGGTGCAGGTGGCCGCGGACAAGGCCGAGGAGAAGAGCCGCAGGATCGCCACGGTCACCCCGGACAGCTTCCGGGACGCCCGTGCCATCGGCGAGCTGTTCCGGGACGGGGTCCCGGTCATCATGAACCTCACCAGCATGGAGGCCGGGGACGCCAAGCGGGTCGTGGACTTCGCGGCGGGGCTGATCTTCGGCCTGCGCGGCTCCATCGACCGGGTCTCCAACCGGGTCTTCCTGCTCACCCCGGCCGACACCGAGATCATCAGCGGGGAGGCCTCCGCGCACCGCTCGGACGGCTTCTTCAACCAGAGCTGAGGCGGGGCCGCTCACCGGCCCCGCCCCACCCGGCGGCTCACCGGAACGCGTCGAGCCCGGTGAGCGCCTTGCCCAGCACCAACTGGTGCATCTCGACGGTGCCCTCGTAGGTGAGCACCGATTCGAGGTTCGTCGCGTGCCGCATCACGGGGTATTCGAGCGAGATCCCGTTGGCACCGAGGATCGTGCGCGCCGTACGGCAGATCTCGATCGCCTCGCGGACGTTGTTCAGCTTGCCGAAGCTGACCTGCTCCGGGCGCAGCCGGCCGGCGTCCATCCGCCGCCCCAGATGGTGGGCGAGCAGGATCCCCTTGTGCAGTTCGACCGCCATGTCGGCGAGCTTGGCCTGGGTGAGCTGGAAGCCGCCGATGGGCCGCCCGAACTGCTCGCGGGTCTTCGCGTACTCCACGGCCGCCTCGAAGCTGCTGCGCGCGGCGCCCATCGCGCCCCACACGATGCCGTAGCGGGCGTGCGAGAGACAGCTCAGCGGGCCGCGCAGCCCGACGACCTCCGGCAGCACCGCGCTCGCGGGCAGCCGCACGTCGTCCATGACGAGTTCGCTGGTGACGGAGGCGCGCAGGGACCACTTGTGCTTGATCTCGGGCGCCGAGAAGCCGGGCGTGCCGGTCGGCACCACGAAGCCGCGGATGCCCTCCTCGGTGCCCGCCCAGACGACGGCCACCCCGGCGACCGACCCGTTGGTGATCCACATCTTGCGCCCGTTGAGCACCCAGTCGTCGCCGTCGCGCTTGGCGTGGGTGCGCATGGAGGCGGGGTCGGACCCGTGGTCCGGCTCGGTCAGGCCGAAGCAGCCGATCACCTCGCCGGCGGCCATCCGCGGCAGCCACTCCTGCTTCTGCTCCTCGCTGCCGAAGCGGTGGATGGCGTACATGGCGAGGGAGCCCTGCACGGAGACCAGCGAGCGGATGCCCGAGTCGGCCGCCTCCAGCTCCAGGCAGGCCAGGCCGTACTGCACGGCCGTCGCGCCCGCGCAGCCGTACCCGGTGAGGGACATCCCGAGGGCGCCGAGGCCGCCCAGCTCGCGGGCCAGTTCCCGGATCTGGGGCAGCTCGCCCTTCTCGTACCAGTCGGCGACGTGGGGCAGCACACGGTCGGCCGCCCAACCGCGGACGGTGTCCCGGATCGCCAGGTCCTCCGGGTCCAGCAGATCGTCGATCCCGAGCGGGTCGGCGGCGTCGAACGGGGGCAGCTTCGCGGACATGGGACACCCTCCGGGTACTGAAAACTAGCACCGCTAGTTACGGCTTCGCAGCCGACGTTACGGGGGAGTTTCCCGCACGTCCAGAGGGGTCAGGCGGAGACCCGCGGCTTCTCGGCGGCGCGCGGGGCGGGCAGCACCGGTTCGGCGGCGGGCGCGGCGGTCCCGGGCTCCGCGCCGGCGCCGGGCTCCGTCTCCGCGCCGCACTGCATGAGCCGCGGCAGCCGCAGCGCCATCACCGCGCCCAGCAGCAGCAGACCCGCGCTGACCAGCAGGGTCAGGTGCAGCCCGTGCACGAAGGAGTCCCGCGCGACCTGGCGCAGCATCGCCCCGGTGGGGCCGCCGAGCCGGTCGGCGACGTCGTAGGCCTCGCCCAGTGAGTGCCCGGCGTCGGCCGCGTCCGGCGCGGAGACCCCGGGGACCGAGCGCAGCCGGGGAGTGTAGGCGGCGTTCATCACACTGCCGAGCAGCGCGATGCCGATGCCCGCGCCCAGTTGGTACGACGTCTCGCCGATCGCCGCCGCGCCACCGGCCCGGTCCGCGGGGGCCTCGCTGAGCATCGACTCGTAGGCGCCGAACAGCGTGGTCTCCAGGCCGAAGCCGAGCAGCACGAAGCCGGACAGCAGCAGCGGCGCGTCGTCGGTGCGGCCCATCGCGGTCAGGACCAGCACCGCGGCCGCCGTCAGGCAGAAGCCGGTGCACACCATCCGGCGCGGCCCGAACCGGCGCAGCACCCGCGCGCCCAGCAGGCCCGCCGCCATCGCGGCCACGGTCAGCGGCAGCAGCCGCAGGCCGGTGGCGAGCGGCGACAGGCCGAGCACCAGTTGCAGGTACTGCGCGGCGATCAGCTCCAGGCCGACCAGCGCGAGCATGGCCAGCACGATGCAGCCGACCGAGGTGCTGAAGGCGGGCCTGCGGAACATGCCCAGGTCCACCAGCGGATGCGGCAGCCGCCGCTGGCGTCGTACGAAGAGGAGGAGAAGGGCCGCGCCGAACAGCAGCGGGAGCAGGGTGAGGGGGCTAGCGGGGGCCTCGCCGCCGCCGAGCCGCTTCACGCCGAGGACGACGCCGAACAGGCCCGCGGCCGCCATCAGCGCGCCGGTCACGTCCCAGGGGCCGTCGCTCTCGCCTCGCGACTCGGGCAGCAGGATCCGCCCGACGGGGAGGCTGACCAGCATCAGCGGGATGTTGACGAGGAAGACCGAGCCCCACCAGAAGTGCTCCAGCAGGAAGCCGCCGAGCAGCGGGCCGACCGCGGCGCCGACCGCGGCGACCGCGCTCCACACGCCGATGGCGAGCGCGCGCTCGCGCCGGTCGGGGAAGACCTGGCGCAGGATCGACAGGGTCGCGGGCATGATCATGGCGCCGCCGACGCCGAGCAGCGCGCGGGCGAGGATCAGCACCTCGGCGGTGTGCGCGCAGGCGGCCACGGCGGAGGCCACGCCGAAGAGGCCGTAGCCGAGCAGCAGGACGCGTCTGCGTCCGACGCGGTCGCCGAGGGTGCCGAAGAGGATCAGCAGCGCGGCGCAGACCAGCGGGTAGACGTCGACGATCCAGAGCAGCTGGATGGCGCTGGGGCGCAGGTCCTCGCTGACCGCGGGGACCGCCACGTGCAGCACGGTCGCGTCGAGGGCGACGAGCAGCAGGCTGACGCAGAGGACGACGAGGACGACCCAGCGGTTGGCGACGGGCCCGGCCGTCCGACGGCGCGGCAGCAGGGCGGCCGTGGTCGTCCCGGACATGTACGTACCTCCCAGATGTTCCCTCGCGTGCGGCGAAGTGGCAGGTCTCCCTGTCGTACGGCCGGGAGGAAGCGGTGTCCCCGGCCCGCGCTCGACCCGCGGGGATGGCTCGTCAGCCTACGCGAGTCCGCCGCGCCCCCCAGTGGCGGACCTCTCACCCGCGGCAGGCAACCCGTGTGGGCTGCACCACGTCGCACCGGCCCGACCGCGACCCGGCGGGCGGTCCGGTCCCGCGGCCGGTCGATAATCGAGCCCGTGACCGATCTCAGGACCGGTGTGGCCGCACCCCACGCCCCGCCCCATGCCCCGCGCCCCGCGTCGCTGCCGCGCCGGGCGGTCCCGGCCGTCCTCGGGTACGCCGCGGTCCGTGCCCTGGGCCTGGTGGTGCTGGCGGTGTGGAGCGCGGCGCGCGGCAAGAGCGCGCTGACGCTGCTGACCGCGCGCTGGGACTCCCTCTGGTACACGCGGGTCGCCGAGCTGGGCTACGGCTACCAGGTGCGGCTGCCGAACGGCGACGTCCACTCGAACCTGGCGTTCTTCCCGCTGCTGCCCTGGCTGGAGCGGCTGCTGCACGCGGTCACCCCGCTGTCGTACGCGCACGCGGGTCTCGTGGTGAGCCTGGTGGCCTCGCTCGTCGCGGCGGCGGGGATCTTCGCGGTGGCCGAGCACGTGTACGGCGCCCGGGTGGGGATGTGCGCCGTACTGCTGTGGGCGGTGCTGCCGGTCGCGGCCGTGCAGTCGATGGCGTACAGCGAGTCGCTGTTCACCGCGCTGGCGGCCTGGGCGCTGTACGCGCTGCTGACCGGGCGGTGGGTGAGCGCGGGGCTGCTCGCGGCGCTGGCGGGGCTGACCCGGCCGGTGGGCGGCGCGGTGGTGGCGGCGGTGTGGGTCGCGGCCGCGGTCTCGTTCGCGCGGGACCGAGGCGCGGCGCGCGCGGACGGCGCGCGGCTGCCGACACGCGCCCCCTCTTCTTCCGCCGTCCGCCGTCTCCTCGGCGTGCTCGTCGCCCCGCTCGGCGCGGCCGGCTACGTCCTCTGGGTCGGCCACCGCACCGGCAAGGGCCCGCTCGGTTATCTCGACGTACAGGCCGGATGGCGCAACGGCTTCGACGGCGGGTACGCCTTCGCACGCTTCGTGGCCGCCAGGTTCACGTCATTCCCCTCCGCTCTCGTGGGCGTCGGCCTGATCGTCGGCGTCGCGCTGCTGCTCTGGCTGTACGTCACCGGCGTGCGCCGGGGCCAGCCGCTCGGACTTCTCGTGTACACCGGCATCGTGCTCGCCCTCGCGCTGTGCGCGTCGAGCTACTTCGGTTCCAAGCCCCGGCTGCTGCTGCCCGCCTTCCCGGTCCTCTTCCCCCTCGCCGCCGCGCTCGCCCGGCTGCGGACCTCCCGATCCGCCCTGCTCACGGCGGCGTTGGCGATCGCGTCAGCGGTGTACGGGGCGTTCTGGCTGAACGGCTCGGGACCGCCGTGACCGACCCGGGCCCGGCCCGATGACACCCCGGGGAATTGCGGCCCGGGACCGGGTCGGCACATTTATAAGTGCCATATAAACAACACCCGGCATGATCAAAGGAATTACCGAGGGCGGCTCCCCGGGATTGCGGAATCCTGTGAAATTCGGCCACCCTTGAGAGGTTTCCCACATCACATCGTCATCACAAAGCCGCTGTTTCGACCGGGACCACAGCTCACTCGCTGTAACGTCGATTGGGTGCGTACCGAACGGAACCTCACCCGGCGTCTGGACCGGGTGTTCGCCAGGCTGGACCGCGAGCCGGAACGGCCGGCCCATATCGATGTGCCGGTGATGAGCCGGCACCGGGTCGTGCTGTTCTCCGCGACCCTCGCCTTCTACCTGGCGATCGTGTGGGCCGTGGTGACCACCTCCTGGCTCGTCCGGCTCGACTGGCAGGTCATGTTCTTCCGGCCGTACCAGCAGTGGCCGCAGATCCACGCCTTCCTCGACTACTACGTGGTGCTCGGCCAGCGCGGCCCCACCGCGGTGATGGTCGCCGCGTGGCTCGGCTGGCGCTCCTGGCGGCAGCACACGCTCCGCCCGCTGCTCACCCTCGCCACCTCGCTCCTGCTGCTGAACATCACGGTCGGCGCCGCCAAGTACGGCATGGGGCGCCTCGGTCCGCACTACGCGACCGTGATCGGCTCGAACGAGATGGTCAGGGGCGGCGATATATTTCCCAGCGGCCACACCGCCAACGCGGTGGTCACCTGGGGCATCCTGGCCTACCTGGCTTCCACCCCCCGCGCGCGCCGCTGGCTTTCGGCCCTCTCCGCGATCACCTCGCTGGGTGTCGGCCTCACCACCGTCTACCTCGGTACGCACTGGCTCAGCGACGTGCTCCTCGGCTGGGCCGCCGGCCTGCTGATCCTGCTCGCCCTGCCGTGGTTCGAGCCGCTGATCGCCCGGACCGAGGCGTGGCTGTTCGACCTGCGCGACCGCTGGCGCGCCCGCCGCAGCCGGCCCGCGCGCCAACCGGCCGTCCCCGTCGCCCCGGTGGTGTTCACCCCGCCGCGCGGCGCCCCGGCCGAGCAGTCCGCGCCGGCCCGTGAGCCGGTCTCCTCGACCCGCGCCTCCCGGGGCCTGGCCCACCTGGCGCCCGGCCCGCACACGGCCCGTTCGGAACGCAGCCCGGTCACCCCGGCGGGCCCCCGCCGCCCGCCCGGCGCCGACCGCGTACCGCGCGGCAGCTCCCCGGCCCGCCCCCTGACGGGCGGCTGACGGACGACTGCCGCCCGGGCGCCGGGTTCCGGTACGCACACCACCAGCCCCGCGCCACAGTGAAAGGCCCCGCTCCCTCACCCGGGAGCGGGGCCTTCGCCGTGTCCGCGGCCACGACGGCGAGGTCAGCCCTTCCAGGCGCGGGCCACCCGGCCGTCCCGCACCTCGAAGTTGAGCCGCCCCGCCCGGTACTCCATGGTGATGATCGCGCCCGGCGGCAGCGGCCGCACGGTCGACCAGCCACGCTCCCGGGCGAGCCGCTCGGCGTGCTCGGCGTCGAGACCGACGTACCCGTCCGGGCTGTCCTGGGGCTCCGCTGGCGGAGTGGGAATCGGTGCCATACGGCCACGCTAGGGCGGCACGCCCGGTGACGGAAGCCGGGCGCGGCAGGGTAAGAGCGAGATCAGACTCCCGTCACACTTCTGTCACAGCTTCCGGTCCCCCGTTTCGGCCGAACTCGCTCACCTGATCGAGGGTTTACGTACCGCCCACCGGGGGATTCGAACGGAATTCCCGCGTACCGCGACGCCCCCTCGAATTCCCCGGCGGAAAGCGCCCCGGCGAAGATCGGGGCGGGCCTGAGGAGCGTGATTCCGCAGGGGGAATCCGGCCCTATGCCACCGAAGCTGACACCGCATGGGAAAATTCACGGATTCCGCACATGCCGACGGCCCCCCCGGCGCGGAGCCGAGGGGCCGTCGGGCCGGACAGCGGGCGCGGCTCAGAAGGTCAGGTGCGTGCCGGGGGTGATCAGGTCGGGGTCGGCGCCGATGACGTGCTTGTTCGCCGCGTACAGACGGTGCCAGTCGATGCCGTGCCGCGCGGCGATCCCGGACAGCGTGTCGCCCTCGCGCACGGTGTAGCCGCCCGTGCCCCGGGACACGGAACGACCGGTGTGGCCGGTGTGGCCGGTATGGCCGGACGGGTGCCGCGGCGTCCTCGGCACCGCCTTGACGGGGGCCGACTTCTTCGTCGTGCTGCCCTTGTCGAGGCTCACCTGCGAGGGGGCGGAGCCCGTCGCTCCCGCGCGGCCGGCGCAGACCGGCCAGGCGCCCCAGCCCTGGGCCTGCTGGACCCGCGTCGCGACGGTGATCTGCGCGCTCCTGGAGGCCCGGTCGGCGGTGGGGGCGTACGCGGTGCCGCCGTACGCGCGCCAGGTGTGGGCGGAGAACTGGAGCCCTCCGTAGTAGCCGTTGCCGGTGTTGATGTGCCAGTTGCCGCCGCTCTCGCACTGGGCGATGCGGTCCCACACCCCGTTGTCCGCGGCGGCGGCATCGCCGGTCGCGGCCAGCAGCCCCAGTGGGGCCAGCAGTGCGGCGCCGGCGAGTACGGCCGTCGTACGGCCCCTGCGCGCGCCGCCGTCACGGGCGGTGGTACGGCTGGTATCGGCACACTCGGACATGTGACTCCTTCTTCGACGACCCGGATTCCCCCGGGCGGAGCGCGTCTTCCCGCGCAGGACCGCGGTTCCTCGCGCCCGCCCCGTCCGCGTCCCGGTGCCGGCGATGACGCGCTGCCGGTGCCGGGCGACGGACGAACCCGAGCGGTGCTCGTTGCACACGGCGGAGGAATGTAGGGAAAGCGCGCGCCGGACATCAACCAAATGACCGTCGTGCCAGGCCAGCTGGCGGTTACCGCCGGTATCGGCGACTTTCGGACACCCACTACATGTGCTGATTTACCGATTTTTCTCCCCTGCCCGATGACGCCCTGTGGCCCACTTCACTCTTTCAAGTACCTTGACGCGGCGAGGGGTTGACCGGGAGTGGCCGATTCCGTACCGGAGGTGACCCTGCGCGGCGGTTGGTTCCAACCGGTGCTCCGCCATGCCGTGACCCTCACCACAGGACGTCCGTTGTCTTCTTCATGAGCCCGGAACCCTGGGGCTCATCGGCCGGGGGCCACCCGACCGGTCCAGCACGCATCCCAAGGGAGCCACCGTGCCGCGCATGCTCGACGTCAGTGACGCCGTACGCGCCGAGATCGGCGACGAAGAAGCCGACCGGCTGCTCGCCGGAGAGAACGCCCCGGGCAGTTACGACTGCACGTCCTGCCGTACCCCGGGCGACTCCGAGCGGGAGCGCACCAGCACCGTTCTGTTCGTCGGCGAGGAGACCGCGGTCCTCGCCTTCGCCCACGCCGGCTGCCTGCCCTCGCAGGTCGTCCAGGTCACCGAGGAACAGTTGCAGGGCGCCGTCCGCTCCATCGGCGCCCAGGGCGCCGGCGGCGAGCCGCAGCGGCCCGCGCCCGAGCAGGCGGTGCTCGGCGTGACCAGCGGACTCGTCCTGATCGAGGGCGAGTTGCACCCCGCCCTGGTGGTCGAGCCGACCTCGCCCATCGTGCGGCCGGGCACCGCCGGGCCCGGCGACGACTTCCTGCCGCTCCTCATCGAGCAGGGCTTCATGCCGGTGACCGAACTGGTCGCGGTGCCGCCGGTGCTGCACGGCTGGTCGGTGCTGCTGGCGGTGGGCCAGCTGCACGCGGTCCTCCAGCCGGGCCCGCCCGGCGGCCACCCGGTCGCCTGGTGGCAGGCCCACCAGCCGCTCCAGGTCACCGACGGCTGGCGGGCCGCGGCCAACAAGCACCAGCAGGTACTGATGTTCGCCGCGCCGGTCGGCTCCATCGGCCGCCAGCCGCGCGAGGACCTGCTGCGGGACTCACTCGACAAGGCCGCGGCCTACGGCAGGCTGGTGGCGGCGGCGCTCCCCCTCGCGGGGACCTGAGCCGGGCACCCAAAGGAAGGTTGCGAAACCGCATCTCTTCCCGCGCGCTGTCGTTTGGACATACGTGCACGCATACGATACTTCGCCCCGACGGTCCTCGTTCTCCTCCGTTCCGTCCGCCCGGACGGGGCACGAAGGGGTGGGTGGTGCGTCGGCCACGCCGATCTTCGACATGCTCGCCTCCGAGTGGGTCAAGGCCTTCCGCACGCTGCCGGGTGACCGCAGCGGGGAGGAGGGGATGGCATTCGTCCCCTTCGGCCTGCCCGAGCGGACGGGATGGTCGTACGGCGGCCACCGGGCGGGGTCGTTCAGCAGCTCGTACAGCGCCTACAGCGCGGGGGCCTACAGCGCCCGCCAGCAGTCGCAGTGGCAGCGCGTCGGCACCATCGGACGCCCCCAGCCGGACACCGGGATGCATCACGTGCCCGCCGCGCTGCCCCCCGGACCGCGCCGGGGCTCCTGACCCCCGCACACGAAAAGGGCGGCCCCCGTCTCCAGGGGCCGCCCTTCACGTCGTGGCAGTCG
Source organism: Streptomyces sp. NPDC048106 (assembly GCF_040706415.1). Classification (NCBI taxonomy): domain Bacteria; kingdom Bacillati; phylum Actinomycetota; class Actinomycetes; order Kitasatosporales; family Streptomycetaceae; genus Streptomyces; species Streptomyces sp. NPDC048106. The sequence goes on along the minus strand of NZ_JBEZND010000023.1, from coordinate 39,603 downwards.
CTTACTTCCGCTTGGTGCCGCGCTTCTCGCGCACCCGCACCGAGATGTGGATCGGGGTGCCCTCGAAACCGAACTCCTCGCGCAGGCGGCGCTCGATGAAGCGCCGGTAGCCCGCCTCGATGAAGCCGGAGGCGAAGAGCACGAAGCGCGGCGGCTTGGTGCCGGCCTGGGTGCCGAAGAGGATGCGCGGCTGCTTGCCGCCCCGGACCGGGTGCGGGTGGGCCGCGACCAGCTCACCGAGGAAGGCGTTGAGCCGGCCGGTGGGGACGCGGGTCTCCCAGCCGGCGAGGGCGGTCTCGATGGCCGGGACCAGCTTCTCCATGTGCCGGCCGGTGCGCGCCGACACGTTCACCCGGGGCGCCCAGGCGACCTGGCCCAGCTCGGTCTCGATCTCCCGCTCCAGGTAGTAGCGGCGCTCCTCGTCCAGCGTGTCCCACTTGTTGAAGGCGAGGACCAGCGCACGGCCCGCCTCCACCGCCATGGTGACGATCCGCTGGTCCTGGACGGAGATGTTCTCGGCGGCGTCGATCAGGATGACCGCGACCTCCGCCTTCTCCACCGCGGCGGCGGTGCGCAGCGAGGCGTAGTAGTCGGCGCCCTGCTGGAGGTGGACGCGCTTGCGGATGCCCGCGGTGTCCACGAACTTCCAGGTGACACCGCCGAGTTCGATCAGCTCGTCGACCGGGTCGCGCGTGGTGCCCGCCAGCTCGTTGACGACGACGCGCTCCTCGCCGGCGACCTTGTTCAGCAGGGAGGACTTGCCGACGTTCGGGCGGCCGATGAGCGCGATGCGGCGGGGGCCGCCGATGGCGCTGCCGAAGGACTGCGCGGGCGCCTCGGGCAGCGCGTCCAGGACGGCGTCCAGCATGTCGCCGGTGCCGCGGCCGTGCAGCGCGGAGACGGGGTGGGGCTCGCCGAGGCCCAGGTTCCACAGGTACGCGGCGTCGGCCTCGCCGCTCGGGCCGTCCACCTTGTTGGCGCACAGCACCACCGGCTTGCCGGCCTTGCGCAGCAGCCGTACGACCGCCTCGTCGGTGTCGGTCGCGCCGACCTTGGCGTCGACCACGAAGACCACCGCGTCGGCGGCCTCGATCGCGTACTCGGCCTGGGCGGCCACGGAGGCGTCGATGCCGAGGACGTCCTGCTCCCAGCCGCCGGTGTCGACCACCTTGAAGCGGCGGCCCGCCCACTCGGCCTCGTAGGTGACGCGGTCGCGGGTGACGCCGGGCTTGTCCTCGACGACCGCCTCGCGGCGGCCGATGATCCTGTTGACGAGGGTCGACTTGCCGACATTGGGGCGGCCGACGACGGCGAGCACGGGCAGCGGGCCGTGGCCCGCCTCCTCGATGGCGCCCTCGACGTCCTCGATGTCGAAGCCCTCTACCGCGGCGAGCTCCATGAACTCCGCGTACTCGGCGTCGCCGAGAGCCCCGTGCTCGTACTCGTGCTCGGCCGAGCCGTCGGGCTGGATGTCGTCGTTCATGAAGTCCGTACCTCGTCGTTCATCGTGGTGATCGGTGGAACAGGCCCTGGCGGGCTTAACCCTCGGTGGGCTGATCCACTACTCAAGTGTCGCCGAGCGCCCGGTCAGGCGCCTGGCGTTTTCCAGGTGGCCGGTGAGCTGCTTCTGGATGCGCTCGGTCGCCTCGTCCAGCGCCCGCCGCGTACGCAGCCCGCTGCCGTCGCCCGCGTCGAACGGGTCGCCGAAGACGACGTCGACGCGCGAGCGCACCGGGGGCAGCGCCTTTATCAACCGACCCGGCCGGTCCGAGCTTCCCATGACGGCCACCGGCACGACCGGCGCCCCGCTGCGGACCGCGAAGTAGGCGAGGCCCGCGCGCAGCGAGGCGAAGTCGCCCTCGCCCCGGGTGCCCTCCGGGAAGATGCCGAGCACTCCCCCGGCCGCCAGCAGGTCGAGGGCCTGGGTGATGGCGGCGCGGTCGGCGGCCGCGCGGTCCACCTTCAGCTGGCCGATACCGGTCAGGAAGGCGCCCAGCGGGCCGACGAACGCCTCCTTCTTGATCAGGAAGTGCGCCGGGCGGGGCGCCACGCCCATGACCATGGGGCCGTCGATGTTGTGGGAGTGGTTGACGGCGAGGATCACCGGACCGGTGGCCGGCACCTTCCAGGCGCCGAGCACGCGCGGCTTCCACAGCCCGTACATCAGGCCGACGCCGATGCGCCGGCCGACCTCGGCCCCCCTCTCGGAGGGCGGGCTCACTTCCCGTCTCGCGGAAGGCAGGCTCACTTCCCTGCTCGCTTCTCCTCGACCAGGGTGACGACGCACTCGATGACCTGGGCGAGGGTGAGTTCGGTGGTGTCCACCTCGACCGCGTCGTCGGCCTTGGCGAGCGGGGAGGTCTTGCGGCTGGAGTCGGCGGCGTCGCGCCGCACCAGCGCCTCCCGGGTGGCGTGCAGGTCGGCGCCCTTCAGCTCACCGCTGCGGCGGGCGGCGCGGGCCTCCGGGGAGGCGGTGAGGAAGATCTTCAGGTCGGCGTCCGGCAGCACCGTCGTACCGATGTCCCGGCCCTCGACCACGATGCCCCCTTCGGCACCGGCGGCCAGCGAGCGCTGGAGCTCGGTGATCCGGGTGCGCACCTCGGGCACCGCGCTGACCGCGCTGACCTTGGAGGTGACCTCCTGGGTGCGGATCGGGGCGGCCACGTCCACGCCGTCGACCGTGATGGTCGGGGCGGCCGGGTCGGTGCCGGAGACGATCTCGGGCTTGCCCGCGACGGCCGCGACGGCCGTCGGGTCCGCCAGGTCGATGCCGTTGTGCACCATCCACCAGGTGATCGCCCGGTACTGGGCGCCGGTGTCCAGGTAGCTCAGGCCGAGCTGTGCGGCCACGGCCTTCGACGTGCTCGACTTGCCCGTGCCGGAGGGACCGTCGATCGCGACGATCACGGGCTTGGCGGTCGGGGCGGCGCCGTTTTCCACGAGGGGACACCTTCCTGGTGCGGTGTGGGCGGGGTCGGGGAGCGAGAGCGCCCCGCACAAGGTTACTGGGTGTGGGTCACTCGTCCGGACGCACATCACCGCCCGGCAGCCGCCCGGCCCCGGTGACCTACTGCCGCAGCGCCCAGCCCCGCTCGCGCAGCGCGCTGGTGAGCCCCGGCACCGCCTGCGGTTCGACCATGAGCTGCACCCGGCCGGCCTGCTGTCCGGTGGCGTGCTCGATGCGCACGTCCTCGATGTTGACCCCGGCGCGGCCCGCGTCGGCGAAGATGCGCGCCAGCTGGCCGGGCTGGTCGTCGATGAGCACCACGACGGTCTCGTAGACCCGCGGCGCGCTGCCGTGCTTGCCGGGCACCCGCACCTGGCCCGCGTTGCCCCGGCGCAGCATGGACTCGATGCCGGTGCTGCCGGTGCGGCGCTTGTCCTCGTCGGAGGACTGGAGGGCGCGCAGGGCGCTCACCGTCTCCGACAGGTCGGCGGCGACGTCGGCGAGCAGGTCGGCGACCGGGCCCGGGTTGGCGGAGAGGATGTCGATCCACATGCGCGGGTCGGAGGCGGCGATCCGGGTCACGTCCCGGATGCCCTGCCCGCACAGGCGTACGGCGGCCTCGTCGGCGTGCTCCAGGCGCGCGGCGACCATGCTGGAGACCAGGTGGGGCATGTGGGAGACGAGGGCGACGGCGCGGTCGTGGGCGTCGGCGTCCATGACGACGGGGACGGCCCGGCAGTGCGAGACCAGCTCCAGGGCGAGGTTGAGCACCTCGGTGTCGGTGTCCCGGGTGGGGGTGAGCACCCAGGGGCGGCCCTCGAAGAGGTCGGCGGTGGCGGCCAGCGGCCCCGACTTCTCCCGGCCGGACATCGGGTGGGTGCCGAGGTACGCGTCGAGGTCCAGGCCGAGCGCCTCCAGTTCCCGGCGCGGGCCGCCCTTGACGCTGGCCACGTCCAGGTAGCCGCGGGCCAGCCCCCGGCGCATGGCGTCGGCGAGGACGCCGGCCACGTGGGCGGGCGGGGCGGCGACGACCGCCAGGTCCACGGGTCCCTCGGGGGCCGCGTCGGTGCCGGCGCCGAGGGCGGCGGCGGTGCGGGCCTGCTCCGGGTCGTGGTCGGCGAGGTGCACGGTGACGCCGCGCTGCGTCAGGGCCAGGGCGGCGGAGGTGCCGATCAGGCCGGTGCCGATGACGAGTGCGGTTCTCACTGGGCGATGTCCTTGCGCAGGGCGGCCGCGGCGCCGAGGTAGACGTGGGCGATGTCGGCGCGGGGACGGTCCGACTCGATGTGGGCGAGGACCCGGACGACCCGGGGCATGGCGCCGGCGATGTCCAGTTCCTGGGCGCAGATCAGCGGCACGTCGACGATGCCGAGCTTGCGGGCGGCGGCCGCCGGGAAGTCGCAGTGCAGATCGGGGGTGGCGGTGAACCAGATGCTGATCAGGTCGTCCGCGGTCAGTCCGTTCCGCTCCAGGACCGCGGTGATCAGGGCTCCCACCTGCTCGTCCATGTGACCGGCCTCGTCCCGCTCCAGTTGGACGGCCCCCCGGACCGCTCGTACCGCCACGGCGCTGCTCCTCGCTGACAGGTGTTGTCGTGCTGGCCCGTCCAGCGTAGTCAGCCCGCGTGGGCAAGGCGCGCGGCGCCCGATCACTGAGACGATACGGGCATTCCGGTTTCTTCCGGTTTCCACGCCTTCATCCAGGCATCGGTATCGGTATCCGCATCCCGACATGTGTACGGAGTGGTGACATGACCCAGGGCGCGACGCGGCGCACGGTGATCGCGACGGGCGCGGCGGCGCTCGCGACCGGCTGCGGCAGCAACAACAGCGGCAGCAGCGCGGCCGCCGACAGCACCGACAGCCCCTCGCCGACGAGCCCCACGACCGCGGCGTCCCCGGCCGCCACGGGCTCTCCGACCGGCGCGGGCACGTCCCCGGCCGCCGACGCGAAGAAGCTCGCGAGCACCGGCGACATCCCCGAGGGCGGCGGCAAGGTCTTCGACGCACAGAAGATCGTGGTGACGCAGCCGACGAAGGGGCAGTTCAAGGCGTTCTCGGCGGTCTGCACGCACATGGGCTGCACCGTGAGCCGGGTGCAGAACGGCACCATCGACTGCCCGTGTCACGGCAGCCGGTTCAAGATCGAGGACGGTTCGGTGGCCGAGGGTCCCGCGGAGAAGCCGCTGGCCGAGCACCCGATCAAGGTCGACGGAAACTCCATCCAGCTCGGCTGAGGGGCCGCGTAGGCTCCGGGCATGCAGCCCGAGGACCTGGTGCGCGACCACACGATCTACGCCTGCGTCATGGGGTCCCGGGCCTTCGGCCTGGCCACGGACGCGAGCGACACCGACCGGCGGGGCGTGTACGTCGCGCCCACCGCCCTGTTCTGGCGGTTCCGGAAGCCGCCGACGCATGTGGAGGGGCCGGGCGAGGAACGGTTCTCCTGGGAGCTGGAGCGGTTCTGCGAGCTGGCGCTGCGCGGCAACCCGAACATCCTGGAGTGCCTGCACTCCCCGCTGGTGGAGCACGTGGACGACACCGGCCGCGAACTGCTGTCCCTGCGCGGCGCCTTCCTCTCCCGCAAGGCGTACGACACCTTCACCCGCTACGCGCTGGGCCAGCGCAAGAAGCTGGACGCCGACGTGCGTACGACGGGTGCCCCGCGCTGGAAGCACGCCATGCACCTGCTGCGGCTGCTGACGAGCTGCCGCGACCTGCTGCGCACCGGCGAGCTGTGCATCGACGTGGGTGACGACCGCGAGTCGCTGCTCGCGGTGAAGCGGGGCGAGGTCCCCTGGGCCGAGGTCGAGGCGTGGATGACCCGGCTCGGGGCGGAGGCGGAGAAGGCCCTGCACCACACCCCCCTGCCACCCGAACCGGACCACCCCCGCGTGGCGGACTTCCTGTACCGGGTACGCCGCGCCTCGGCCCTGGAGTCACCCCCGCTTCCCTGACTCGTCGGCGGACGGCCCGGAGCGGTTCAGGCGTCCAGACGCAGCCGCACCACGAAGTCGTGCAGTGCCTCGTGGCCGGTGGCGGTGGCCGGCAGGGCCGAGGCGGACTGGGCCTCGTCCAGGGCCGCGTGCAGGCGTTCCACGTCGTCGGCGACGCGCTCCTGGTCGAGGCCGGGGAACGTGCCGTGTTCCCGCTCGGCCTTGGCGGCGATCAGTTCGGGAACGTAGGCGGGGGCGTCCAGCCCGGCCGCCAGCGTGGGCAGATGGGCCTGCACCTCGCCGGTGCGCATGAGGTGGACGCCGGTCAGCAGCACCCGGAACGTGTAGAGCAGCGGCTTGAGTTCACCGGTCTTCTCGAACAACCGCCACTGGGTGACCGCGAATCCCCGGTAGTGGTGGGCGTGATGGCTGGTGATCACGCCCGGGGTGAGGGCGACCAGCTCGCGGTGGGCGTCGGTGGTGTGCACGACGAGCGGGGACAGGAGCTGCTCCAGCACATAGCCGTTGCGGCGCAGCATCAGCCGTACGAACTTGCGCAGATCGTGGGTGACCAGGTCCAGCTCGGCGCCGTAGCGCACCCACGTCTTCGACCGGGTCTCCTCCGGCTCGCGCAGGCCCACGAGATCCGCGGCGGGCAGCAGGTGGACGCCTCGGAGATCCACGTCCGAGTCCTGCGAGGGGAAGCCGTACAGATGGGCCCCGGAGACGGTGGCGAACAGCAGGGGGTCGGGCTGTTCGGCGACCACGGGCGCGAGGTCTATGTCGAGGTTGTCGATCATGGGCCTAAGCGTCCCAGAGTGTGCCGAGCGCCAACAGCTCTTCCCGGTACTCGATCCGCTCCGCCCAGTGGGCGGGCCAGGCGTCCGCGCCGAGCCACGCGCCCGCGAAGGCGCCGGTCAGGCAGGCGATGGAGTCGGAGTCGCCGGCGGTGCAGGCGGCCCGGCGCAGGGCGGTGAGGGGCTCGTCGGGGAAGAGCAGGAAGCACAGCAGCCCGGTGGCGAAGGCCTCCTCGGCGATCCAGCCCTCGCCGGTGGCCAGGCACGGGTCGGCCTCCGGCGAGCGGTTTGCGAGGGCCGCCTGGAGCCGGTCCAGGATCGCCAGGCACTCGTCCCAGCCGCGCGCGGCGAAGTGCTCGGGGGTGGGGTCCTGGGAGCGGGTCCACAGGTCGCCGAGCCAGGTGTGGTCGTAGCGGGTGCGGTGGGCGAGGGCGTAGGCGCGCAACTCGCCGATGAGCGCGGCCGGTTCGGTGCCGTGGGCGAGCAGGTGGACGGCGCGGGCGGTGAGGTCGGAGGCGGCCAGCGCGGTGGGGTGGCCGTGGGTGAGCCCGGACTGCAACCGGGCGGCGCCGGCGCGCTGTTCGTCACTCAGGCCGGGCGCGAGCCCGATCGGGGCGACCCGCATGTTGGCGCCGCAGCCCTTGGAGCCGACCTGGCTGGCGTCCTGCCAGGCGCGGTTCCCGTCCTCCAGCAGGCGGCAGGCGGTCAGGCAGGTGTTGCCGGGCGCCCGGTTGTTGTCGGGCGAGTGGTACCAGTCCACGAACTCCTCGCGCACCGGCCGCTCCAGCCGCTTGGGCGCGAGGTAACCGCGCGCCATGGCGGTGCGCAGGCCCCGGCCGAGGGCGAGGGTCATCTGGGTGTCGTCGGAGACACGGGCGCGCGGCGGCAGCGGCATCTCCCGCCAGGGTCCGAACATCGACTCGATCAACTCGACGGTCTTGAACTCGGTCGGGAAGCCGAGGGCGTCCCCGAGGGCGAGGCCGAGGAGCGAGCCGGTCGCGGGCCGCTTGGACATGTACATCATCCCCCTTTATCGTCATGGTGACAATAAAGGGGGATGATGATCGACGCAAGGCGCGCGGGCGCCCGGCCTACAGCTCGACTTCCTTCATCAGCATGCCGACCTCGGTGTTCGACAGGCGGCGCAGCCAGCCGGACTTCTGGTCGCCCAGGGTGATCGGGCCGAAGGCGGTGCGCACCAGCTTGTCGACCGGGAACCCGGCCTCGGCGAGCATGCGGCGCACGATGTGCTTGCGGCCCTCGTGCAGGGTCACCTCGACCAGGTAGTTCTTGCCGGTCTGCTCCACCACCCGGAAGTGGTCCGCGCGCGCGTAGCCGTCCTCCAGCTGGATGCCGTCCTTCAGGCGCTTGCCGAGGTCGCGCGGGATCGGGCCGACGATGTGCGCGAGGTAGGTCTTGCGCACGCCGTACTTGGGGTGGGTGAGGCGGTGGGCCAGCTCACCGTGGTTGGTGAGCAGGATGACCCCCTCGGTCTCGGTGTCGAGCCGGCCCACGTGGAAGAGCCGCGTCTCGCGGTTGGTCACGTAGTCGCCGAGGCACTGGCGACCCTCCGGGTCCTCCATGGTGGAGACGACACCGGCGGGCTTGTTCAGCGAGAAGAACTGGTACGACTGCGTGGCCACGGTCAGGCCGTCGACCTTGACCTCGTCCTTCTCCGGGTCGACCCGCTTGCCCTGTTCCATGACGATCTCGCCGTTGACCTCGACACGGGCCTGCTCGATCAGCTCCTCGCAGGCACGCCGGGAGCCGTAGCCCGCGCGCGCGAGCACCTTCTGCAGGCGCTCGCCCTCCTGCTCGGCGCCCGGGAAGGTCTTGGGCAGCTTGACGTCCTTCTTGCCCGCGTACCGGTCCCGGTTGCGCTCCTCCACCCGCGTCTCGTACTCACGCGAGCGCGAGGGGGCCGTACGACCGCCCTGCTGGGGCCGCTTCGGGCCGCCCTTGGCGCCGCCGCGCGCCGAACCGCCGCGCCCGGACTTGGGACCGTCCTGGGTCGCGCCGGGGCCCACGTCGTAGCGGCGCTCCTCGGGGCGGGGCTTGCTGGGACGGCCCTGCCCCTGCCGCTCGTCCCGGTTGTTGCCGGCGCCGCGGTAGTTACCGCGCCCACCACTCTTGCCGCTGCCGCTGCCGCTGCTTCGCATCAAAGTTCCGTCTTAGTCGTCTGCGTCCGCTACGCCCGGCGCGTCGGGCGCGTCCGGGTCGAACGACGGAACCCCTTCCTGGGTCTCGGCCTCGATCGCCTCCGCCTCCGGGAGGAAGGGCGCGAGTTCCGGAAGCTCGTCCAGGCCACGCAGGCCCATCCGCTCCAGGAAGTAGTTCGTCGTCCTGTACAGGATCGCACCTGTTTCGGGTTCCGCGCCCGCCTCCTCGACCAGACCGCGCTGGAGAAGGGTGCGCATCACGCCGTCGCAGTTCACTCCGCGTACGGCGGAGACCCTGCTGCGGCTGACCGGCTGGCGGTAGGCGACGACCGCGAGGGTCTCCAGCGCGGCCTGGGTGAGCCGGGCGGTCTGACCGTCCAGGACGAGGCGCTCCACGGCGGGCGCGTAGGCGGCGCGCGTGTAGAAGCGCCAGCCGCCCGCGACCTGGCGCAGCTCGAAGCCGCGGCCCTGCGCGGTGTACTCGTCGGCCAGCGCGCGCAGCGCGTCCGCGATCTGCCGCCGGGGCCGCTCCAGGATCCTGGCGAGGTGCTCCTCGGTCGCGGGCTCGTCCACGACCATGAGGACGGCCTCCAGGGCGGGCCTGAGCTCCAGCTCGGCGACGCCGCCCGGGCCCGCCGGGGCCTCGGTGGTCTCGCTCACGGCTTCCTCTCCTCCTCGGGTCCGGGTCGCTCGGGCGGCCGGTCGAACTCGTCGGTGACCACCGGGGCGGCGGGGCCGTCCCCGCCGGTCCAGCGCACCAGCAGCTCGCCGAGGGCGGTCTCCTGCTCCAGGGCGACGGCCTTCTCCCGGTACAGCTCCAGGAGCGCCAGGAAGCGGGCGACGACGGTGAGGGTGTCGCCGGTGTCCGCCACGAGCGCCCGGAAGCTCGCCTCACCCAGCTCCCGCAGCCGCGCGACCACGATCCCGGCCTGCTCCCGCACACTGACCAACGGGGCGTGGATGTGGTCGACGTACACCTGCGGCTTGGGCCTCGGCTGCATCGCCTTGACCGCGAGCTTCGCGAACCCCTCGGGTCCGATGCTGATCACGACCTCGGGCAGCAGCTCGGCGTGCTCGGGTTCGAGGCCCACGGTACGGGGGTAGCGGCGGGCCTCCTCGTCGACGCGCGCGTTGAAGATGTCGGCGATCCGCTTGTACGCCCGGTACTGGAGCAGCCGCGCGAACAGCAGGTCCCGCGCTTCGAGCAGCGCGAGGTCGCCCTCGTCCTCCACCTCCGCCGCGGGCAGCAGCCGGGCCGCCTTGAGATCGAGCAGCGTGGCCGCCACGACGAGGAACTCGGTCGTCTGATCCAGGTCCCAGTCCGGCCCCATCGCGCGGATGTGCGCCATGAACTCGTCGGTGACCTTGGACAACGCGACCTCGGTGACGTCCAGCTTGTGCCTGGAGATCAGCTGGAGGAGCAGATCGAAGGGCCCCTCGAAATTCGCAAGCCGAACCTTGAACACCCCACCGCCCGCCTCCTCCCCCTCCCCGCCCTCCCGGGCCCGGCCCCCTCCCCCGGACGCGGCCACCTCCGCGGGCGCGTCCAAACGCACGGGCGCGCCAGGCTCTCCGGGGCGGACGGGTTCTTCGGGCGCGCCAGGCTCTCCAGGGCGGACGGGTTCTTCGGGCGCGGCCGGATCTGCGGGCGCCGCCGGATCTGCGGGACGGCCAGGTCCATCGGACGCGGCAGGATCTGTGGGCGCAGCCGGCGCTTCGGGACCGGCGGGTTCTTCGGGACCGGCGGGTTGTTCGGGCGCGGCCGGATCGGCGGGCGCAGCCGGACATGCGGGCGCAGCAGACCCTCCGGGGGCGGCCGGACCTTCGGGGCCAGCGGGCCCTTCAGGCGCAGCCACTTCTGCGGACGCCGCCGGACCGGCGGGCACAGCCGGACCTGTGGGGTGGCGAGGTTCCTCGGGCCCGACCAAATCTTCGGGCGTACCCGGCTGTCCGGGACCGGCGAGTTCTTCCGGCGCAGCCAGATATGCAAGCGCAGCA